>NZ_AP023287.1:1878049-2191057 GCF_014218295.1 Mycolicibacterium litorale
CGCGTCGACGACCTCACCGGCGCCCTCGATCTTGCGACGCACCCGGGGGTGCACCATCATCTCTTCGGCCGTCTCGTGGACGGCCAGCATGGCGCGCAACCGGGTGAACTTCTCACGTTTGGTCTCGGCATCGGCGGCGTCGAGGGTTTCGGTGAACAGCTGCCGGATCGTGTCGTGCTGCGCCACGAGGTAGTCGACGACGTCCTGACCGGTGGAGATGGGCTTTTGAGCCACGGGAGACAACCTCCGCATGTCGGGGAAAACGGGATGGCGCAGTGGGCTGCGCGCCGGTCCGTTCAGTACCCGTGCCGCCCTGTGGCGAAACGGCGCAGCGGGTTTGGCGGTCGGTGGCATGGGAATCCCGATCATCACGAAGACGAGAGGGAGGAAGTCATGGCGACCTGCGATACCTGCGGCAACCACTACGACAAGGCGTTCACCGTGACGTGGGCCGACGGACGCAGCGCGACATTCGACAGCATCGAGTGCGCAGCGATGCAGGTGGCACCCGAATGCGCACACTGTGGATGCCGGATCCTCGGCCACGGAATCGAGACCGAAGATGCGATCTTCTGCTGCGCCCACTGCGCGCGCAAGGACAGCAACGCCGACGTCAACGACCGCTATCCGGTGCCGGCCAGCGGCTGAGCATCAGCGCAGGATGGTCGCGACGATGCCTGCGACGTAACCCAGGCGCGCGACCTCCGACGGACGGAACAGCGGTCCGCCGCCGCGGCCCAGCACCACCGCGGTGCGCGGGTCGCCCAGCGGCGCCGCCGCCAACGTGGTGTCCATGTCGCGCCAGACCTGCGGCACCCAATCGGCGGTGGCGTCGAGGGCTTCTGCGCGCTCGAGAGGGAGCCACGGTGCCGACGTGGCCACCGTTTCGGGGGCGCCGTGACTGCCGACGACGCGCTGCACCCCGGTGTCGGTGAGCCGCACCACGGTGCACCACCCGACCCGCAGCACCCGCGGCGCCTCGTCGGCGAGCACCTGCAGTTTGTCGGCCTTGGGTGCGGCCGCGATGTGGTCGATCAACTCCAGCTCCCGGTGCGCCTCGAGCAGGCCGGTGTGCGGGCGGATCGTGTCGACGTAGACGCCGGTGAGGCTCTCGGCGGCGGTGATGACGGTGTCGGGCATCGCCCCGGGCGGCAGCTCGACCACGAGATCGTCGATCGCGTACCCCGTGCCACGCTCCACGACGTCGAGGGACAGGATGTCGGCGCCCACCGAGCCGAGAGCCACGGCCAGCGAGCCGAGCCGGCCGGGCCGGTCCTCGAGCTGGACCCGCAGCAGGTAGGAAGGCACGGCGACCACTGTCGCACGGACGGCCGCCGAGAAGCGACTCGAGGAACCCGGCCTGCCACAGCGCCGCCGACTCGCGGCCCGACCGCCCCGACTAGGCTTCGTGGTCGTGTCCCAGATCTCCCGAGACGAGGTGGCCCACCTGGCCCGACTGGCCCGCCTGGCGCTGAGCGACGATGAACTCGACAGCTTCGCCGGCCAGTTGGACGCCATCCTGGACCATGTCAGCGCGATCCAGTCCGTCGACGTCACCGGTGTGAAACCGACCGGCAACCCGCTGACCGACGTCAACGTCATGCGTCCGGACGTGGTGGTGCCCGGCCTCACGCAGGAGCAGGCGCTCGACGCCGCACCGAAGGCCGTCGACGGACGCTTCGCGGTCCCGCGCATCCTGGGAGAGCCCGAATGAGCGAGCTGATCCGCGAGACCGCCGCCACGCTGGCCGGCCGCATCGCCGCCAAGGAGATCTCGGCGACCGAACTCACCCAGGCGTGCCTGGACCAGATCGCCGGCACCGACGAACGCTTCCACGCCTTCCTGCACGTGGCCGCCGACGAGGCGCTGGCCGAGGCCGCCCGCATCGACTCGGCCGTCGCGGCCGGGGAACGTCTGCCGTCCCCGCTGGCAGGTGTGCCGGTCGCACTCAAGGACGTGTTCACCACCACCGACATGCCGACCACCTGTGGATCGAAGATCCTCGAGGGTTGGCGGGCGCCCTACGACGCCACGGTCACCCTGCGGCTGCGGGCGGCGGGGATGCCGATCCTCGGCAAGACCAACATGGACGAATTCGCCATGGGCAGTTCGACCGAGAACTCCGCCTACGGACCGACCCGGAACCCGTGGGACGTCGAGCGGGTGCCCGGCGGCTCCGGCGGCGGCAGCGCGGCCGCGCTCGCCGCGTACCAGGCGCCGCTGGCCATCGGCACCGACACCGGCGGGTCGATCCGCCAGCCCGCGGCGCTGACCGCCACCGTCGGGGTGAAACCGACCTACGGCACGGTGTCGCGGTACGGGCTGATCGCCTGCGCCTCCTCACTGGACCAGGGCGGGCCGTGCGCGCGCACCGTGCTCGACACCGCACTGCTGCACCAGGTGATCGCCGGGCACGATCCCCGCGATTCCACCTCCGTGCCGGCCGAGGTGCCCGATGTCGTGGCGGCGGCCCGGGCCGGTGCGGACGGCGATCTGCGGGGTGTGCGGGTCGGGGTGGTCAAACAGTTGCGCGGCGAGGGGTACCAGCCGGGGGTGCTGTCGTCGTTCACCGCCGCGGTCGAACAGCTCACCGCGCTCGGCGCCGACGTCACCGAGGTGGACTGCCCGAACTTCGATCATTCGCTGGCCGCCTACTACCTGATCCTGCCGTCGGAGGTGTCGTCGAACCTGGCGCGCTTCGACGCGATGAGGTTCGGGCTGCGCGTCGGGGATGACGGTACGCACAGCGCCGAAGAGGTGATGGCGCTGACCCGAGCCGCCGGGTTCGGCCCGGAAGTCAAGCGCCGCATCATGATCGGCACGTACGCGCTGTCGGCCGGCTACTACGACGCCTATTACAACCAGGCGCAGAAGGTCCGCACCCTGATCGCGGGCGACCTCGACAGGGCATACGAGAAGGTCGACGTGCTGGTGTCTCCGGCCACCCCGACGACCGCCTTCCCGCTGGGGGAGAAGGTCGACGACCCGCTGGCCATGTACCTGTTCGACCTGTGCACGCTGCCGTTGAACCTGGCCGGGCACTGCGGGATGTCGGTGCCGTCGGGGTTGTCACCGGACGACAACCTGCCGGTGGGTCTGCAGATCATGGCGCCGGCGCTGGCCGACGACCGGCTGTACCGGGTGGGCGCGGCCTACGAGGCCGCCCGCGGTCCACTGCCCAGCGCGCTGTAGGGCGCCCACCGCACGATTGTCGTACGCATCGCCCGAGTGGCACGGCGAACAACCGTGCACTCGGCGCCAGGTACAGGGAGAATGGGTCCATGCGCATCGGAGTGCTCACCGGCGGTGGTGACTGTCCCGGCTTGAACGCCGTGATCAGGGCGGTGGTGCGCACCTGCGATGTGCGCTACGGCTCGTCGGTCGTGGGCTTCCAGGACGGCTGGCGCGGGCTGCTGGAGAACCGGCGCATCCAGTTGCGCAACGACGACCGCAACGACCGGCTGCTCGCCAAGGGCGGCACGATGCTCGGCACGGCGCGTGTGCATCCGGAGAAGCTTCGCGCCGGGCTGGACCAGATCAAGCAGACCCTCGACGACAACGGCATCGACGTGCTGATCCCGATCGGCGGCGAGGGGACGTTGACCGCCGCCCACTGGCTGTCCGAGGAGAACGTGCCGGTGGTCGGGGTGCCGAAGACGATCGACAACGACATCGACTGCACGGACGTCACTTTCGGCCATGACACCGCGTTGACGGTGGCGAGCGAGGCCATCGACCGGCTGCATTCCACCGCGGAATCGCATCAGCGGGTGATGCTCGTCGAGGTGATGGGCCGCCACGCCGGCTGGATCGCGCTGAACGCGGGCCTCGCCTCGGGCGCCCACATGACGTTGATCCCGGAACAGCCCTTCGACGTCGAAGAGGTGTGCCGGCTGGTCAAACAGCGGTTCGTGCGCGGGGATTCGCACTTCATCTGCGTCGTGGCCGAGGGCGCGAAACCCGCGGAGGGCACCATGCAGTTACGCCAGGGCGGCATGGACGAATTCGGCCACGAGAAGTTCACCGGCGTGGCGCAGCAGCTGGCGATCGAGGTCGAGAAGCGGGTCAACCGCGATGTGCGGGTGACCGTGCTCGGCCACGTGCAGCGCGGCGGCACGCCCACCCCGTTCGACCGGGTGCTGGCGACCCGGTTCGGCGTCAACGCGGCCGACGCCGCGCACGCCGGGGAGTTCGGGATGATGGTGTCGCTGCGGGGGCAGGAGATCGGCCGGGTCTCGTTGGCCGACGCCACCCGTCAGCTCAAACTGGTGCCGCAGAGCCGCTACGACGACGCCGCGGAGTTCTTCGGCTGACGGTCAGGCGTTGAGCCGCTCGACGGCGTAGGTGGCGGCCTGGTCGATCATGCCGTTGGCGCCGTATTGACTGTGCGCGAACAGGTTTCCGCCGTTGTCCGTGCAGATCGGGTCGTCGACGATGCACTGGTTGAGTGTCTTGTCGGCGTACAGCGAGCCGATCGTGATCGGCGGTGCGCTGATCGCGCCGAGGAACCGTGTGGACGGCTGTCCGAACAGCACGACGGCGGCGACGTGGTCGGCGATCTCGGGTGCCATCGGCCCGGTGATACCGGCCGGCGGGATGTAGCCGGGCGGGATCTGGTCGGCGGTCACATAGCCCATGACCGCCGCGCCCTGCGAGTAGCCGCCGAGAACCATCTTGGAGTCGGGGCAGGTGTTGACGATGTCGCGAACGCGGTTGCTGGTGTCGATGACGCCGTCGGCGGCCCGCGGCCAGTCCGGGCTGGCCGGGTAGGCCACCGGGTAGACGCGTACCGACTTGCCGCCCAACTGCTCCTGCAGTGCGTCGACGAAGGCCTGGCCGACCCATCCGACCCCGGGCGCCTCGGTGGTTCCGCGGGCGAAGATCACCTCGACGTCGGGACACGGTTCGGCGGCCGCGACCGGTGCCGCGAACATTCCGCCGAACATCACCGTCGATCCGACGGCCGCCGCCGCGGCGACCCTCGCGCCTCGTTTGCGCATCACATCTCACCCCGTCCTTGATCTTGGAAACACTTTAGACGGTCTTTGTAACTGCTGCGATCAGCCAACTTGGCCTCGTCGTGCGGTCTTCGTCACCTCGCGGCGGGCGGTGTGGCCCCGGTCGCCCCGGCGTCGGCCGGACCGGCGCAACTAGGATCGAGGTCATGACGGCGACATCGGTGGCAGAACTTCTCGCTTACGACGAGGTGGTGGCGCGCTTCGAACCGGTGATGGGCATGGAGGTCCACGTCGAACTGTCGACGGCGACCAAGATGTTCTGCGGATGCGCCAACGAGTTCGGCGCCGAACCCAACACCAACGTGTGCCCCGTGTGCCTGGGCCTGCCCGGATCGCTACCCGTGCTCAACCAGCAGGCCGTCGAGTCGGCGATCCGGATCGGGTTGGCGCTGAACTGCGAGATCGTGCCGTGGTGCCGGTTCGCCCGCAAGAACTACTTCTATCCCGATCAGCCCAAGAACTATCAGATCTCGCAGTACGACGAGCCGATCGCCATCAACGGCTACCTCGACGTGCCGCTCGACGACGGCAGCACGTGGCGGGTGGAGATCGAGCGCGCGCACATGGAGGAGGACACCGGGAAGCTGACCCACCTGGGCAGCGACACCGGCCGCATCGCCGGCGCGACGAACTCGCTGGCCGACTACAACCGTGCCGGTGTGCCGCTGATCGAGATCGTCACCCGGCCGATCGAGGGCGCCGGTGCGCGCGCCCCGGAGATCGCCCGCGCCTACGTGACCGCACTGCGTGATCTGCTGCGGGCGCTCGGGGTGTCGGACGTGCGCATGGATCAGGGGTCGATGCGCTGTGACGCGAACGTGTCGCTCAAGCCGATCGGGCAGGCGGAGTTCGGTACGCGCACCGAGACCAAGAACGTCAACTCGCTCAAGAGTGTCGAGGTGGCGGTGCGCTACGAGATGCGCCGCCAGGCCGCGGTGCTCACGTCCGGCGGCACCGTCACGCAGGAGACCCGGCACTTCCACGAGGACGGGTACACCTCGCCGGGGCGCAGCAAGGAGACCGCCGAGGACTACCGGTACTTCCCGGAACCGGACCTCGAGCCGGTCGCGCCGGACGCGGACTTGGTGGAGCGGCTGCGGCAGACGCTGCCCGAGCTTCCGTGGTTGGCACGCAAGCGCATCCAGCAGGAGTGGGGCATCTCCGACGAGGTGATGCGTGACCTGGTCAACAACGGGGCGATCGACCTGGTCGCCGCGACGGTCCAGCACGGCGCCTCCAGTGAGGCCGCCCGCGCCTGGTGGGGGAACTTCCTGGTGCAGAAGGCCAACGAGAGCGGAGTGGCGGTGTCCGACTTGCCGATCACGCCCGCACAGGTGGCGGCGGTGGTCGAACTCGTCGACAGCGGAAAGCTGTCGAACAAGCTGGCCCGACAGGTCGTCGAGGGCGTGCTGGCCGGTGAGGGTGAGCCCGCGCAGGTGATGGCCGACCGCGGACTGGAAGTGGTGCGCGACGATTCGGCGCTGCAGGCCGCGGTCGACGAGGCGCTGGCCGCGAACCCGGGCATCGTGGAGAAGATCCGCGGCGGCAAGGTGCAGGCGGCGGGCGCGATCGTCGGGGCGGTCATGAAGGCCACGAAGGGTCAGGCGGATGCGGCGCGGGTGCGCGAGCTGGTGCTGGCCGCGTGCGGCCAATCGGCTTGAGCCGCGTGCGGCCGATCGGGGTCACATCCGGTGGCGCTGCCGGATTCCGTTGAACCGGTCCCACATCTGGGCGATACGTTGCTGCTGGGTGACGGTCACCGTGTCTGCCGGTAGCGCGCGGGCCAGGTCGGCCCGCGCCACCACACGGGTCCGCAGTGTGGCGGGCTGCCCGGCGAGCAGGTGGCGGTAGGTGACGTTGCCGCGGGTGAACCCCTGGGTGTCGAGCCAGTTGTGGCAGCCGGGGTCGTCGTGGGCCAGCACCACGCGGATGCGCCCGTCGCCGTCGACGACCGTTCGGCTCGGGGTGTAACTCACCGGCCGGTACAGGTAGTCCATGCTGTTGAAGAACACGCCCATGTTGGTCAGCGTCCACAGCCCGTCGTGCGCGTCGAATTCGATGATCAGCGCTTCGTCGGCGTCGAGTTCCCAGTACATGTTCGCCGCCGCGCGGCCCCGCTTGTCGTCCCCGGCGGTGGTGTCGGCAGCGGGGAAGTGGTTGGGGTGATCGGCGTCCACTCCGCCGTAGGTGAACGGGTACTCCGGCCAGTCGCCCATCACCCCGGTGACGAAATCGCCGGCCCATTCGATGGCGGCCACCATGTCGGCGGGTGTGGGCAGCGGCCGGGGCGCTGCCATGCCGACGCGTTCGATGCGCAATTCGGCGGGGCGTTCGTCCCAGTGGTCGAAACCCTGGCGGATGAACAGCTTTCGCGAGCCGGGTGTGGTGGGTAGCCAGTTGGGTTCGCGCCGCGGACCGCCGATGTGGAATTCGAAGCCGCCGTCGGGGCTCGTCACGAGCTGGTGGCCGAACAGGTTGGCCTCCGGGACGTCGCCGAACGGTTCGTGCAGCACGCCGGGGCCCGAACCCCGGGGCCCCTGGACGGTGATGTTGAAAAACGAAGCGCTGCCGCGGTTCCCGGTGATGCGGTAGGTGTTCTCGCCGTCGATCCAGGCCTGGTGATAGGTGAAGTCAGCGCAGTCACCGCCCAGCTTGCGCAGCGGTGTGCAGAAGGCGTGGATCAGCGGATAGCGGGTGTCGGCGGTCTCCAGTGCCAGGTCGAACGCCTGTCCCAGGTTCTGGGTCAGGAAGCGCAGCGCATCGGCGCGCTGCGCTCCGGAGGTGGAGTTGTGGGCCTTGAACGCCTGTGCCCCCGCGGCTTTGAGCCGGTCGCAGAACGCCGACCACGCGTCGTGCAGCGCGGCGTCGTGGGCGCCGTCCCCCAGGGCCATCACGCACCCAGCCGGTCCAGGAGCGCCCCGACCGCCTCACACGCCCGCCGCGCCGCGGCCGGCCGGCCCTCGGCGTCGATGCGCGGGCCGATGAGTTCGAGGTCGAATCCGTGCGCATATCCACCGGCGAGCACCTGGGCGACGAACGGCTCGAGGGGGATCGCGCCGTCACCGGGCACGGCGCGCGCGGGCAGGGCGCGGTCGCCGAGCACGTAGTCGCTGAGCTGCACGTGCTCGACGCGGGGCAGGGCGCGCTCGACGAGGTCGGGCAGTTCGGCTTCGGCCCAGCAGTGGAACAGGTCGATGCAGATGCCGAGGCCGGCCGTCTCTGCGAGTGCGAGGGTGTCGCGCAGCGAGTGGGCGATGTGGATGTCGGCGTAGAGGCTCGAGGCGTTCTCGATCGCCAGGGCGACACCGCGTGCGCGGGCGTGGGCGACGCACGGCGCCACCGATGCGCAGAACTCGTCGGCGGCCTGGCGCCACGACAGCGGTCCGCGCCCGCCGGTGAGCATGTAGACCATGCGGGCTCCGGCGTCGGCGGCCGCGTCGATCACCCGGGTGAGGGCGTCTTGCGCTGCGGTGCGGCCGGTGCCGAGCCGCCCCGCGCCGAACAGGTGGTAGACGGCGTCGATCCGGTAGCCGTACCGCCCGAGGAGCGGCGCGAATTCCGGCTCACGGAGTTGGGAGTCGAGGATGCTCAGCCGGCTCAGGCCCAGCGCGGCGCACTGGTCGTGCAGAGCGGTCAGCGGTTCGCCGTAGAAGGTGACGCTGTGCACCGACAGCCGGTCGTGCATCGGGGTCAGTCCCGTTTCTCGAGCGCCACGCCGAATCTGTCTCGGAACGGCCGGAATTCGTCGTTGAGGGCGTCGATGTCCTCCCCGATGTCGGTCAGCAGCGATGTCGAATACCGGAACGTGCCGTACCGGTCGCCCCGATTGTGGGCGAGGTACTGGCGCATCGCGGATTCGGCCGCCTCCGACAGCGACCGGTCGCAGAACCGGTAGTGGCGGCGCACCGTCTCCACGGGTTCGGCGATGAAGTCGGTGTAGCGCACGTGGTGGATGCGGGGATCGTCGACCAGCGGGTGGCTCATGGTGTTGGCGATGCCGGCGCGGGTGAGTTCCAGATGCATCTTCGCCGCGGCCTTCAGGTCGATCGGTCCCACGATGCCTTCGAGGATGTCGGCCATCATCATCGTGCGGGAGGCGGCGACCTGGACGGGGTCGCGGTGCAGCCACAGCAGTGAGGCGTCCGGGTACTCCGCGAAGAGCTCGGTCAGCCGGAAGCCGTGAAAGCCCTTGAGTACCCAGTACTTCGACGGGCGACCGTATTGGCACTGCTGCAGCATCGCCTTGTGGATGCGGTACTGGGCAGCCGGATCGGTCGGCAGGCCGCCGACCACGGTCTGCATCGGGACCCGCCACCACGCCGTCGGCGTCATGACCCGGAAGTCGAACGCCCAGGTGCGTTCGTCCTCCGGGAGCCCGTTGCCGAGCATGTCGTTGTAGGGGTGGCTGTGCAACCACTTCGGGAGCTTCGCGTTGATCTCCCGCCAGTCCGCATCCGCGCGGGCACGGCGAGAATCGTCGGGTCCGGCGAGACCGGGCGGCGGTGACGGATACATCACCTCCCAGAACCGCAGGGCGCGGGCATCGGGGTCGACCGACATCAGCGCGTGCATGAGCGTCGTGCCCGAACGGGGTTCGCCGGTGACGAACATCGGCCGGTCGATGATCTCCGCGGCGACCGGGTAGCGGTCGCGGTCGGCGAAGAATTCCAGCCGCGAGGTCAGCAACCAGTGGCACACCTCGGCGGCGCGGCGCCGCCCGTCGGCGTCCATGCCGAGTCCGTCGAGGTGTTCGACGGCGACGGCGAAGCGTTCGGGCAGTGTCGGATCGCCGTAGTCGTGCAGTCCGGTGGCCGCCTCCGCGCGGGCCAGCAGGTCGTCGGCGTCCAGGTGTCCGGTCATGATCGCGCTCCGCACAGTCGCATCAGTTCGTCTTCGGTCTCGCGGACGTTGTCGGCGGACGCGGCCGCGAACCGCAGGCCGGCCATCGCGCCGTAGTCGATGATCTTGGGCACCCGCAGCCCCGCGTCGACGTAGTCCTTGACGGTCCGGGCCACCCGCGCGGGTGTGCCGTGGGGTAGGACGGCCAGGATCGCCTCCGGGTCCACGCGGGCGAGGAAGTCGACGAGCCGCTCGCGGGTCAGTGTCGCCGGGTCGATGTCGTGGAATCCACGCCAGTCCTCGCCCATCGGATGCCGATGTCCGAACGTCCGCAGTGTCTGCGCGGACACCTGCAGCAGGAACGCCTTGACCAGCGGCGCCGCCAGGATCTCGGTGAGCGCGTCGTCGTCGGTGCCGATGAGGCACACCTGGATGAAGCACGGGGTGAGGGCCAGCGGGTCGCGGCCTGCCCGCTCGGCCGCGCCGCGGACGGTGGCGAGCATGTCGGCGTAGTGGTCGGGCGTCCAGGCGCCGGCCGGCCACCATCCGTCGGCGTAGCGGCCGGCGATGTCGAGCATCCGCGGGCCGCTGGCGCCGATCCAGATCGGGGGGACGCGCCCGCCGTAGGGTTCGGTGTCCAGTCGGGCCCGATGCAGCCGGTAGAACCGGCCGGTGAAGTCGACGGGGCCGTCGGACTCCCACAGCAGCCGGATGACGTGCAGCGCCTCCTCGAACCGGCTGACGGGGCTGGCGAAGTCGAATCCGTAGGGCACGATGTTCTCGCTCTCGCCGCTGCCGAGCCCGAGGATGAACCGCCCGCCGGACAAGTGGTCGATGGTCAAGGCGGTCTGGGCCAGCGACGCGGGATGGCGCCGCACGGTGTCGACGACGGCGGTCGCCAACGGCGTCGTCTCGGTCAGGGCGGCCGCCGCGGCGGCCACCGCCATCCCGTCGAGGTGGCGGTGTGGCGACGGGGATGTGGTGGCGAGATCGGTGAACTCCGGCGTCCAGATCGAATCCGGCCAGAAACTCACCATGTGGTCGGGGAGCCAGATCGAGTGGTATCGGCCGCTGTCGAGTCCGGGCAGCACCGAGAGGTCCAGGGGGAGTGTGGTGCGCAGGAAGGCGGCGGGCTGAACTGTCGGCGCCGACGAATCGCTGGGCACTCGCTCAGCTTAGGGGCGTGACGCTGTTGCCCCGCGCGTTTTCGGAGAATAGCCTTCTCGTCACATGCAAAGGCGTTTCCGCCTTGCCGCCGAGCTCGCGACGAGGGGAGCCCCCCGATGGAATCCGCGCACCGATCTGGTGACCATGTGCGCCGGTGGGGGGATGGGCACCGCCACGATCATCGAGCGGATCTGACCGACATGGCCCGCACCATCGAACTCGACACCGCCGCCGACGGCGTGGCCGTCCTGCGGCTCAACCGTCCCGACCGGCTCAACGCCATCAACGAGGTCATGCAGGGCGAGCTGCGGCAGGCCCTCGACGCGCTGACCGCCGACCGTGCCGTTCGCGCCGTCGTGCTGACCGGCGCCGGCCGCGGGTTCTGTTCAGGGATCGACGTCCGCGACTTCGGTGCGGGCATGCTCGACGCCGGTGACCCCGCCATCGACCGGATGCGTTTCCAGGAGGCGATGACGGCGCTGCCGCGGGCGATCCGCGCCCTGCCCCAGCCGGTGATCGCGGCGGTCAACGGTCCGTGCGTCGGCGCGGGGCTCGCGCTGTGTCTTGCCGCCGACATCCGGATCTGCTCGGCCGCAGCGACTTTCGGCAACGCGGCGATCCTGCTGGGTCTATCGGGTGCGGAGATGGGCATGAGCTACCACCTGCCCCGCATCGTGGGTACGAGCGTGGCCGCCGACTGGATGCTCACCGGCCGCACCGTGACAGCCGAGGAAGCCGACCGGCGTGGGCTGGTCAGCCAGATCGTCGAGCCCGGCGGGTTGCTCGCCCGTGCGGTGGAACTGGCCGGTCACGTGGCCGGGCTGGCACCCCTGGGTGTCGAACTGACCAAGCGGGCGCTGCAGGTCAACACCGACGCCGCGAGCCTCGACGCCGCTCTGGAACTGGAGAACCGCAATCAGGTGCTGTCCCATGCGACCGACGATGCGGCCGCCCGTCGGCAGACGTGGACCGCGAAGTGAGGAGGATTCGTCGTGGCATGGGATTTCTCGACCGACCCCGAGTGGGCGGAGCAGCTGACGTGGGTCGACGAGTTCGTCCGCGCCGAATGCGAACCCATCGACCTGATCGTCAAGGAGTCGCATGATCTCGACGATCCGGTGCGCCAGGCGCTGATCCCGCCACTGCAGCGGATCGTCAAGGACCGTGGACTGTGGGCCACCCACCTCGGTCCGCACCTCGGCGGGCCCGGCTACGGGCAGGTGAAGCTGGCTCTGCTCAACGAGATCCTGGGCCGGTCGGAGTGCGCGCCGATCGTGTTCGGATCGCAGGCACCCGACTCGGGGAACAGCGAGATCCTGGCTCACTACGGCACGCCAGAACTCAAGCAGCGCTACCTCGAGCCGCTGCTGGACAACCGGATCGTCTCCTGTTTCTCGATGACCGAACCGCACGGCGGGGCGGATCCGAAGGTGTTCACCACCACCGCGGTCCAGGAGGGCGACCACTGGGTGATCAACGGCGAGAAGTGGTATTCGTCCTTCGCGTCGATGGCGTCGTTCATCATCGTGATGGCGATGGCCGACCCGGACGCCCCGCCGTACCAACGCTATTCGATGTTCGTCGTTCCGGGCGGCACGCCCGGTGTCAACGTCCTGCGCGACGTCGGGCTGGGATACCAGCCACTCGGCGGCGGCGGCCGTGAGGGGTACGTGCGTTACGAGGACGTGCGGGTGCCCGCCGACCACATGCTGGGGCCGCGCGGGGGTGCGTTCGTGGTCGCGCAGACCCGCCTCGGCGGCGGCCGCATCCACCACGCCATGCGCACCGTCGGACTGGTGCGTCGAATCTTCGACATGATCACCGAACGGGCGGTGTCGCGCTACACGCAGGGCGGTCTGCTCTCCGACAAGCAGATGGTCCAGGAGATGGTCGCCGACTCCTGGATGGAGATCGAGGCGTTCCGACTGCTGACACTGCAGACCGCGTGGAAGATCGACCAGTACAACGATTACAAAGCCGTGCGCGCCGACATCTCGGCCGTCAAGGCGATGATGCAGAAGGTGCTGCACGACGTCTCGGCGCGGGCGCTGCAGATCCACGGTTCGCTCGGCACGTCGCACGAGATGCCCTTCGTGCAGTACCTCACCGAGTCGTTCGTCCTAGGGTTGGCCGACGGGCCGACCGAGGTGCACAAGGTGACGCTGGCCCGGCTGCTGCTCGCCGGCGTCGAACCCGCCCCCGACACGTTCCCGTCCCAACATCTGTTGCGGCTCAGGGCCGCCGCCGAGGCCAAGTTCGCCGATCGGCTCGCCGGTGTCCCGCGCAGCCGTTAGCCGAGCAGCGCGGTCGCCCGCGTCAGTAGACGGGGCAGTGCGGGCGCCATCGCCTCGAGTTCGGCACGGGGAGAGGATCTGCGGCGGTTGTGCTTGACGATCAGCGACCAGGTAGCCGCTGATTTGAAGCAGGCCAGCGCCATGAACCACGTCAACGCGGGCACGGCGGCGCCGAGAGCTCGGGTGTAGCAGGCCGCCAACTCGGTCACCGATGGCACCGCGCCGACGTACGGGGTCTGCCGGCCGTAGGTGTCCGGATCGGCGTTGACCAGGAACCACCCGACATCGATGCGCGGATCGCCGAGCGACCAGATCTCCCAGTCGATCACCGCGGTGATCCGCGCGCCCGAGGCGATGAGGTTACCGAGCCGGAAGTCGCCGTGCAACACGCTCGGCCGCACGGGCGGCGGCGCGGTGGCGTGCAGCGCATCCCGCACCTGCTCCCAACCCGGCGCCAGCACCGGGTCGACCGTGCGCAACGTGGCCGACCAGCGGTCGATCTCGGCGGCGGCGTCCCCGGCCGGCTCGCCGGCCAGTCCCAGCTCGGCCGGTGGCGTGCGGTGTAGTGCGGCGAGCACCCGCGCGGCACCGCGATACCGTTCGGCCACCGAATCGTCCACGCGCGCAGAGTGATCGAACAGCGGCTCGAAGGCCTCACCCGCCACGAGCGACATCACGAACAGCGGAGGGATCTCGGGCGGTGCGCCACGGTCCTCGAGCAGAACCTCGGGCACCGGCACCTCCGTCGCGGCGAGCATTCCCATGATGCGGGCCTGACGCAGGACGTCGCGGTGCCCGACCGGGTCGTGGCCGGGCGGCGACACCTTCACCACGACGGGGCGGCCGCCCCTCACGGCCCGGAACGTCAGGCTCGAAGCCCCGCCCGTGAGAGGGTGGACCTCGACGATTCCGGCCTCCGCCAACCGCATCCGCAGGGACTCCAGGTCGAGGTCAGCCACGCAACGAGCCGACCTCGCGCAGGAAGGACTGGGTGTGGGCGATGCGTCCGGTCATCGTCGCCGGGTCGCCGGTGCACAGGATCAGCGCCGTCTCCGCGATCAGCCCGATGTCCTCGGTGCCGGTCTTGGCGAGGTCGAGCGTCCCCGCCCCCGGTGTCGCGACCGGATCCGTCGGTGCCGCCGCGTTGACCGCGATGCCATCGTCGAACAGTTCAGCGGCAAGGCTTTTCGTCATCCGGTTGAGTGCCGCCTTCGCGGTGCCGTAGACACCGAATCCGGCCGTGCGGTCGAAGTCGGAGAACGGCGGCCCGGCCGGCAGGTCCCCGCCGACCGACGTCACGTTCAGGATCCAGCCGCGGCCGCGTTCGCGCATGGCCGGAATCGCCAGCTGACTCAGGTGCAGCGGCGCGAGCAGATGCATCTCCAGCATCAACCGGACCCGCTTGTCGGGGAAGGTGTCGAGTGGCCGCAGGAACGTCACCGCCGCGTTGTTCACCAGGATGTCGGGTGCGCCGACGGCGTCGACCGCCTCCGCGAACAGCCGTTCCCGCTCCCCGGGGAGGGACAGATCCGCGGCGACGGCCACCGCCGAACCGCCCGCGGCGATGATCTCGTCGCGTGTCTGCCGCAGCGACCCCTGGTATCGCGGATCGGGGTCCATGGTTCGCGCCGTCAGGACGACGGTCGCCCCGTCGGCGGCCAGTCGGCCGGCGATCGCCGCGCCGAGGCCCCGGCTGCTTCCGGTCACCAGGGCGACCCTGCCCGCACAACGACCCGTCACCGTGGCGCCTCCGACCGGTAATGCGTTCTCTGTCTGCGAGAAGCACATTATCGGCGCACCCCTGGGTGCGCGGGAGATCGCGGATCAGGTGTTGTCGGCGTTGGTGCGCGGGAACCCGCCGCCCTGCGGGAAGAGCGGGAACACCACGTCGTCGAGGCGCTCGGCGTCGCCCGCGGTCTTGTTCACCGTCGCCCCCCACACGTTGCCGTCGGCCGACAGTGCCAATGCCCACGCGTGCCCGCGGGTGTCCTGGCGGATCACCTCGGGTTGGCCGGTCACCGCCCCGGTGTCGGGAGCCTGGCGGACGGCGACCGTCTGCTTGGTGTTGACGAGGTTGACCAGGACCGTGCCGTCCAGCGCCGCGCACCCGGCGACACCCGGCCGGTCCGGCCAGGTCCACACGGTCGAGATCTTCGAATCCTTGGTCATCTTCTGCAGCCGGTCGGCGGTCGGCGTGCGGTCGGTGATGTACAGCGATCCGTCTGACGGGTCGATGCACATGCCGCCGCCCGGACCCATGCCGCTCATGGCGGTCGTGGTCGGCGCCTGGTTGACCGTGGTGGGTTGTTCGATCCGCAGGACCTTGCCCGCCTGTGACGCCGGATCGGCCGCCGCGGCGGGATCGCCGGCGTCGCCGGTTTGCACCAGCAGCGTCGTGGGGCTGGTGAAGATCAGCGCACCGGTGTTGCCGGTCGCGCCCTTCGGGATACCGGTCAGGATCGGCTTGGGCACGTCGCCGTCGGCGATGCGCACCACCCGGTTGTCCGTCGGCGTGCTGACGTAGGCGTACATCAGGCGGTCCTGGGTGTAGGTGGGCGACAGGACGATGTCCATCAGCCCCCCGTCGCCCGACGGGTCCACCGGGATCGTCGTCTTCACCTTCGGTTCGGCCCGCACCGACACCTCTTTGACCGCACCGGTGGTGCGCTCGGCGACGAGCGCCGACTGGCTGTCCGGCAGCATGATCAACCCGCTCGTACTCTCCAGGCAGCCCTGCATGACGCCGGGCGCCGGGCAGGCCTTCGGGAACGGTTTGGCGGGCAGGGGAGGGGGCGGCGGCTCGGACGACGTCGGCCCCGGCCGGAGCTCGGGTTCGGTGGTGAACGGCTGCGACTGTGCCGCGTCGAAACGGGCACACGCCGAGCCGAACAGCGCCGTGACGCACAACAGAGCTGCGACACCCGTGAGCGGCCGGCGCGTTCTCATGCTGGCCAGGTTACGGATTCTCGGCGCGCACGCGCCACGCCGGTGGTGGCGCGGACCGGCAAGACAACGGCAGAAGCGCCGTGGTAAATACACGATTCCGCGGTGATCTGCACTTACCCTGACAGGCGTGACCAGTCACCCCCAGGACGCGCGCACCTGGCAACGGCCCGACGATCCGGCCCGGCCGACCTCGGCAAGCCTGGTCGACCCCGAAGACGACCTGCCGTCGTCCACCTACGGCGGCGATTTCGAGACCACCGCGATCCCGCGCTGGGACGCCGACAAGGGCGCACCCGCCCCTCCGGTGTTCAACCTGATGAACGATCCCGAGCCGTTGCCGTACGTGCAACCGCACGCCGGCCCTCCGGTGGTGCCGTACGGGCCGACGGAGATCGGGCCCGACGCCGACGACCGGGTCAAGGCGGCTCGCAGGCGCGGCACGCAGGATCTCGGCCTGATGCTGCTGCGGGTGGGCCTCGGCGTCCTACTCGTCGGCCACGGTCTGCAGAAGGCGTTCGGCTGGTGGGGCGGCCCGGGTCTCGGTGGCTTCCAGGACTCACTGACCGAGGTCGGCTACCAGCACGCGAACATCCTCACCTACGTCGGAGCCGTCGCCCAGATCGGCGCGGGTGTGCTGCTCGTCCTCGGGTTGTTCACCCCGATCGCCGCCGCGGTCGCACTGGCCTACCTGATCAACTCGCTGCTGGCCGGTGTGGCCAGCCAGTCCGAGGGGTTCCCCTTCTTCCTGCCCGGCGGCTTCGAGTTCCACGTCACACTCATCGTGATCGCGGCAGCGCTGATCCTCACCGGCCCCGGCCGGTACGGATTCGACGCGGGCCGCGGCTGGGCCCGCCGACCGTTCGTCGGCTCGGTCGTCGCGCTGCTCCTCGGCATCGGGCTGGGTGTCGCCATGTGGGTGTTGCTCAACGGCGCCAACCCGCTGGCCTGAGCCACGCGTAGCAGTCAGAGGTAGGGGTTGGGCACCCGCCCTCCACTGGCGGCCGTCAACTGCGGCAACGTGGCGAAGGTCACGGCGGGCAGGCGCATCTCCGTACCGTCCCTGCGTGCCGCGCGCGCCCAGTTCGCCTTGCTGAACCGCAGGCCCTCGATCTCGTCCCAGGACACCGTCTCACTGCCCAGCAGGGTGCGAGCGGTGACGGTGTCGCGGTCGGCGACGGTCCGCAGCCGCATGATGAGCAGCGAGGCGAGCACGGGGATCACCAGCAGCGGAGTGAACCAGCGCGGATTGGCCAACACGATCGACATCAGGCCGAGCGTGAAGAAGCCGACCGCGAGATGTGCGGTGCGCGGGATCCGGATCACCACCGGAGCAGTGGGGGCCGTCGCGTCAGAAGTGCTCACCTCACCAATTCTGGCACCGCTGCGACCCGGGACCGCAATTTGACCAGTGACCTGTGCGGGGGCTACCGTCGAGTGTCATGCACACCCCGGGGATGCTCGTAGTAATTGGTTGGCGCGTTGATGCCGCGCTGGCCCTCTGCCGGGCATAGCCACCAGCATCGACGCGCCACCCTCGAACAGCGGCCCGCTGTCGGGGGTTTTTTCTTGCCCGAGAACGCGTCAACTCCACCAGGAAAAACCGACAAGAGGACACCGTGAGCGCACCGACCACGCGACCACCGCACCGGCCCGCGACACCGCCTGAGAGCGAGCAGGCCGTGTCGGCCGTCCAGTCGACCAGCCCGAAGACGGTCCGGCCCCGCACGCTGGCGCCGGAACAGATGACCGGAGCTCAGGCGGTGATCCGCTCGCTCGAGGAACTCGACGTCGACACGATCTTCGGCATCCCCGGCGGCGCGGTGCTGCCGGTCTACGACCCGCTGTTCGATTCGCGCAAGCTACGCCACGTGCTGGTTCGCCACGAACAGGGCGCCGGCCACGCCGCCAGCGGTTACGCGCACGCCACCGGGCGGGTGGGCGTGTGCATGGCGACGTCGGGCCCCGGCGCGACCAACCTGGTGACGCCCCTGGCCGATGCGCACATGGACTCGATCCCCGTGGTGGCCATCACCGGTCAGGTCGGGCGCGGGCTGATCGGCACCGACGCCTTCCAGGAAGCCGACATCTCCGGCATCACCATGCCGATCACCAAGCACAACTTCCTGGTCCGCGACGGCGACGACATCCCGCGCGCGCTGGCCGAGGCGTTCCACATCGCCTCGACCGGCCGGCCGGGCCCGGTGCTCGTCGACATCCCGAAGGACATCCTGCAGGGACAGTGCACGTTCAGCTGGCCGCCGCAGATCGACCTGCCCGGCTACAAGCCGAACACCAAACCGCACAACCGGCAGATCCGCGAGGCGGCCAAGCTGATCGCCGCGGCCCGCAAGCCGGTGCTCTATGTCGGTGGCGGCGTCATCCGCGGCGAGGCCAGCGAGCAGCTGCTCGATCTGGCCGAGCTCACCGGCATCCCGGTGGTGACCACGCTGATGGCCCGCGGCGCCTTCCCGGACAGCCATCCGCAGAACCTGGGCATGCCCGGGATGCACGGCACCGTCGCCGCGGTGGCCGCTCTGCAGCGCAGCGATCTGCTGATCGCGCTGGGCACCCGCTTCGACGACCGGGTGACCGGCAAGCTGGACTCGTTCGCGCCCGAGGCGAAGGTCATCCACGCCGACATCGACCCCGCGGAGATCGGCAAGAACCGCCACGCCGACGTGCCGATCGTGGGCGACGTGAAGGCCGTGATCACCGATCTCATCGAGGTGCTGCGTCGCGACGGCGCCAGCCTCTCCCTCGACAACTGGTGGTCGTACCTGCGGGAGGTGCAGTCGACCTACCCGCTGAGCTACGGCCCGCAGAGCGACGGCAGCCTGTCGCCGGAGTACGTCATCGAGTCGCTGGGCAAGCTGGCCGGCCCGGACGCGATCTACGTCGCCGGCGTCGGCCAGCACCAGATGTGGGCGGCGCAGTTCATCTCCTACGAGAAGCCCAAGACGTGGCTGAACTCCGGCGGCCTGGGCACCATGGGCTTCGCCGTGCCCGCGGCGATGGGTGCCAAGATGGGCTGCCCGGACACCGAGGTGTGGGCGATCGACGGTGACGGCTGCTTCCAGATGACCAACCAGGAACTGGCGACGTGTGCGATCGAGGGCATCCCGATCAAGGTGGCCGTCATCAACAACGGCAACCTCGGCATGGTGCGCCAGTGGCAGACGCTGTTCTACGAAGAGCGCTACAGCCAAACCGATCTGGCGACGCATTCGCGTCGCATCCCCGACTTCGTCAGACTCGCCGAAGCCCTGGGCTGTGTCGGATTGCGTTGTGAGCGGCAGGAAGACGTCGTCGAGGTCATCAAACAGGCGCAGGCCATCAACGACCGGCCGGTGGTGATCGACTTCACCGTCGGCGCCGACGCGCAGGTGTGGCCCATGGTGGCGGCCGGCACCAGCAACGACGAGATCATGGCGGCCCGCGACATCCGGCCGCTGTTCGACGACAACGACGAGGGGCACGCCTGATGGCTGCAGAGAACGTCCGCACCCACACCCTGTCGGTGCTCGTCGAGGACAAACCGGGTGTCCTCGCCCGGGTGGCGGCGCTGTTCTCGCGGCGCGGCTTCAACATCCAGTCCCTGGCCGTCGGCGCGACGGAGCAGAAGGACATGTCGCGGATGACGATCGTCGTCAGCGCCGACGAGGCGCCGCTCGAGCAGATCACCAAACAGCTCAACAAGCTGATCAACGTGATCAAGATCGTCGAACAGGACGAGGACAACTCCGTCGCCCGCGAACTCGCGCTCATCAAGGTGCGCGCCGACGCGAGCACCCGCGGTCAGGTCATCGAAGCGGTGAACCTGTTCCGCGCGAAGGTGGTCGACGTGTCGACCGAATCGTTGACCGTCGAGGCCACCGGCACGCAGGAGAAGCTCGAAGCACTGCTGCGGGTGCTCGAGCCGTACGGCATCCGTGAGATCGTGCAGTCCGGTGTGGTGTCGCTGTCGCGCGGTCCGCGCGGCATCGGCGCCGCCAAGTAGATCCCAAACCGCAAGTCAGAGAAGGAAATTAACCAGTGGCAGTTGAGATGTTCTACGACGATGATGCCGATCTGTCCATCATCCAGGGACGCAAGGTCGCCGTCATCGGCTACGGCAGCCAGGGGCATGCGCACTCGCTGAGCCTGCGCGACTCCGGCGTCCAGGTGAAGGTGGGCCTCAAGGAGGGCTCGAAGTCCCGCGAGAAGGTCAGCGAGCAGGGGCTCGAGGTCGACACCCCGGCCGAGGTCGCCAAGTGGGCTGACGTCATCATGCTGCTGGCTCCCGACACCGCGCAGGCGGAGATCTTCAGCAAGGACATCGAGCCGAACCTCCAGGACGGCGACGCGCTGTTCTTCGGCCACGGCCTGAACATCCACTTCGGGCTGATCAAGCCATCGGCCAACGTCACCGTCGGCATGGTCGCCCCCAAGGGCCCCGGCCACCTCGTGCGCCGTCAGTTCGTCGACGGCAAGGGTGTGCCGTGCCTGATCGCTGTCCACCAGGATCCCAAGGGTGAGGGTCAGGCGCTCGCGCTGTCCTACGCCGCCGCGATCGGTGGCGCCCGCGCCGGCGTCATCAAGACCGACTTCAAGGAAGAGACCGAGACCGACCTGTTCGGTGAGCAGGCCGTGCTCTGCGGCGGCACCGAAGAGCTCGTCAAGGCGGGCTTCGACATCATGGTCGAGGCCGGCTACGCGCCCGAGATGGCTTACTTCGAGGTGCTGCACGAGCTCAAGCTCATCGTCGACCTGATGTACGAGGGCGGCATCGCGCGGATGAACTACTCGGTGTCCGACACCGCGGAGTTCGGCGGCTACCTGTCGGGTCCGCGCGTCATCGACGAGGGCACCAAGGAGCGGATGCGCGCCATCCTCAAGGACATCCAGGACGGCACCTTCGTCAAGCGTCTCGTCGCCAACGTCGAGGGCGGCAACAAGGAGCTCGAGGAGCTGCGCAAGAAGAACGCCGAGCACCCGATCGAGGTCACCGGCAAGAAGCTGCGCGACCTGATGAGCTGGGTCGACCGGCCGATCACCGAAACCGCTTAGTTCCCCGTGATTTCGGTGTAGTTGGTTGCGGTGAGCGCAACCAACTACACCGAATTCGCTTTTCCGGCGGCCAGGCTCGGCAGTTCCCTGATGCCGAACTCGCGCCGCAGCATCGTGCGGGCGGCGTAGTAGCCGGCCATCCCGTGCACGCCGGTGCCGGGCGGCGTGGCCGACGAACACAGATACGCCTTCGGAATCGGCGTCGTCCACGGGTCGAGGCGCCATGTGGGTCCGACCATCGCGGCGAAGATCGTCGCCCCGCCGACGATGATGTCGCCGCCGACGTAGTTGGCATTGTGTGACGACATCTGCGCCGCCGGTACGCACCGCACCCCGAGCACCAGATCGCGGAAACCCGGTGCGGCGCGTTCGAACATGGCGGTCACCGTCTCGGTGAGGTCGGCCCGCGATCCCGACGGCACGTGCGCGTACGTCCAGAGGGGCCGGCGGCCGTTGGCGTCGATGCGTGACCGATCCGCCAGGTGCGGCAGCGACGCCAGCACCATCGGCCACTCGGCGTGCCGCCCGGCGGCGACCTCCCGTTCGGCGAGCGCCATCTGCGCCCTGCTGCCGCCCATGTGCACGGTGACGGCGTCGCGCACCCGCGGGTCGCGCCACGGGATCTCCCCGGACAGCACGAAGTCGACCTTGCAGACACCGGGTCCATACCGGTAGCGGCGCAGCGCCTTGGCGTAGCGCGGCGGGACCGCGTCGCCGTAGATGCCCAGCAGCGCGGTCGGTGCGGTGTCGTAGATCGTCACCCCGGCCGGCGGCGTGGTGACCGGTTCGCCGAGGACCAGTTCGCCGCCGTGCGCTTCGAGGTCGGCGATCAGCGCGTCGGCGATCTGCTGCGTGCCGCCGACGGGGACCGGCCAGCCCGCGGTGTGCGCGACGGTGCCGAGCATCAGCCCCGCGCCGCTGTTCACCGGCGACGGCATGGTCGAGATGGCGTGCACGCCGACGCCGGTGAACAGCGCCCTGGCGTCCTCGCCGCGCAGCGACCCCCACAACGGGCTGCCCTGGGCGAGCACCCGAAGCCCCGTGCGCACCGTCGTCGGCAGATCCGGCGGCAGCGACCGTTTGTCGCCGAGGAAGAAGCCGAGTACACCGTCGACGTGCTCGACGAGCGGTCCGAACAACGTGCGCCACGAGCCGCCGTGGTCCAGTTCGGCGCAGGTGCGCTCCAGCGACCGGTATGCCACCGCCGCGGGCCGGCCCGGCAGCGGGTTGGCGTAGGAGACCTCCGGCGAGACCAGCGAGACACCGCGTGCCGCCAGGTCGAACTCGGCGAAGAAGGGTGACGCCACGCCGAGCGGATGCACCGCCGAGCACACGTCGTGCAGCACGTCGGGGAACTCCGGGTCGGCGGCACTGCGCGCGCCGCCACCGGGGGTGGGCTGCGCCTCGAGCACCCGCACCGACAACCCCGCACGTGCGCAGATGACGGCGGCCGCCAACCCGTTGGGGCCGCTGCCGACGACAGTGACGTCCACTTCGCTCATCTCCCCGCGCCGCTACACCTGCCCGTATCCTGCCCGCCGGTCCGAAACTACCGACCTTTAGGCTGACCGGGTGAGTCTTCCTGTTGTACTGATTGCCGACAAGCTTGCGGAGAGCACCGTCGCCGCCCTCGGTGACCAGGTCGAAGTCCGCTGGGTCGACGGTCCCGACCGCGAGAAACTGCTGGCCGCCGTCCCCGACGCCGACGCCCTGCTCGTGCGCTCGGCCACCACCGTCGACGCCGAAGTCCTGGCCGCCGCGCCGAAGCTCAAGATCGTCGCTCGCGCGGGTGTCGGCCTGGACAACGTGGACGTCGACGCCGCCACCGCCCGCGGTGTGCTGGTGGTCAACGCGCCGACGTCGAACATCCACAGCGCCGCCGAACACGCGATCGCCCTGATGCTGTCCGCCGCGCGCCAGATCCCGGCCGCCGACGCGACCCTGCGCGCCCACACCTGGAAGCGGTCGTCGTTCTCCGGCACGGAGATCTACGGCAAGACCGTCGGTGTCGTCGGGTTGGGTCGCATCGGTCAGTTGGTGGCGGCCCGGCTGGCGGCGTTCGGCACCCACGTCGTCGCCTACGACCCGTACGTGTCGCAGGCGCGGGCGGCGCAGCTCGGCATCGAGTTGCTCTCCCTCGACGAGTTGCTGGCGCGCGCGGACTTCATCTCGGTGCACCTGCCCAAGACCCCGGAGACCGCCGGGCTGATCGGTAAGGACGCGCTGGCCAAGACCAAGCCGGGCGTGATCATCGTCAACGCCGCGCGCGGCGGGCTGGTCGACGAGCAGGCCCTGGCCGACGCCGTGACCGGCGGCCACGTGCGCGCCGCGGGTCTCGACGTGTTCGCCACCGAACCCTGCACCGACAGCCCGTTGTTCGAGCTGCCGGAGGTGGTCGTGACGCCGCATCTGGGCGCCTCCACCGCTGAGGCGCAGGACCGCGCGGGCACCGACGTGGCGGCGAGCGTGCGGCTGGCGCTGGCCGGCGAATTCGTCCCGGACGCGGTCAACGTCGGCGGCGGGGTCGTCGGGGAAGAGGTCGCGCCGTGGCTGGACCTGGTCCGCAAACTCGGCCTGCTGGCAGGCACGCTGGCCACCGAGCCGACGACCACGCTGTCGGTGCGGGTGTGTGGGGAGCTGGCCGCCGAAGAGGTTGACATCCTTCGGCTTTCGGCCCTTCGGGGGCTCTTCTCGACGGTGACCGACCAGCAGGTGACGTTCGTCAACGCGCCAGGCCTGGCCGCCGAGCGCGGGGTGCAGTCCGAACTCACCACCGCCTCGGAGAGCCCGAACCACCGCAGCGTCGTCGACGTGCGGGCGGTGGGCGCCGACGGTTCGGTCACCAACGTGGCCGGCACCCTGTCGGGCCCGCAACAGGTGGAGAAGATCGTCCAGATCAACGGGCGGAACTTCGATCTGCGGGCCGAGGGCGTCAACCTGATCGTGAACTACATCGACCAGCCGGGTGCGCTCGGCAAGATCGGCACGCTGCTCGGCGGGGCCGAGGTCAACATCCACGCGGCCCAACTCAGCGAGGACGCCGAAGGTCCGGGTGCGACGATCCTGCTGCGCCTCGACCGTGACGTGCCCGCCGACGTGCGGAGCGCGATCGCCGAGGCGGTCGCCGCCAAGACACTGGAAGTGGTTGATCTGTCGTGACCATGAATCTGGCGATCATCGCGGGCGACGGCATCGGGCCCGAGGTCATCGGCGAGGCCGTGAAGGTCCTCGACGCCGTCGTGCCGAACGTCGAGAAGACCAGCTACGACCTCGGCGCGCGGCGCTATCACGCCACCGGCGAGATCCTGCCCGACTCCGTGCTCGAGGAGATCAAGGCGCACGACGCGATCCTGCTCGGTGCGATCGGCGATCCGTCCGTGCCCAGCGGGGTCCTCGAACGGGGTCTGCTGCTGCGCATCCGGTTCGCCCTCGACCACCACATCAACCTGCGGCCGGCGAAGCTCTACCCCGGGGTGACCGGTCCGTTGGCCGGCAACCCCGAGATCGACTTCGTCGTGGTGCGGGAGGGAACCGAGGGTCCCTACACCGGCACCGGCGGCGCGATCCGCGTCGGCACCCCCCACGAGGTGGCCACCGAGGTGAGCCTCAACACCGCCTTCGGTGTGCGCCGGGTGGTCGAGGACGCATTTCGCCGAGCCCGGCGGCGCCGCAAGCACCTCACCCTGGTGCACAAGAACAACGTGCTGACCTTCGCCGGTGCGCTGTGGTGGCGCACCGTGCAGGAGGTGGGCGCCGAATACCCCGACGTGGAGGTGGCCTACCAGCACGTCGACGCCGCCATGATCCACATCGTCACCGACCCCGGCCGGTTCGACGTGATCGTCACCGACAACCTGTTCGGTGACATCGTCACCGATCTCGCCGCCGCGGTGTGCGGCGGTATCGGGTTGGCCGCCAGCGGCAACATCGACGCCACGCGCACCAACCCGTCGATGTTCGAGCCGGTTCACGGCAGCGCCCCGGACATCGCGGGTCAGGGCATCGCTGATCCGACCGCGGCGATCATGTCGGTGGCGCTGCTGCTCGCGCACGTCGGCGAGACCGATGCTGCCGCCCGCGTCGACAAGGCGGTGGAAGCGCATCTGGCCGGCCGCGGTGACGAGAAACTCGGCACGAGTGCCGTCGGCGACCGGATCGTCGGTCTGCTGTAGGTGACGCTGGCGAGGCAGTGCCGGCTGTTCGCGATCGGCTCGACGCTGTTCGCGCTCGCCACGGTGCCGGGTTTCGCCGCGACCGCCGGTGCGGGCGCCGCCAACGCGCTGTGCTTCGCCGGTTCGTTCTTCTTCACCAGCGCCGCATGGGTGCAGCTGTCGCGGTCCAGGGCGGGTTCGCGTCTGGAATACCTCTCGGCGGCAACCCAATTCATGGGCACCCTGCTGTTCAACGTCAGCACCGGTGCGGCCGTGTGGGCGCACGCGGTGACCGAGCAGCGCCGTCTGGTGTGGGCGCCGGACGCCACCGGATCGGTGGCGTTCCTCGTCAGCGGCGCGTTCGGGATCGCCGCGGTCAGTGCCGCGGTGGGTCGCTACGCGCCCGGATCGCGCGACTGGCAGGCCCAGTGGGTCAACATGATCGGCTGCCTCGCGTTCGGCGTGTCGGCGGTGGGAGCGTTCGTCACACCCACCGGCATCACCGAGGATGCGCTGCTGGCCAACCTCGGCACCTTCATCGGGGCGTTGTGCTTCCTGGCGGCGGCGCTGCTGGTGTTGCCGCGGGGATCGACAGGAACCCGCCGCGGTCGCTTGCCACCCGGCCCTCCTTGAGCACCAGGAGGATGTTCTCGGCGTCGCCGAGCGTGTCGATGTCGGCGAGCGGGTCACCCCGCACCACCACCAGATCGGCCAGCTTGCCCGCCTCCACGGTGCCGAGTCGATCGGACAGCCCGCACAATTCGGCCGCCGCCGACGTGCCCGCGACGATGGCCTGCATCGGCGTCAGACCGCCGAACCGGACCAGCAGTCCCAGTTCCCGCAGATTGGTGCCGTGCTGCGGGCCGAGCCCCGCGTCGGTGCCGACGGCGATCCTCACCCCGGCGGCAGCCGACGCGGCGATCGACTCGTGGGCGAGGGCATGCCAGTGCGCGCTCTTGGCCTGCCCGGCCGGCGAGGCGGTCACGTCGGCCATCGTCTCCAGCAGGGTGGGCACCAGGAAGATGCCGGCCTCGACCATCCGGCGCCGCAGCGCGTCGTCGAGTTGGTAGCCGTGTTCGACGCTGGTGACCCCGGCGTCCACGGCGGCCTCGATCCCGGCACGGCCGATGGCGTGTGCCGCAACACGTTTGTTCCCGTAGGCCGCGGCCTCTTCGACGACGGCGGCGATCAGTTCCCGCCGCATGCCGAGCCAGTCGGGCTGGTCGCTGGGGGAGCTCACCCCACCGCTGGAGGCGACCTTGAGGACGTCGGCGCCCGCGGCGATCAGTTCACGGGTGCGCCGCCGCGCCTCGTCGACCGTGTCGACCAGCGAGCCGCCGATCAACGGGGTCAGGTCGAGACCGGACGGCAGGTGGAAGTCGGCGTGGCCGCAGGTCTGGCTCATCATGGCGACCGCCACCAGCAGGCGTGGCCCTTCGATGAGACCGTGCGCGACCGCGTCCCGGACCCCGGCGTCGACGCCCATCAGGTCACGCGCCGTGGTGACCCCGTTGTGCAGCGTCACCCGCAGCCGCTCGATCAGCTGGAAGGAGCGGTAGGACGGCGGGTGCAGCGCCAGATCGAGTGGTGGTGCACCGGCGCCGGGGAGGCCGAAATGCACGTGGCAGTCGAAGAATCCGGGGCACAGGGTGTTGCCGCCGAGATCGACACGCACCGCCTCAGCGACCGGTGCATCTGATTGCTTTCCCGCCCAACGGATATGGCCGTCCTCGACCAGTACCGCGGCGTCGGCCAGCGGCGCGGCGCCGGTTCCGTCGACGAGGGTGGCGTGGTGCAGCAGCACGGGTTTCACGCCGTCAACCTAGCGCACGGAGTGAACGGCCTCGACGGTGTAAAGGTGCGGGTCGAATCCGACGGCCAATGCGGCGGCCGAAGCCATGTGTTCGCGCGCCACCGGGTCGGCCAGCATCCGGCGATAGGCCTCCTGGCTGTCCCACTGTGCGTAGTTGACCACGCGGGTGCGGTCGGCGCTGAGGTGGATGTTGGCCGAGCGGAAGCCGTCCTGGTGGCGCATCACGTCCTCGGTGGCCTGGCTGAGCAGATCCACCAGCGCCGTCGCGTTCTGCGGTTCGACGGTGAACACGTTGATGAGCGTGACGTGGGGGCTGCGCTGCTCGATGGTGACGGTCATTCCGGCTCCTATGTCAGGGTCCTTACATAGGCGACGGTAACACAGCATGTAAGGTTCTTGACATGACTGCGTCGGTGGAGAGCGGGGTCGGCTATCTCGTCAAACGTGTTCAGCAGGCGCTGCGTCGACGGTGCGATGCGGCGTTGCGGCGGACGGGGGTGTCGATGTCGCAGTACGCCGTGTTGCGCGCTCTCGCCGATCACCCGCAGGCTTCTGCCGCCGAGCTCGCCCGGCTGTGTTTCGTGACGCGGCAGTCCCTTCAGGACGTGCTGGCGGGGCTGCGCTCGGCCGGACTGGTCGACGACGCGGACGTGCAAACCCGCGGGCGGGCCCGCGCACTGACGCTCACCGCCACCGGACGCCGCCGGTTGGCCGCCGCACACACCGCGGTCATCGCGGTCGAAGCGCAGATGCTGACCGGGCTGAGCGCCACCGACCGCGACCGGTTGAGCCGGCTGCTCGGCGTGTGTGCGGAGAACCTCGAGGGGTGACGGGTCAGTGCCGGCCGGGTGGGGCGTGCACCGGTACGACCGGCAGCGCCAGCAGCGGCAGCACCGCCAAGACCGCGAACGCCACCGGATATCCGAACGCCCCGATCAGCCCGCCGAAGACGGGTGCGGATGCGGCGGATGCCAAGTGCTGACTGGTGTTCTGGGCGCCCAGCGCCCGTCCGCTCCAGAACGGTCCGGCGATCTCGGCGATGGCGGTGAACGCCAAACCGTTGTCAGACACCGTGATCACCGAGGCGATCACCATCAGCGCGACACTGACCGGCGAATCGAAGGCGTCGCTCAGCGCGAGCAACCCGAGGATCGCGGCTGCGGCGCAGGCGATCCAGCGGATCGGCCGCAACCGGTCGCCCACCCGGTCGGACAGATAGCCGGCGCCGATTCGCCCGCCGGCGCCGAGGACCTGAGCGACGGTGACCAGTGCGCCCGCCGATGCCGCCGACCACTTGTGCTCCGACATCAGCCACACCAGCGTGAACGTCCACACCACGGCCTGCGGAACGACCAGGAGCACCGATACGGCGTGGATCCGCCACAGCACCCCGGCGCCCCGGTACGGGTTGGCGAGATCCTCGGCGGGGGCCTCGGCGCGCGGTGGCCGCGGCGGGTCGAGCACTCCCAGCAGGCAGACGACCGCCGACGCCGCGCACACCGCCGCCGGGAACAGCAGGGCCGCCGCAACGCCGTGGCTCTGAGCGATACGCGGAATCACCAACGCGCCCAGGCCGACTCCCAGCGGCACCGAGGCCTGCCGGATGCCCATCACCAGGCCGCGCTGCCGCGCGGGGAACCAGCCGACCACCAGGCGGCCGCTCGCGGAGTTGCTGCTGGCGGCCGCCATCCCGCCGAGGAACAGCAGCGCGCCGACCGCGGGAAGGGAGTCGACGGCCGCAGCGGCGAACGCGGCGGCGGCGGTGAGCGCCGAACCGACGCTCAGTACGAAACGCTCACCGACCCGGTCGACGACATAGCCCCACGCGATCAGGGTGACCACCATGCCGAAACTCGGCATCGACGACATCAAGCCGGCCAGCGCGAGGTCGAGGCCGCGTTCGGTGTGCAGGGTGGGGATGAGGAACGCCGCACCGTAGATGAAGACGTTGGCGCACATGGTCGCGGTCACGCCCAGCACCAACATCGACCAGCGGCGCAGCGTGCCGATCGCCGGAGTGGTCATGACCCCCATGGTGGCAGATGTGTCTCATATGTTTGAATCCGCGTCTCATATTTCGAGATCTCGAGAATGGTGCGTACCGTGACGGCGTGAGGTGGAGATCTGTTGCCGCAGCGGCGCTGCTGGTCGGCGGTGTGACCGTGGTGGCCCCGGCGGCACCGGTCTCGGCCGCCGTGCCCAACTGGTCGGGGCTCGACGCCCGCCACTACGCCGGTGACATCCCGGCGCCGGGCGCGGTGATCGAGGACGTGGAGCTGGCTCCGGGACTGTCTGTGCGGGGGGCCGGTGCGGCACGCCGCATCCTGTACGCGACGCGCGATCAGCACGACGAGGCCGCGGTCAGCACCGCCGCGGTGTTCCTGCCGCACGGGGAACCGCCCGCCGGCGGCTGGCCCACGGTCGCGTGGGCGCACGGCACCGTCGGTCTCGGCGACGACTGCACCCCCTCGGCGCTGCCGCGCAGCGCGCGCGACGACGAATACCTGACCCATTGGCTCGACCAGGGATACGCCGTCGTGGCCACCGACTACACCGGCCTCGGCACCCCCGGCCTGATGAGCTACCTCAACAGCACGGCCACCGCTCGCGCGGTCGTCGACTCCGTGGTGGCCGCGCACGACCTCGGCCTGCCCCTGTCGCCGCGGTGGGCCATCGTCGGGCAGTCCCAAGGTGGTGGGGCGGCGGTCAGCAGCGCACGCTGGGCCACCGAGTTCAGCAGGGGTAGCGGGCTGGACTACCGCGGGGTGGTGGCCACCGGAACGCCGGCCGACATCGAACAGGTCGTCAAGCGCGCCGGGCCCGACATGGTGTTGCCGCCCGAGCTCGGTGCTGCCGCCAACAGCTACGCCGCCTACATCCTGGCGGGGTTCCGTGAGGCCAGGCCCGATCTCGACGTCGACAGCGTGCTCAGCCCGCAGGGGCGGGAAGCGGCCGACCTGGCCGAGACGCTGTGTACCGCCGCGCTCGACGAGGCGCTCGCCGAGCGCACACCCGCACAGTTCTTCCGCGCGCCGCTGGTGTCGCTGCCGGGTGCGGCCGAGGCGTTGGACGCCTACCTGGGCACTCCGGTCAGCGGCTACGACCGGCCCCTGTTCCTGGGCGTGGGACTACGCGACCGCGATGTGCCGCCCAGCTCGACACTGAGCCTCTACGACCAACTGACCGCCAACCGCCAGGACGTGACGCTGCGGGTCTACCCCGATGAGGACCACAGCGGGACGGTGCTCGCATCGCTGCCCGACTCCACACCGTTCCTGCGGACGGCGCTTGCCGGGGGTGCCGGCGGCTGACACTAGGCTGGCATTCATGCGCCTTGGTCGAATCGCCAGCCCCGACGGGGTCGCCTTCGTCAGCGTGGAGGGCGCTCCGGACGACCCGGCCGCGGTGGTCAGGGAGATCGCCGAGCATCCGTTCGGCACGCCGACGTTCACGGGGAGGTCGTGGCCGCTGGCGGATGTGCGCCTGCTCGCGCCGATCCTCGCCAGCAAGGTGGTGTGCATCGGCAAGAACTACGCCGCCCACATCGAGGAGATGGGTGGCGGCCACTTCCCGGATCCGGTGATCTTCCTCAAACCCAACACCTCCATCATCGGGCCCAACATCCCGATCCAGTTGCCCGCCAACGCCAACCCGGTGCACTTCGAGGGCGAGCTGGCGATCGTGATCGGTCGGCCGTGCAAGGACGTTCCCGCCGCGCGGGCGGCCGAGAACATCCTGGGCTACACGATCGCGAACGACGTGTCCGCGCGCGATCAGCAGCAACAGGACGGCCAGTGGACCCGCGCCAAGGGTCACGACACCTTCTGCCCGGTGGGCCCGTGGATCGTCACCGACGTCGACCCCTCCGACCTCGAGTTGCGCACCGAGGTCAACGGTGAGACCAGACAGCTGAGCCGGACATCGCTGATGCTGCACGACGTCGGGGCGATCGTGGAGTGGATCTCGGCGGTGATGACCCTGCTGCCCGGCGATCTCATCCTCACCGGGACCCCGGAGGGCGTGTCCCCGATCGAGGACGGCGACACCGTCTCGATCACCGTCGAGAAAATCGGCACCCTCACCAATCCCGTTGTGCGAAAAGGAAAACGATGAGCGATATGGGCGTCCGCGTCCGATTCTGTCCGTCTCCCACCGGGACCCCGCACGTCGGCCTCATCCGCACCGCACTGTTCAACTGGGCCTACGCGCGCCACACCGGCGGGACGTTCGTGTTCCGCATCGAGGACACCGACTCGGCACGTGACAGCGAAGAGAGCTATCTGGCGATCCTCGACGCGCTGAGCTGGCTCGGGCTGAACTACGACGAGGGTCCGGAGGTCGGCGGTCCCTACGCCCCGTACCGACAATCGCAGCGGCGCGACATCTATCGCGACGTGATCACCCGACTGGTCGACGCGGGGGAGGCCTACGAGGCGTATTCGACACCCGAGGAGGTCGAGGCCCGCCACCTGGCCGCGGGCCGGAATCCCAAGCTGGGCTACGACAACTTCGACCGCGACCTGACCGACGAGCAGCGTGCCGCCTTCCGCGCCGAGGGCCGCAGCCCGGTGATCCGGCTGCGTATGCCCGATCGCGACATCACCTGGCGCGACCTGGTGCGCGGCGAGACCACGTTCGGCGGTGGGACGATTCCGGACTTCGCGCTCACCCGCGGCAACGGGGAACCGCTCTACACACTGGTCAACCCGGTCGACGACGCGCTGATGAAGATCACTCACGTGCTGCGCGGCGAAGACCTGCTGCCGTCCACCCCCCGCCAGATCGCGCTGTACGAGGCGCTGATCCGCATCGGGTTGGCGGAGGCGGTGCCGCAGTTCGCGCACCTGCCCAGCGTGCTGGGAGACGGCAACAAGAAACTGTCCAAACGCGATCCGCAGTCCAACCTGTTCCTGCATCGGGACCGCGGCTTCATTCCCGAGGGTCTGCTCAACTACCTCGCACTGCTCGGCTGGGGCATCGCCGACGACCGTGACGTGTTCAGCCTCGACGAGATGGTGGCCGCGTTCGACGTCGCGGACGTGAACTCCAATCCCGCGCGGTTCGACCAGAAGAAGGCCGACGCGCTCAACGCCGAACACATCCGGTTGTTGACCGAGGAGGACTTCACCGCCCGCTTGAAGGCGTATCTCGCCGCGCACGGCCACGACACCGGCCTCGACGACGCCCGGTTCGCCGAGGCCGCCCGGTTGGTGCAGACCCGCATCGTCGTCCTCGGCGATGCGTGGGGGCTGCTGAAGTTCCTCGACGACGGTTCGTTCGCGCTCGACGAGAGATCGGCGGCCAAGGAACTCAAAGCCGAAGCGGTGCGGGTGCTCGACGCGGCCCTGACGGCGCTGGAGCCCGTCGCCGAGTGGACGACCCCGGCGATCGAGGAGGCGCTGAAGAAGGCGCTGCTCGACGACCTCGAACTCAAACCGCGCAAAGCGTTCGGACCGATCCGGGTCGCCGCCACCGGCGCCTCGGTCAGCCCGCCGCTGTTCGAGTCGCTGGAGTTGCTCGGCCGCGACCGCAGCCTGGCCCGGCTGCGGGCCGGTCGCGAGCACGCGGCGGGAGCGTCCGGCCGGCCCTGAGGGGTGCGTGGCGAAAGCACCCCGAAATCTTTGGTAGTGTGCACGTCGGCGCCGGAACGATTGGCGGGGGCGATCCCACCCGCGCAAGCGCTCCGAAAAAGCCTGTGACCAGCGGTTATGGGCAGCCAATGGGGTATGGTGTAATTGGCAACACAGCTGATTCTGGTTCAGCCATTCTAGGTTCGAGTCCTGGTACCCCAGCTGGAAAGCGAGTCTGCGCGAAGGGCCCACCGGCTCTGCAGGCGATTAGGTCAGCGATGTTCGCCTGAGCTATGCTGACCAACCGGAAGTTCTAGCCCCCGTCGTCTAGCGGCCTAGGACGCCGCCCTCTCACGGCGGTAGCGTGGGTTCGAATCCCATCGGGGGTACAAGACCGCGGCGCCCGACTCAACAGTCGGGCGCCGTCGGTGTTTTCCGGGTCTGTGGGTCGCCGAGATCTACGTCACGGTTGTCCGGGCCCGCCGACCGCCGTGATGTCGATCTGGCCATCGGGTCAGAGCCGGCGCGCCAGCGCGTCGGCGGCGGCCAGCAGATCGGCGGCCCAGCGCGCTCCCGGGCGCCGGCCCATCCGGTCGATGGGGCCCGAGACCGAGATCGCCGCCACCACCGCCCCTCTGCCGTCGCGCACGGGCGCCGAAACGCTGGCCACCCCGGGTTCTCGTTCGGCCGCACTCTGGGCCCAGCCGCGCTTGCGCACCTCCGCCAGCGTCCGTTCGGTGAACATGGCGTCGGGCAGCACCGCCTGCTGCGTGGCGGTGTCGGCGAAGGCGAGCAGCACCTTCGCCCCCGACCCGGCCGTCATGGGCAGCCGGGTGCCGACCGGCACGGTATCGCGCAGTCCCGCGGGTGGTTCGAGCGCCGCGATGCAGATCCGCGCGGTGCCCTCGCGGCGGTACAGCTGCACGCTCTCCCCGGTGATCTCGCGCAGCCTCGGCAGGATCACCGCCCCGGCCGCCAGCAGCGGATCGTTGACCTGGCCGGCCAACTCGGTCAGCGCCGGGCCCAGCCGCCACCGGCCGTCGGCGTCGCGGGCCAGCAGCCGGTGGGTCTCCAGCCCGGCGGCCAGCCGGTGGGCGGTCGCGCGCGGCAGCCCGGTGCGCTCGCACAGTTCGGCGAGGGCACAAGGGGACTCCGCCACGGTGTGCAGTACGCCCACGGCTTTGTCGAGCACGCCGATGCCGCTATCCTGTCTCACAGGGAGATACTAACGTCCCGCAATGTGAGATGGCCAGTGCTCCGTCGCAGGCCGCGGAATGAGAAGAATCGAGAAGGTAATGGCACAGCCCGCCACACCGCGCACCCTGGCAGAGAAGGTGTGGGCCGACCACGTCGTCGCCCTCGGTTCCGGGGAGGGTGCTTCTCGTGAACCGGATCTGATCTACATCGACCTGCATCTCGTCCACGAGGTGACCAGCCCCCAGGCGTTCGACGGTCTGCGGCTGGCGAATCGGCCCGTGCGCCGCCCCGACCTCACCATCGCGACCGAAGACCACAACGTGCCCACGGTCGACATCGACAAGCCGATCGCCGACCCGGTCTCGCGCACCCAGGTCGAGACATTGCGCCGCAACTGCGCCGAATTCGGCGTCCGGCTGCATCCGATGGGTGACGCCGAACAGGGCATCGTGCACATCATCGGCCCGCAGCTGGGGCTGACCCAGCCGGGTATGACGGTGGTGTGCGGGGACAGCCACACCTCGACCCACGGGGCGTTCGGCGCGCTGGCGATGGGGATCGGCACGTCGGAGGTGGAGCACGTGCTGGCCACCCAGACGTTGCCGCTGCGGCCGTTCAAGACGATGGCGGTCAACGTCGACGGTGAGCTGCCGCCCGGGGTCAGTGCGAAGGACATCATCCTCGCGGTGATCGCCAAGATCGGTACCGGCGGCGGGCAGGGCCACGTCATCGAATACCGCGGCAGCGCCATCGAATCGCTGTCGATGGAGGGCCGCATGACGATCTGCAACATGAGCATCGAGGCCGGTGCCCGCGCAGGCATGGTGGCTCCCGACGACACGACCTTCGAGTTCCTGCGCGGCAGGCCGCACGCCCCGACCGGAGCGGACTGGGATGCGGCTGTGGAGGCGTGGCGGTCGCTGCGCACCGACCCCGGCGCCGAATTCGACACCGAGGTGTACCTCGACGCGGCCGAGCTGAGCCCGTTCGTCACCTGGGGAACCAACCCCGGTCAGGGTGTGCCGCTGTCGGGTTCGGTGCCCGACCCGGAACTGATCGTCGACGAGGGTGAGCGTCAGGCCGCCGAAAAGGCGTTGACCTACATGGGCCTTCAGGCCGGCACCGCGATGCGCGACGTCTCGGTCGACACGGTGTTCGTCGGCTCGTGCACCAACGGCCGCATCGAGGATCTGCGCGTCGTCGCCGACGTCCTGCGTGGCCGCAGTGTGGCCGACGGCGTCCGGATGCTCGTGGTCCCCGGATCGATGCGGGTGCGCGCGCAGGCCGAATCCGAAGGGCTCGACCGGATCTTCATCGAGGCGGGCGCCGAATGGCGCCAGGCGGGCTGCTCGATGTGTCTGGGGATGAATCCCGATCAACTCTCGCCGGGGCAGCGGTGCGCCTCGACGTCCAATCGCAACTTCGAGGGACGCCAGGGCAAAGGCGGGCGCACGCATCTGGTGTCACCGGCCGTGGCCGCCGCGACCGCCGTGCGCGGCACGTTGTCGTCCCCCGCAGACCTGTCCGCCGTCCCGACCCGCTGAAGGAGAACTCGCGATGGAAGCCTTTCGCACCCACACCGGGATCGGCGTGCCCCTGCGTCGGTCCAACGTCGACACCGATCAGATCATCCCCGCGGTGTATCTGAAGCGGGTCACTAGAACGGGTTTCGAGGACGGGCTGTTCGCCGCCTGGCGCAACGACCCGTCGTTCGTCCTCAATCTGCCGCCGTTCGACAGGGGTTCGGTTCTGGTCGCCGGACCGGATTTCGGGACCGGCTCGTCCCGCGAACACGCCGTCTGGGCGCTCATGGACTACGGCTTCCGGGTCGTCATCTCGTCGCGCTTCGCCGACATCTTCCGCGGCAATGCCGGTAAGGCCGGGCTGTTGGCCGCCGAGGTGAATCAAAATGACGTCGAACTCCTGTGGAAGCTGATCGAGCAGAATCCCGGGCTGGAAATCACTGTCAATCTTCAAGATCGGAACATCATCGCCGGAACGGTCGTGGTGCCGTTCACGATTGACGACTACACCGCCTGGCGACTGCTCGAGGGACTCGACGATATAGGCCTTACGCTGCGGAAACTCGACGAAATCGAGGCGTACGAGCAACGTAGGCCGAGCTGGAAACCGCGTACCCTGCCGGCCTGAACCAGGGCGGCCCGAGGGCCGAAATCGCCGCATTGGCAGCCGTTCCGCAGTACCCCGACAGGACGTCAAGGGACCCAAGCGGATTGCCGAAAAGTTCGCCAGCAGCCGCCGAAACTGCGCGTGGCTCTTGGAAATCAGTGGTCAGTGGGTTTACCGTGTCCACTAGTCGGTCCAAGTAGGGCCACTGGTCTCGGAGGTTTTGCATGAACAAAGCGGAGCTTATCGACGCACTGACAACCAAAATGGGGACCGACCGTCGGCAAGCCACCGCCGCGGTCGAGAACGTCGTCGACACCATCGTGCGCGCGGTGCACAAGGGCGACAGCGTGACCATCACCGGTTTCGGCGTCTTCGAACAGCGCAGGCGTGCGGCGCGTGTCGCACGCAACCCCCGCACGGGTGAGACGGTGAAGGTCAAGCCGACCTCGGTGCCCGCCTTCCGGCCGGGCGCACAATTCAAGGCGATCGTCTCCGGCGCACAGAAGCTGGCGGCCGAGGGTCCCGCCGTCAAGCGCGGTGTGACGGCCGGACCGGCCAAGCGTGCCGCGAAGAAGGCGCCCGCCAAGAAGACCGCCGCCAAGAAGACGACGGCCGCGGCCAAGAAGACGGCGCCTGCGAAGAAGACCACCGCCGCGGCGAAGAAGACGGCCCCGGCGAAGAAGACCGCCGCCAAGAAGACGACCTCGACCGCCGCTGCCAAGAAGTCGGCGCCGGCGAAGAAGTCGACTGCGGCGGCGAAGAAGACGGCTCCGGCCAAGAAGGCCGCGACCAAGGCTCCGGCCAAGAAGGCCGCCGCCAAGGCGCCCGCCAAGAAGGCCACCGCCGCCAAGAAGACGGCCAGCAAGGCCCCCGCCCGCAAGGCGCCGGCCAAGAAGGGCCGCAAGTAGTCCTCCAGTAGTACGCCGACCGCCGCGGGCCGTCCCGGTCCGCGGCGGTTGCGGCGTCTATTTTCTGCCCAGCGCGCTGCCCATGTGGTCCGCGGCCACCAGTCGGCCTCCGGCCAGCGACATCACCCACGTACTGCCCTTGCGGTTGCGTGACTTGTCCGGTCGGACCCCGTCGCGGTCGCACCACCACTCGATCAGGTCGGGAATCACCTTGCCCTGGGAGCAGATCACGGGTGTGTGCCCCGCGGCGCCCGCCTCTGCGGCGATCTCGAGCATCCGGCGTCGCGCCGCCTTCTTGTCCTCGGCGTAGGCCTCCTCGGTCAGCGCCGGTTCGGAGTGCACGGGCTCGCCCAGCTCGTCGGCCAACGGCTCGAGCGTCTGCTCGCACCGCGTCCGGTCAGCTGCGTAGAGGCGATCGGCACCGAACGCCAAGAGTTGGCCCACCAGCGACTCCGCCTGGGCGCGGCCATGCTTGTCCAACGGCCGCTTGCGGTCGTCGCCGCGGTAGCGCGATTTGCTGCCCGCGGTCGCGTGCCGCACCACCAGGACCGTCTGCGTATCGGGTGGCACTTTCGCGAACCGGCGCAGCACCTTCCGATCATGGACATAGCGCACCCGCGCCATCGCCTCCCGCACGGGCAGCCAGATCAGTTCGTCGACCTCGTCGTTGGGGGAGAAGCAGCCGCCGACGGTGCGGGCGGCCCAGTAGCGGACCCGTTTGAGGTCCTGGTCGACCGGGTAACTGACCGAGGCCAGGCGCCGGCCCAGGATGCACCTGTACCCGGTCTCCTCGAGCACCTCCCGCACGGCGGTCACCGGTTCGGTCTCGCCGGGATCGACCTTGCCCTTGGGCAGGGACCAGTCGTCGTAGCGCGGGCGATGGATCACGGCGACCTCGGGGACGGCCGCATCCCCGTCGGCACGCCACAGCACCGCGCCGGCGGCCAGCACTGTTTTCGCGTGCGCGGCAACGGAATCGGTCGATTTGACCTTCGACACCTCAGCTCCTGCGGGTCGGTACGGGCCCGGGAGGGCGCCAAGCGAAGACGATCGTCACGGGTGGCGGTGGCGCTGCATCAGCGACACCTGATGGTCGCGGACCGTCTCGCCTTCCCGCGGCGAGGCCGTCCAGTGCCCGTCCGGCCCGAGTTCCCAGCAGCGGGTGGCGGGATCGAGTGCCGACTCGAAGACGTCGTTGAGTTGTGCGGTCAGTCGCGGATCCTTCACCTGAGCCATCACCTCGACGCGGCGGTCGAGGTTGCGGTGCATCATGTCGGCGCTGCCGATCCAGTGCTCGTCGATTGCACGGAAGTGGATGATGCGCGAATGCTCCAGGAACCGGCCCAGAATCGAGCGCACCGCGATGTTGTCGGAGAACCCCGAGACCCCGGGCCGCAGCGCGCAGATCCCGCGCACCACCACCTCGACGCGCACGCCCGCCTGTGACGCCCGGTAGAGGGCGTCGATGACCTGCTCGTCGACCAAGGCGTTGGCCTTCAGCCGGATCCGGCCGTCGACACCGTCACGGGCGGCGGCCACTTCGCGTTCGATGCGTTCGATGATGCCCTTACGCACCCCGTGGGGCGCCACCAGCAGGTTGCGGTAGGCGTCCTTGCGGGAGTACCCGGTCAACGAGTTGAACAGGTCGGTCAGGTCGGCGCCGATGTCCGGGGCCGCGGTGAGCAGGCCGACGTCCTCGTACAGGCGGGCCGTCTTCGGGTTGTAGTTGCCGGTGCCGATGTGGCAGTAGCGCCGGATCATCGACCCCTCACGGCGCACCACGAGTGCGGTCTTGCAATGGGTCTTCAGGCCGATCAACCCGTACACCACGTGCACGCCGGCCTGTTCCAGTGCGCGCGCCCACTTGATGTTGGCCTGCTCGTCGAACCGGGCCTTGATCTCGACGAGCGCCACCACCTGCTTACCCGCCTCGGCCGCGTCGATGAGCGCGTTGACGATCGGGGAGTCACCCGAGGTGCGGTACAGGGTCTGCTTGATCGCCAGCACATTCGGGTCGGCCGCGGCCTGCTCGATGAAGCGCTGCACGGTCGTGGAGAACGAGTCGTAGGGATGGTGCACCAGCACATCGCCGTCGCGCAGGGTCGAGAAGATGCTCTTCGGTGTCTCCCGCTCGCCGAACGCCGGTGGGGTGGCCGGGACGAACGGCCGGTCCTTGAGCGCGGGGCGGTCGACCGCGTAGATCTGCCACAGCGCCGACAGATCGAGCAGACCCGGCACCTCCACCACGTCGCTGGGATCGACGTCGAGTTCGCGCAACAGCAGTTCGAGCATGCTCTCGGTCATGTCGTCGGAGACCTCGAGCCGCACCGGCGAGCCGAACCGCCTGCGGGCGAGTTCGCGTTCCAGTGCCTGCAGCAGGTCTTCGTCGCGGTCCTCTTCGACCTCGAAGTCGGCGTTGCGGGTGATCCGGAAGGCGTGGTGCTCGACGATGTCCAGACCGGGGAACAGCACCGGCAGGAACGCCGCGATCAGCTCCTCCATCGGCAGGAACCGGACCACCTCACCGGTGTTGCCGCGCACACCCAGCTGGACGAAGCGGTCGACGTTGTCGGGCACCTTGATTCGGGCGAAGTGCTGACCGCCGTCGTCGGGGTGGCGGACCGTGATCGCGAGGTTCAGCGACAGGCCGCTGACGAACGGGAACGGATGCGCCGGGTCGACGGCCAGCGGGGTGAGCACCGGGAACACCTGCTCGTGGAAGTACGTCGACAACTGGGCGCGTTCGGCCTCGTCGAGTTCGGACCACGTGACGATGACGATTCCCTCGTCGGCCAGTGCCGGGCGCACACCGTCGAGGAAGACCCGCGCGTGGCGCGAGGCGATCTGCTGGGTGCGCTCACTGATCCGGCGCAACTGTTCCCGCGGCGACAGTCCGTCGGCCGACCGGACCGACAACCCCATCTCGTCGCGCCGTTTCAGGCCGGCCACCCGCACCATGTAGAACTCGTCGAGGTTGGAGGCGAAGATCGCGAGGAACTTCGCCCGCTCGAGCAGCGGCAGCGAGGGGTCGGCGGCCAGGGCCAGCACCCGGGCGTTGAAGTCGAGCCAGCTCAGTTCCCGGTTGAGGTAGCGATCCTCCGGCAGCGCGTTGTCGACCGCCGGTTTCGTCGCGGCGGGCGGCGCCTCGGGGGTCGAGTCACCCGACGCCCGCTCGCTGTTCTCGGTGCGGATCCCGGCCTCGGCTTCGGTCATGGATCCGATCCTCCCCCATGGCGGCGGCGTCCTGCCACCGCGTACGCGAGATGTTCACCTTCCGACCGCGACGGCGCGCGCGGTCCTCGGCCCTACGCCGAGGCCACGCGCCGTCGCGAGGTCCTCGGGGGTGTCGATGTCACACCGCAGGCCCGGCCATGCGCCGGTCAGCTCGACCGCGCCCGAACGGCGGTGCTGCTCGGCGGAATCCGGGCCGAACCGCGGGTCGAGTGCGACTCCGAACGCGAACAGCGCCGAGGTGCCCGTGCCGTGCCGGTCGCCGACGAAACTGCGGGGGTGCGCCCGCGCGGCGGCGATCGCCTCAGCGAGCTCCCGCGACTGCAGTGCGGGTAGATCACCCTGCAGCGCAATCACATTCGGGGTGGTCTCGCGCAGCACCGCCTCGGCGGCGCCGATCGCGTTGTTGAGCGGGTCGGGGTGGCCGGGCGGGGTGGGGTCGGCGAGCACCTGGGCGCCGAGCGCACGGGCGGCGTCCGCCGCCACCGGGTCGGGCGTGACGACGATGACGGAAGCGACCGCCGCCGCGGCGGCGATGGTGTCGAGGAGCATCGCGAGCACCACGGTCTCGCGGGTGTCCGGGTCCAGGACCGGGGCCAGCCTGGTCTTGGCGGCGGTGAGGCGTTTGACGGCGATGACCGCCGCCACGTCCACCTGTGTGCCGGCCGGGGCGGCGCCGTTGCTCGTCGAGCCGCGCATGGCCGCCATCCTGCCAGCATCGCCCCGGGCGTCCGACGGCGCAGGACGGACAGCGGCTGCGCGCTAGGGTGAACGCGTGGTGACGGCGGCGGTGATGGGGTCCGGTGCGTGGGGGACGGCGACGGCCAAAGTCCTGGCCGACGCGGGTAACTCCGTGACGCTGTGGGCGCGCCGTCCCGAGGTCGCCGCGGAGATCAACGACACCCACCGCAACAGCGGATACCTCGCCGACGTGGACCTCCCCAAGACCATCCACGCCACCGCGGACCCCGCCGAGGCGCTCGCGGGTGCGTGCACGGTCGTCCTCGGCGTGCCCGCCCAGAGTCTGCGCGCCAATCTGGAGCAGTGGAAGGGGCTCATCGGTGACGACGTCACGCTGGTGAGCCTGGCCAAGGGCATCGAACTCGAGACCCTCATGCGGATGAGCCAGGTCATCGTCCAGGTGACGGGCGCCGACGCCGACCGGGTCGCGGTGGTGACCGGGCCGAACCTCGCCCACGAGATCGCCGACGAGCAGCCTGCCGCCACGGTCGTCGCCTGCAGCGACAGTGGGCGCGCGGTCGCGCTGCAGCGCGCGCTGGCGACCGGTTACCTGCGTCCCTACACCAATTCCGATGTGGTCGGCGCCGAGATCGGCGGGGCGTGCAAGAACGTCATCGCCCTGGCATGCGGGATGGCCGTCGGAGTGGGGCTGGGGGAGAACACCGTCGCGGCGATCATCACCCGCGGTCTGGCCGAGATCATGCGGCTGGGGATCGCGCTGGGTGCCAAACCCACCACGCTGGCCGGTCTGGCCGGCGTCGGTGACCTGGTGGCCACCTGCACCTCGATGCAGTCGCGCAACCGGACCTTCGGTGAAAGACTGGGCCGGGGCGGGACCATGGAGTCGGCGCTGCGGGCCGCGGGCGGACACGTGGCCGAGGGCGTCACCTCATGCCGGTCGGTGCTGGCGCTGGCGGCCAGCTACGACGTCGAGATGCCGCTCACCGACGCGGTCAACCGCGTCTGCCACAAGGGATTGTCGGTCGACGAAGCCGTCGTCCTGCTCCTGGGCCGCAGCACCAAACCGGAGTGACACAGATGGACGGCACGTACGGCGACTCCACCCGCAGCGTGAAAGCCGTTGGCGGCGAGGCGGTTCCGGGTCAGCCCGTGACCGCGCCGCCGGTGCCGGTCTCGGCTTATCACCTGTCGCCGGACGAAGCGCAGCCACTCGACACCTACGGGCGCAGCTCCAACCCGACCTGGCGGCGGCTGGAGGCGGCGCTGGCCGAACTGGAAGGGGCGTCCGCCGCACTGACCTTCGGGTCCGGGATGGCCGCCATCACCTCCGCGCTGCGGGTGCTGACCGGGCCGGGCAAGCGACTGGTGGTGCCCGCCGACGGGTATTACCAGGTCCGCCGCTACGCCACGGAATACCTTGCGCCCCAAGGCGTCACAGTCATCGAAGCGAGCACCGACGAAATGTGCGCGGCCGCGGCGGACGCCGACGTCGTGCTCGCGGAGACCCCCGCCAACCCGGGACTGGATGTGGTTGACCTGCACCGGCTGGCGATGACCTGCCGGGGTCGCGGCGCGGCGCTGATCGTCGACAACACCACGGCGACCCCGCTCGGGCAGCAACCGCTGTCGTTGGGTGCCGACCTGGTCGTGGCCAGCGCCACCAAGGCGCTCTCCGGCCACAGCGACCTCGTCGCCGGCTACGTCGCGGGCAGTCACCCCGAACTCATGGCCGCCCTCGAACGGGACCGCCTGCTCGCCGGGCCGATCCTCGGTCCGTTCGAGGCGTGGCTGGTGCTGCGCAGCCTCGGCAGCGCCGGCCTGCGTTTCGAGCGGCAGTGCCAGAACGCCCAGGCGGTGGCGATGCTGTTGCGCGGGCACCCCGCCGTGCGCACCGTGCGCTACCCGGGACTGCCCGAGGACCCCGCCCACGCGGTGGCGTGCCGACAGATGAGGCGCTACGGCGGGCTGGTGTCGGTCGAACTCGCCGACGCGGCGGCCGTGCATACCCTCGTCGAGCGCAGCGGCCTGCTGGTCGCCTCCACCAGCTTCGGCGGCATCCACACCTCGATCGACCGGCGCGCCCGCTGGGGCGACCCGGTGTCCGACGGATTCGCCCGGCTGTCGATGGGCATCGAGGACACCGACGACCTGATCGCCGACCTCGGCGCCGCCCTCGGCTGATATCGAATCGTGTCCCGACGGACCGGGACGGTAGCCTCTGCAGACTGTGATCGCCCGCAACCAGCGCACCCGCGTTGCCGTCGTCTACGGCGGGCGCAGCTCCGAACACGCCATCTCCTGCGTCTCCGCAGGCAGCATCCTGCGCAACCTCGATCCGGAACGCTTCGAGGTGGTCGCCGTCGGGATCACCCCGGACGGTTCCTGGGTACTCACAGACGGTGATCCCGAGACGCTGGCCATCACCGACGGGCGGCTGCCCGCGGTGAGCGACGAGTCGGGAACGGCGCTGGCGCTACCCGCCGATCCCGGCCGCCGGGGGGAACTGGTGTCGCTGAGCCCGTCGGCCGCGGGAGAGGTCCTCGCCGCCGTCGACGTCGTGTTCCCGGTCCTGCACGGGCCGTACGGCGAGGACGGCACCATCCAGGGCCTGCTCGAACTCGCCGGCGTGCCCTACGTCGGCGCCGGCGTGCTGGCCAGCGCCGCCGGCATGGACAAGGAGTTCACGAAGAAACTGCTGATCGCCGAGGGCCTGCCGGTCGGCGACCACGTGGTCCTGCGGCCCGGACGCGCCGATCTGACACTCGACGAACGCGACCGCCTCGGCCTGCCGGTCTTCGTCAAACCCGCCCGCGGCGGATCGTCGATCGGGGTCAGCCGGGTCACGGAGTGGGCGGAGCTGCCTGCCGCGGTCGTCCTGGCGCGCAGGCACGACCCCAAGGTGATCGTCGAGGCGGGGATCCCCGGCCGCGAACTCGAGTGCGGGGTGCTGGAGTACCCGGACGGCCGGGTCGAGGCCAGCACGGTCGGCGAGATCCGGGTGGCCGGTGTGCGCGGCCGCGAGGACGGGTTCTACGACTTCGCGACCAAATACCTCGAAGACGTCGCCGAGCTCGACGTGCCCGCCAAAGTCGAGGACGACGTGGCCGACGAGATCCGCCGCCTCGCCATCCGGGCCTTCCGGGCGATCGACTGCCAGGGGCTGGCGCGCGTCGACTTCTTCCTCACCGAGGACGGACCGGTCGTCAACGAGATCAACACCATGCCGGGTTTCACCACGATCTCGATGTATCCGCGGATGTGGGCGGCCAGCGGGGTCGACTATCCCACTCTGCTCGCGGCGATGGTCGACACGGCCGCGGCCCGCGGCACCGGTCTGCGCTAACGCGGCGGACCCGGCGCGATCGGCCGGGCGGGCATCGTGTCGGTCAGGACCCGGGAGATCACCTGGATCGGGGTGGGGCCGGAATCCCGCGGCAGTGTGAGCGCGACGTACACCGGACGGTCCACCGCGTACCAGGTGCTGCGGGTCTGCTCGGGTTCCTGCCTGCTGCCCGGGGCGGCCTCTTCGCCGACCCGGAACCACTGCACCGCGTCGACCATCTGGATCGGCACGCCCACCACGAAGTCGACCGGACGGTCCAGTCCGCAGCGCAGGATGATCGCCTCGGTGTCCGGGCCGGCCTGCCACGCCGCGGTACCGACCGGTGTCGGCTCGGCCGTCGGCGCGCGCCGGAAATCGCCGAGCATCTCCGGCAGAGCGCCGAGCAGCGTCTGGCACTCCGGGCTGTCGGCGCGCGGTGCGGGCACCGCCGCGATCGCGACCGGTTGCTGTTCGGGGCGGCCCTGCCGGACCGCCGCGATACCGAGCACCACCACGAGCGCAGCGACGGCCACCAGGATGGCCGCGATCATCAACGCACGCGGCGGGCCGTCGCGGGATGCTCGTTGCGGATCCTCGGAGGTCACCCCACCAAGCCTATGGGTGCGCCCCGTCGGCGATCGGGCAGGTCAGGGTCCGGGTGATCCCGTCGACCCCCTGCACGCTCGGGACGACGCCCGAACGCAGGTCGTCGAGGTTGTCGGCGCCCACCCGTACCACCACGTCGTAGGGGCCGGTGACGTACTCCGCCGAACGCACACCGGGTAGTTCGGCCAACCGGGCCGCCACGACCTGGGCGCGGCCGACCTCGGTCTGGATGAGCATGAAAGCCTCGACCACCCGTGTTCGCCTCCGTCCCGCCCCATAGACTCCGGGGACCAAACGTACCGCAGGTGGAGCCGGTGCTGCGCGTCGTGACGGCGGCCGGGTGGAGGTGACATGGCGCCGTTCGACCCGGCCGAGAGCATGGCCGACGTCGGTGAATTCGCGGTGATCGACGCCCTCGTGCGGGGCCGGCGGCAGCCGCCGTCGGTGGCACTGGGGCCCGGCGACGACGCCGCCGTCGTGGCGACCGCCGACGGCCGCACGGTGGTGTCGACCGACATGCTGGTCGAGGACCGGCACTTCCGCCTCGACTGGTCGACACCGCACGACGTCGGACGCAAGGCCATCGCGCAGAACGCCGCCGACGTCGAGGCGATGGGTGCGGCGGCCGTGGCCTTCGTCGTCGCGTTCGGCGCGCCCGCGGACACCCCGGCCTCCGCAGCGCTGCGGCTGAGTGACGGGATGTGGGAGGAGGCGGCCGCGATGGGGGCGGGCATCGCGGGCGGCGACCTCGTCAGCGCCCCGCAGTGGGTGATCTCGGTGACCGTGCTGGGAGACCTCGGGGGCAGGGCGCCGGTGCGCAGGGACGGCGCCCGCCCGGGTGACATCGTGGCCGTCGCCGGCGAACTGGGCCGGTCCGCGGCCGGATTCGCCCTGTGGGACAGGGGGATCGAGACGTTCGACGAGCTGCGTCACCGTCACCTCGTACCGGTGCCGCCGTACGGGCAGGGGCGCGTCGCGGCCGACTCCGGAGCAACCTCCATGACCGACGTCTCCGACGGTCTGCTGGCCGACCTCGGTCACATCGCCGACGCGTCGGGATGCCGGATCGACCTCGGCCGTGCTGCCTTGGCGGCCGACCGCGCCGCGGTCGCCGACGCGGCGGCCGCCGCAGGCGTCGACCCGTGGGAATGCGTGCTCATTGGCGGTGAGGACCACGCGCTGGTCGCGACCTTCGCCGGTCCGCCGCCCGCCGGCTGGCGGGTGATCGGACGTGTGGCCGGCGGTCCGGCGCAGGTGCTGGTCGACGGCGACGTGTGGAGCGGAAAGCGGGGATGGCAGTCGTTCTGACGAACGCCGCACGCTAGGTTGGCTTTTCGTGACTGCACGCGCACTCTCCGAACTCGTCGACCAGGGCTGGGCGCAGGCGCTCGAGCCGGTGCGGGAGCAGGTGGCGAAGATGGGGGAGTTCCTGCGCGCCGAACTCGCCGCCGGGCACCGTTATCTGCCCGCGGGTCCCAATGTGCTGCGGGCGTTCTCGTATCCGTTCGACCAGGTCCGGGTTCTCATCGTGGGGCAGGATCCGTATCCGACGCCCGGGCACGCCGTCGGCCTGAGCTTCTCGGTGGCCCCCGAGGTGCGCCCGCTTCCGCGCAGCCTGTCCAACATCTTCACCGAGTACACCGCCGATCTCGGCTACCCCCAACCCAGTACCGGCGATCTCACCCCGTGGGCGCAGCGCGGTGTGCTGCTGCTCAACCGGGTGCTCACCGTGCGGCCGGGAACTCCGGCCTCGCACCGTGGCAAGGGCTGGGAGGCGGTGACCGAATGCGCGATCCGCGCGCTGGTCGCCAGGAATCAGCCGATGGTGGCCGTCCTGTGGGGACGTGACGCGGCGACGCTCAAGCCCATGTTGTCGGGCAGTGCGTGCGTGGCGATCGAGTCACCGCATCCGTCGCCGCTGTCTGCCTCCCGCGGCTTCTTCGGCTCCCGGCCGTTCAGCCGCGCCAACGAGCTGCTGGTGCAAAGCGGTGCCGAACCGATCGACTGGCGGCTGCCGTAGCGCCCGTCAGGGCAATCCGGGAATGGGCGGCGGTGCCGGGATGTCCGGCGGTGACGGGATCGCCGGAGGCGACGGGATTGCCGGCGGTGAGGGGATCTCCACGGTGCCGTCACCGTCCGGCGCCGTCGGCGCGGGCGCCGAGGTTTCAGGCGCCGACGTCCCGGGTGCCGGTGACTCGGCCGGGGACGTGATGGTCACCGAGGTCGTCTCTGTGGTGGTCGAGTCCGTGGTGGTCGTCTCTGTGGTGGTCGAGTCCGTGGTGGACGTGTCGCCGCCGTCGGCGGAGTCGCCACCGCACGCGGAGACCGAGGTACCGACGGCAACGGCCGCAGCGGCGACGAACAGGACCGATCTACTCTTCCCGAACGGAGACATGTCGTCGGGCTACCCGGACGACGCCGGGCTCAACCGGGAACCGGTCAGCCGCGCGAGACCTTGCCGGCCTTCAGGCAGGAGGTGCAGACGTTCACGCGCTTCTTGTTGCCGCCCGGATGGGTGACGGCGCGCACGGGCTGGATGTTCGGATTCCACCGACGGCTGGTCCGGCGATGGGAGTGCGACACCGACTTGCCGAAGCCGGGGCCCTTTCCGCAGACATCGCACACGGCAGCCATATCTAGAACTCCTTGAATCAGTACGTGGGGTCCGGGTCGCTGGGCCGCGGCGAGCGCGGAATGACCCGACAACCTGATCAGGATACCGGCGGTGCGGGTGATCGCCAAAACCGCCCGGAACGGCCATCCCCAGACCGCGTCGAGGGCGGGGCCGCGTCGGAGGGGGTCGATAGGCTGGCGCGCACGACCGGGTACGGACAGGAGGTGTGATGGCGGCTGGGCGACTCGACGCGGCGGTGCTGCGCGGCTGGGCGCACGCGGCGGTCGAGGACCTGATGTCGCACACCGACGAGATCAACGGGCTCAACGTGTTCCCGGTACCCGATGCCGACACCGGCACCAACATGCTGTTCACCATGCGTTCGGCCTGGTCGCAGGCCCAGGACTGCGCCGGTGACGTGGTCGCGGTGTCGGCGGCGCTCGCGGCCGGCGCGCTGCACGGCGCCCGTGGCAACTCCGGGGTCATCCTGTCCCAGATCCTGCGCGGCTTCGCCGAGACCGCCGCGGCGGCCGCCGACCGGCACGGCTCGCTCGCCGAGGTGGACGGCGACCTGTTCGCCGCCGCCCTGCGGCACGGCGTCGCCCTGGTGCACGCCGCACTCGACACCAAACCGGGCACGATCGTGTCGGTGCTCGCGGCCGCCGCCGAGGCCGCCGAACATGCCGCGCCCGGCGCGGCCGCCCTGCCCGAGGTCGTCGCCGCCGCCGCGGACGCCGCCGCGGTCGCCCTCGACCGCACACCCGAGCAACTGGCCGTGCTGGCCGACGCCGGAGTCGTCGACGCGGGCGGACGGGGTCTGCTCGTCCTGCTCGACGCGCTCACCCGCGCCCTCACCGGCCGGGCGCCCCGGCGCGAGGCCTATCGGCCCGCCGCGCGGGCCGCCCAGCCGGCCACCGATGGCGCACCTGAGTTCGAGGTCATGTACCTGCTCGGCGGATGCGGTTCCGACGGGGTGGAGCGGCTGCGCCAACGGCTCGAACAGCTCGGGGACTCCATCGTGATCGCGGCGGCGGGCGGCTCCGGGGTGCCGGGACAGTATTCGGTGCACGTCCACTCCGACGACGCGGGCGCCGCCGTGGAGGCCGGTCTGGCCGTCGGCGTCCCGAGCCGCATCCAGATCACGGCGCTGAGCGGGGCCGGCGGCGGCCGTCCCCAGGGCAGCTGGAGCCGGGAGCGTGCCGTGCTCGCCGTCGTGGACGGATCCGGTGCGGCGGAGTTGTTCGCCGGTGAGGGTGCGCACGTGCTGCGGCCGGAACCGGAGGCACCGCTCAGCGCCCAGCAGCTGCTGCGCGCCCTGGTCGACACCGGCGCCGGTCAGGTGATGGTCCTGCCGAACGGCTACGTCGCCGCCGAAGAACTGGTCGCCGGATGCACCGCGGCGATCGGCTGGGGGATCGACGTGGTGCCGGTGCCCGCCGGGTCGATGGTGCAGGGCCTCGCGGCCCTGGCCGTGCACGATCCCTCCCGTCAGGCCGTCGACGACGGCTACACCATGGCCCGCGCCGCGGCGTCGGCGCGGCACGGCGCCGTGCGGGTCGCCACCGAGGAGGCGCTCACGTGGGCCGGTGCCTGCGCGCCCGGTGACGGCCTCGGCATCTCCGGCGACGAGGTCCTCATCGTCGGGCCCGACGTGACCGCCGCGGCGGCCGGGCTCATCGACCTGCTACTCCTCTCGGGCGGCGAACTGGTCACCGTGCTCACCGGCGACGGCGTCGACGCCGCGGTCGGCGAGGCGCTGCGCGACCACGTGCACAACCGCCACCTCGGCGCCGAACTGGTCACATACCACACCGGCCACCGCGGCGACGCGCTACTGATCGGAGTCGAGTGACATGGCGACCCTGACCGATCGACTCGACTTCGTCATCGGCGGCAAGTCCGCTGCGGCGCTGGAGGAGAACTTCGGTATCCGGACGGTCAACGATCTGCTGCGCCACTATCCGCGCAAGTACAGCGACGGGATGAGCGTGCGGGGGGAGGGGGAGAGCCTCGACCTGGAGGAGGGTGAGCACGTCACCTTCGTCGACGTCATCACCGACGCCAAGCCGGGGCAGATGAAACCGGTGCCCGGTAAGCGGTCCCGGAAGTACCTGCGCGTCACGCTGGGCAGGCGCAAGCCCGTGGTCACCGCGACGTTCTTCAACGCCGACTGGATGATCGAGAGCCTGCCCGTCGGTACCCGGCTCATGCTCTCCGGTGAGGTCAAGTACTTCCGCAACACCCTGCAGCTGACACATCCGGCGTTCCTCGTGCTCGAATCCTCGGCGACCAAGAAGATCGGCACCAAGTCGCTCAAGACCATCGCAGCGTCGTCGGGTGCCACGGGTGATGAGCTGCTCGCCGCGTTCGAGCGGGAGTTCTTCCCGATCTACCCCGCCAGCGCCAAGGTGCAGAGCTGGGACATCTACGCGTGCGTGCGCCAGGTGCTCGACGTGCTCGACCCGGTCCCCGAGACGTTGCCGGAGTCCTTTCTGCGCGAACACTGTCTGATCTCCCAGGACGCCGCGTTGCGTGCCATCCACCTCGCGGAGAACGACGCCGAGCGCGAGCGGGCACGGGAGCGGTTGACCTTCGACGAGGCGGTCGGGCTGCAGTGGGGGCTGGTGTCGCGGCGATACGGCGAACTCACCGAGGCGGGGCCGCCCGCACCGCTGCGCGACGACGGCCTGGTGGCCGGGATGCGGGAGCGGTTGCCCTTCGAGCTGACCAACGGCCAGCGCGAGGTGCTCGCCGTGCTGTCGACCGAACTGGCAGGCACCCGGCCGATGAACCGCATGCTGCAGGGCGAGGTGGGCTCGGGCAAGACCGTCATCTCGGTGCTGGCGATGCTGCAGATGGTCGACGCCGGCTACCAGTGCGCGATGCTGGCACCCACCGAAGTCCTTGCCGCCCAACATGAACGGTCGATGCGGCAGATACTGGGCCCGCTGGCGATGGCCGGTGAGTTGGGCGGCGCCGAGTCCGCGACCCGCATCGCGCTGTTGACCGGGTCGATGACCCCCCAGCAGAAGCGGCAGGTGCGCAACGAGGTCGCCACCGGGCAGGCCGGGATCGTCATCGGCACGCACGCGCTGCTGCAGGACGCCGTGGAATTCGACAACCTCGGCATGGTGGTGGTCGACGAACAGCACCGGTTCGGTGTGGAGCAGCGAGACCGGTTGCGGGCCAAGGCCCGTGGCGGCGTCACGCCGCACCTGCTGGTGATGACCGCGACGCCGATACCCCGCACCGTCGCGTTGACCATCTACGGCGATCTGGAGACGTCCACGCTGCGTGAGTTGCCGCGCGGTCGCCAACCCATCACCAGCAACACGATCTTCGTCACCGAGCACCCGACGTGGCTGGACCGGGCCTGGGCGCGCATCGTCGAGGAAGTCCGCGCCGGCAGGCAGGCCTACGTCGTGGCCTCGCGCATCGACGAGAACGACAAACCCCAGGGCAACGAGCAGGGCCCCCCGCCGGTGACCGTCCTCGCCCTTTACGACAGGTTGCGCGCCGGCCCGCTGGCCGGTCTGCGTGTCGGGCTGATGCACGGCCGGCTGTCCGGGGACGAGAAGGACGCGGTGATGTCGGCGTTCCGCGCCGGAGAGATCGACGTGCTGGTGTGCACGACGGTCATCGAGGTCGGCGTCGACGTGCCCAACGCCACGGTCATGGTGGTGATGGACGCCGACCGGTTCGGGATCAGCCAGCTCCACCAGCTGCGCGGCCGCATCGGGCGTGGCAGCCATCCCAGTCTGTGCCTGCTCGCCACCCGGTTGCCGGAGGGGTCGAAGGCCGGGGCGCGGCTGAAGGCCGTCGCGGGCACGCTGGACGGTTTCGCGCTGGCCGACCTCGACCTGCGGGAACGCCGCGAGGGCGACGTGCTGGGACTGCACCAGTCGGGCACCATGAACTCGCTGCGCTTCCTGTCGCTGTCCGAACACCTCGAGGTGATCCTCGCGGCCCGCGAACTCTGTGAGGGGCTCTACGAGAAGGACCCCAGCAATCCCGGAATGGCCTTGCTGGCAGCCCAGTTCGTCGAGACCGACCGCGTCGAGTATCTGGAGAAGGCGTGACCCGCGGGCGCACCGGGTGGCTGGTGGCCATGGTGACCGTCGCGGTGCTGGTCGCGATCGGCGCCGTGACGTCCGCCCGGGAGGCCGACCATTTCGTCGCCGGGGCCGACATCCCCACCGTCGCACCGGGAGCCGACATCCTCGCCGGGGTGCCCGAAGTCCCGCGCCGTGTCCGGGGGCACGACTACCGCAGGGACGCGTTCGGAGAGGCATGGACCGACGACACCGAGGCGCCCGGCGGCCGCAACGGATGCGACACCCGCAACGACATCCTCGACCGCGATCTGGTGGACAAGACGTACGTGTCGATCAGCCGCTGTCCCACCGCCGTGGCGACGGGCCGGCTGTTCGACCCCTACACCAACGCGACCGTGGCGTTCCAGCGCGGCGCCCAGGTGGGCGCGTCGGTGCAGATCGACCACATCGTGCCGTTGGCGTACGCCTGGGACCAGGGCGCCCGCACCTGGCCCGAGGAGATGCGGGTCCGCTTCGCCAACGATCCCGCCAACCTCCTGGCGGTCGACGGTCCGACGAACCAGGACAAGGGTGACGATCCGCCTGCGGAATGGATGCCGCCGAACCGCGCCTTCTGGTGCCAGTACGCGGTGGCGTTCGCGGCGGTACTGCGCGGCTACGGGTTGCCGGTGGACGCACCGTCGGCGGTCGTCCTGCGAGAGGCGGCCGACACCTGCCCGAACGGCTGACCGTCACACGGCCGCGGGCATGCTGTCCCAGCCGCGCACCGTCGACATGCGTGACCGCCGTGCGGCCGCCATGTCGATCTCCCATTCCGGCCAGCGTTTGAGGACCTCCTCGAGGGCGACCCGGCCCTCCAGCCGGGCCAGCGGGGCGCCGACACAGAAGTGCGCGCCGCGGCCGAACGTCACATGCCCGCCCGGCTTTCGGTGGATGTCGAACCGGTCCGGGTCGGCGAAGCGGCGTTCGTCGCGGTTGGCCGAGGCGAGCATCACCAGCAGGGCGCTCCCCGCGGGCACGGTCCGGTCCTGGAAGGCGACGTCGTCGGCGGCGACGAAGCGGGCCACATGCGGACCCGGCGGTTCGTAGCGCAGCAGCTCCTCGATCGCCGAGGGGATCAGGGTGCGATCCTCGGCGAGTTCCTTGCGCTGATCGGGATGTTCGGCCAGCACCTTACCCATCCAGCCGAACAGGCGGCCGGTCGTCTCCACGCCCGCACCGGCCACCACCGCGAGGAACACGACGAGCTCCTGTTTGGTGAGCCCGCGCACCGCCCCGGTCTCGTCCTCGAACTCCACCCCGAGCAACTCGGTGATCAAATCGTCCGACGGGTTCTTCTCCCGCCATTCGACGTACTCACCGAACATCTCGCCGGTGAAGTAGCGGTTCTTGTCGATCGCCATCGGTTGTCCGGGTTCGTTGCGGAGCACTTCGTTGGCGTGTGCGCGCACCGCGGGCTGTTCGGCGTCGGGGATTCCGGCGAGCATGCCGATCGTGCGCATGGGCAGTTCGGCGCCGAGATCGCCGACGAAGTCGAAGCGGTCGCCGCCGACCAGCGGATCGAGGCACGCCGCGCAGAACGCGCGGATCTTGTCCTCGACGGCCCGCATCTTCTTCGGGGTGAAGGCGCGCGACACGATCGCCCGGTGGATGGTGTGCAGCGGCGGATCCTCGTTGATGAAGATTCCCGGAGGCATCACCGGATCGGTCATGACGACTTCGAGGATGTCGCCCTTGGCCGAGCTGAGCCGCGCGGTGTCCTTCAGCGCGGCCTCGACGTCGGCGTAGCGGCTCAGCCCCCAGAAGCCGTGCCGCTCGTTGTAGTACACCGGACATTCGTCGCGCAGTCGCCGGTAGGTCGGGTAGGGATCGCGGTCGATGTCGACATCCCAAGGGTCGTAATACAACTCGCTCATCGTCGGCTCCTCGGCCAGCGGTCGGGCGCGCTCGTCACGCGACTGCTATACGACCGTACAGGAGCGCTGTCGGGGGCACAACGAAAACGGCCGGCGCACTGGCGCCGGCCGTTCACGTGAGAGGTGACCCTAGGGTCCGGCGTAGGTCTCCGGGTCGGGCCGGAACCGCTTGCCTTCGTCGAGCCCGTTGAGCGTGGCCATCTGATCGTCGGTCAGTTCGAATCCGAACACGTCGAGGTTGGACACGATGCGCTCCGGGGTGGCCGACCGCGCGATCACCACGTTGCCCAGCTGGATGCTCCAGCGCAGCAGCACCTGCGCCGGCGTCTTGTCGTGAGCCTGGGCGACACCCGTCACCGCAGGGTGGTCGAGCAGGCGGCCGACGCCCAGCGGTCCGTACGCCTCGGTGACGATCCCGTACCCGGCGTTGACCTCGCGCAGCTCGGCCTGGTTGAGCAGCGGGTGCAGCTCGATCTGGTTGATGGCCGGGGTGAAGAACGACAGGTCGATGATGTTGGACAGATGCTCGGCGTTGAAGTTGCACACGCCGATCGAGCGCGCGACGCCGTCCTCCTTGGCCTTCATCAACCCGCCCCAGCTGTCGATGTACTTGCCGTGGTCACCGGCCGGCCAGTGGATGAGATAGAGGTCGACGTAGTCGAGGCCGAGGCGTTCGAGGCTGGCCCGCGCGGCGTCCTGCGAGGACCCGAAGCCCTGATCTGCCACGGCCAGCTTGGTGGTCACATAGATCTCGTCGCGCGGGATGCCCGACGCGTTGACCGCACGACCGACCGCCGCCTCATTGCCGTAGACGGCGGCGGTGTCGATCAGCCGGTAACCAGCCTCGAGCGCGGCGGCCACCGATCGCTCGGCCTCGGACTCGGAGAGCTCACCGACTCCGAGTCCGATGACGGGGATCGTGTTCCCGTCGTTGAGGGAGACGGAGGGGATGCCGGCTGCCTCACCGCGCGTTGACGTCATGTCACCTACCCTGTGAAGTTGAAGGTTCGGGGGTCGGGTCCCAGTCGAGTGCCGTCCTCGAGTGCGGCGATGGACGCCATGTCCTGCTCGCTCAGTTCGAAGTCGAACACGTCGAAGTTGCTCTCGATCCGTTGTGGGTTCACCGACTTGGGGATGACGATATTACCGAGTTGTATATGCCACCTAATCAGTGCCTGCGCTGCGGTTTTTCCATGTGACTCCGCCACGGCCGTCACAGCGGGGTGCGTCAGCAGCGAACCCTGCCCGAGCGGACTCCACGCCTCGGTGGCGATTCCCCACTGCGCGTGCAGCTCTCGCAGTTCGGGCTGGGGCAGCAGGGGGTGCAGCTCGATCTGGTTGACCGCGGGCACGATGCCGGTCTCGTCGACGAGGGTGCGCAGGTGTTCGGGCTCGAAGTTGCTCACGCCGATCGAGCGGATCCGGCCGTCCTCGCGCAGCTTCGCGAACGCCTTGAAGGTGTCGACGAACAGATTGCGCTCCGGCACCGGCCAGTGGATGAGGTACAGGTCGAGGTAGTCGACCCCCAGGCGGCCGACGCTGGCGTCGAAGGCGGCCAGCGTCGAGTCGTACCCCTGCTCGGAGTTCCACAGCTTGGTGACGAGGAACACCTCGGAGCGGTCCAGGCCGGACCCGGCGATCGCCCTGCCCGTCTGTTCCTCGTTGCCGTACGCTGCGGCCGTATCGACGTGTCGGTAGCCCGCGGCCAGCGCCGCCGCGACCGCGCGCTCGGTCTCCTCGGGCGGCGTCTGCCAGACGCCGAGGCCGACCTGAGGGACCGAATTGCCGTCGTTCAACGTGATCGAAGGAGCACCCATGCCGCCGAGTCTGCCAGCCGCCGCACCACCCGTCGGGCCGACCGCCCGCGACGGTGACCCCGCGCCCAGGGGCAAGAACCGGATGCGCGACGCCGCCGTCAACGCGGCGACCCGCGCGACACTGCCGTTGCTGCCCGAACCGGTCAAACGGGCGCTGCTGGGCTTCCGGTCCGTCACCGTCGACGGCAACACCCTCGACACCACGTTGCAGTTGCTGCTCGCCGCTCAGCGGGCGGCCGGGATCGGTGGGCTGGTGGCCAGCCGCGACGTCGCGGTCGCACGCCGCCAACTGCGCATCACCGCGGCGATGTTCCCCAGCGCGATCGTGGCCGACGTCTCCGAGATGACGATTCCCGGTCCGGTCTGCGACATCCCGGCGCGGCTGTACCGCCCGACGACACCCGAACCGGACTCGGCGCTGCTGGTCTTCTACCACGGCGGCGGTTTCGTCATCGGCGACCTCGACACCCACGATCAGCTGTGCCGGCTGATCAGCCGCGACGGCGGGCTCACCGTGCTGTCGGTCGACTACCGCCTGGCCCCCGAGCACAAGGCGCCCGCCGCCGCCGACGACGCCTACGCCGCGTTCCGGTGGGCGAGCGAACACGCCGCCGACCTGGGTGTCGATGCCGAACGCATCGCGGTCGGTGGCGACAGTGCCGGCGGCAACCTGGCCGCCGTCGTCTGCCGGCGGGCCCGCAGGGACGGTGCGCGTCTGCCCGCACTGCAGCTGCTCATCTACCCCGTCGTCGACGTGTGCAGCGAGACCCGCTCCAAGACCCTCTTCGCCGACGGCTACTTCCTCACCGCCCGCGACATGAACTGGTTCATGGACCACTATCTCGAGGGAGCGGCCGTCGACTCCACCGATCCGGACGTGTCCCCGCTGCTGGCCGACGACCTGTCCGGGTTGCCGCCTGCGCTGATCCTCACCGGCGGCTTCGACCCGCTGCGCGACGAGGGCAACCGGTACGCCGAGGCGTTGCGCGCCGCCGGTGTGGAGGTCGACCTGCGGGAGGAGGGGTCGCTGATCCACGCGTTCGCCAACTTCTTCCCGCTCGGCGGTGACAGCGCCACCGCCACCGCGGCGATGATCTCGGCGCTACGCGACCACCTCAGTCGCGGCTGAAGTGGCCGCCGGTACGCTTGTCGCGTGGCCACGAAACCGAAGAAGACCCCCCGCTACGACCTGAAGGCGGCCGATCGCAAGCGCAATCTGTTCGTCCAGATCGGTCTGACGGCCGTCGTCGTGGTGTTCGCCGTCGCACTCGTGCTGTACATCGTGATGTCGGCCGAGGACAAGCCGGGTGCCGGTGAGGCGACCGCGGTGCGGGTGGCGTCCGACAGCCTGATCACCAAGGAGGGCACCAGCGAGCCCAAGGCCGTGCTGTCGCTCTACGAGGACTTCCTGTGCCCGGCCTGCGGCAACTTCGAGCGGCAGTTCGGACCCACCATCAACAAGCTGATCGACTCCGGCGCCGTGGCCGCCGACTACTACATGGTCTCGATCCTCGACGCGCAGGGCGAAGGATACTCGTCGCGCGCGGGCAGCGCCGCCTACTGCGTGGCCGACGAGAACAAGGACGCCTTCCGCCGGTTCCACACCGCGCTGTTCACCGAGGGCATCCAGCCGGCCGAGGGTGGCGGGACCTACCCCGGCGACGAGCAGCTGACCGAGCTGGCGCGGCAGGCCGGCGCCGGTGGCGGCGTGCCCGACTGCATCAAGAAGGGTCGCTACGTCGACATGGTCAAGGGCATGGCGGCGGCCACCGAGATCCGCGCCACCCCGAGCGTGCGCATCAACGGTGAGGACTACGACCCGTCCACGCCGGACGCGCTGGTCGCCAAGATCAAGGAGATCGTCGGCGACGTGCCCGGCCTGGACGGTCCCGCACCGGCTCCCGCGTCATGACCGCCACCGCACCCGACGCCGTCGCGTCGACCGTCTCCCCGGTCGACCGGCAGGCCGGGCTCGCGGTCCCCAGGGCGAGTGCGGTGTGGGTGCTCATCGCCGGCGTGGTGGGTCTGGTGGCCGCGGCCACGCTCACCATCGAGAAGATCGAGCTGCTGATCGATCCCTCCTACACCCCGTCGTGCTCGCTGAACCCGGTGCTGTCGTGCGGTTCGGTGATGGTGACCCCGCAGGCCGCGCTGTTCGGCTTCCCCAACCCGCTCATCGGCATCGCGGCCTTCACGGTCGTCACGGTGACCGGTGTGCTGGCCGTCGCGAACGTCCGGTTGCCGCGCTGGTACTGGTCCGGCCTGGCCGTCGGCACCCTGCTCGGCACGGTGTTCGTGCACTGGCTGATCTTCCAGAGCCTCTACCGCATCGGCGCGCTGTGCCCCTACTGCATGGTGGTGTGGGCGGTGACGATTCCGCTGCTGGTCGTGACGGCGTCGATCGCGCTGCAGCCGGCCACCGGGGACCACGCCGACGCGGGCAACGCGGTCGCCCGCGGGGTTCACCAGTGGCGGTGGTCGCTGACCGCGTTGTGGTTCACGGCGCTGATCCTGCTCATCCTGGTGCGGTTCTGGGATTACTGGTCGACCCTTCTGTGAGCGGCGGCACCGCGGCGGGATAGGGTAGCGCGTGATCACCAAGGTCCTGGTCGCCAATCGCGGCGAGATCGCGATTCGGGCGTTCCGCGCCGCGTACGAGATGGGTATCGCCACGGTCGCGGTGTACCCGTACGAAGACCGCAATTCGCTGCACCGGCTCAAGGCGGACGAGTCCTATCAGATCGGCGAGACGGGCCATCCGGTCCGCGCCTATCTGTCGGTCGACGAGATCATCCGCGTGGCCCAGCACGCGGGCGCCGACGCGGTGTACCCCGGCTACGGATTCCTCTCGGAGAACCCCGAACTGGCCGCCGCGTGCGCGCAGGCCGGTATCACGTTCATCGGCCCGCGCGCCGAACTGCTGGAGTTGACCGGCAACAAGTCGCGGGCCATCGAGGCCGCACGCGCCGCGGGCCTGCCGGTGCTGCGATCCTCGGCGCCGTCGTCGTCGGTCGACGACCTCGTCGCCGCCGCCGGCGACATGGAGTTCCCGGTGTTCGTCAAGGCGGTGTCCGGCGGTGGGGGCCGTGGGATGCGGCGGGTCACCGAACCCGATGCGCTGCCCGAGGCGATCGAGGCGGCCAGCCGCGAGGCCGAGTCGGCGTTCGGCGATCCGATGGTGTACCTGGAGCAGGCGGTGGTCAATCCCCGCCACATCGAGGTCCAGATCCTCGCCGACCGCCAGGGTGACGTGATGCACCTGTTCGAGCGGGACTGCAGTGTGCAGCGGCGCCACCAGAAGGTCATCGAGCTGGCGCCGGCACCGAACCTCGACCCCGAACTGCGCGAACGCATCTGCGCCGACGCCGTGGCCTTCGCCCGCCAGATCGGCTACAGCTACGCGGGCACGGTCGAGTTCCTGCTCGACGAGCGCGGCAACCACGTGTTCATCGAGATGAACCCCCGCATCCAGGTCGAACACACGGTGACCGAGGAGATCACCGACGTGGACCTGGTGGCCTCGCAGATGCGGATCGCCGACGGGGAGACCCTGGCCGACCTCGGTCTGAGCCAGGACAGCCTGCGCATCCGCGGCGCGGCCATGCAGTGCCGGATCACCACCGAGGATCCGGCCAACGGTTTCCGCCCCGACACGGGGCGCATCACCGGTTACCGCTCGCCGGGCGGCGCGGGCATCCGACTCGACGGCGGCACCGTCCTGGGTGCGGAGATCAGCGCGCACTTCGACTCCATGCTGGTCAAGCTGACCTGCCGGGGCCGTGACTTCTCCACCGCGGTCGCCCGCGCGCGGCGTGCGCTCGCCGAGTTCCGGGTGCGCGGTGTGTCGACGAACATCCCGTTTCTGCAGGCCGTGGTCAACGACCCGGATTTCCGCGCGGGGCGGGTCACCACGTCGTTCATCGACGAGCGCCCCTATCTGCTGACCGCGCGCACACCCGCCGACCGCGGCACCAAGATCCTCAACTACCTGGCCGACGTCACGGTGAACCAACCGCACGGTCCGCGCCCGTCGACGGTGTACCCGCAGGACAAGCTGCCGCCGCTCGACCAGGCCGCCCCGCCTCCGGCAGGCAGCAAGCAGAAGCTGATCGAGTTGGGACCGGAGGGTTTCGCCCGCTGGATGCGTGACACCCCGGCGGTCGGGGTGACCGATACGACGTTCCGGGATGCGCACCAGTCGCTGCTGGCCACCCGGATCCGCACGACCGGCCTGCTGATGGTGGCGCCGCACATCGCGCGGATGACGCCGCAACTGCTGTCGCTGGAGTGCTGGGGCGGGGCGACTTACGATGTGGCGCTGCGGTTCCTGAAGGAGGATCCGTGGGAGCGGCTGGCGGCCCTGCGCGAGGCGGTGCCCAACATCTGTCTGCAGATGCTGCTGCGCGGCCGGAACACAGTGGGTTACACGCCGTATCCGGAGACGGTCACCACCGCGTTCGTCGAGGAGGCCACGGCGACCGGGATCGACATCTACCGCATCTTCGACGCGCTCAACAACGTCGATTCGATGCGTCCGGCCATCGACGCGGTGCGCGCCACCGGGACGGCCGTCGCGGAGGTCGCGATGTCCTACACCGGCGACCTCTCCGATCCGGGGGAGTCGCTCTACACGCTGGACTACTACCTGCGGCTGGCCGAGCAGATCGTCGAGGCCGGCGCGCATGTGCTGGCGATCAAGGACATGGCCGGGCTGCTGCGCCCCCAGGCCGCCACGGCGCTGGTCTCGGCGTTGCGTTCGCGTTTCGATCTGCCGGTGCACGTGCACACCCACGACACCCCCGGCGGACAGCTGGCCACGTATCTGGCGGCGTGGCAGGCAGGGGCGTCGGCGGTCGACGGCGCCGCGGCCCCGCTGGCGGGCACCACCAGCCAGCCGGCGCTCAGTTCGATCGTCGCCGCGACGGCGCACACCGAGTACGACACGGGACTTTCGCTGGAAGCGGTGTGCGATCTCGAGCCGTACTGGGAAGCGTTGCGAAAGGTGTACGCGCCCTTCGAGTCTGGGCTGCCCGCGCCGACGGGGCGGGTCTACCGGCACGAGATCCCCGGCGGGCAGCTGAGCAATCTGCGCCAGCAGGCGATCGCGCTCGGACTGGGTGACCGGTTCGAGGAGATCGAGGAGGCCTACGCGGCCGCCGACCGCATCCTTGGCCGGCTGGTGAAGGTGACGCCGTCGAGCAAGGTGGTCGGCGATCTCGCGCTGGCGCTGGTCGGTGCCGGGATCACCGCGCAGGAGTTCGCCGAGGATCCCGCCCGGTTCGACATCCCCGACAGCGTGATCGGTTTCCTGCGCGGTGAACTCGGCGATCCGCCGGGCGGCTGGCCGGAACCGTTGCGCACCAAGGCATTGGCGGGGCGCGCGCCGGCCAGAGTCGTCGAGGATCTGTCGGCCGAGGACGAGGCGGTGCTGGCCCAGCCGGGGGCGAAGCGGCAGGCCGCGCTGAACCGGTTGCTGTTCCCGGGACCCACCAAGGAATTCGAGGCCCACCGCGAAACCTACGGTGACACATCGCGATTGAGCGCGAACCAGTTCTTCTACGGGCTGCGGCGAGGCGACGAGCACCGGGTCGAACTCGAACGCGGCGTCGAACTGCTCATCGGGCTGGAAGCGGTCTCCGAACCGGACGAACGCGGGATGCGCACGGTGATGTGCATCCTCAACGGCCAGCTCCGCCCGGTGCTGGTGCGCGATCACAGCGTGGCCAGCGACGTGCCGACGGCGGAGAAGGCCGATCGCACCAACCCCGACCACGTCGCCGCCCCGTTCGCTGGAGTGGTGACCGTCGGCGTCAGCGCCGGTGACACCGTGGAGGCCGGGCAGACCATCGCCACGATCGAGGCGATGAAGATGGAGGCCGCGATCACCGCACCCAAGGCCGGCACGGTCGACCGTGTCGCGGTCTCGGCCACCGCCCAGGTGGAGGGCGGCGACCTGCTGGTGGTCGTCAGCTGACCCGGATCATCGCCGGAGCGTTCGGCGGGCGGCGGATCGCCGTGCCTCCCAAGGGAACCCGTCCGACCGCCGACCGGGTACGCGAAGCGCTGTTCAGCGTGCTCGCGGCCCGGTTGGACTTCGACGGGCTGGTGGTCCTCGACCTCTACGCCGGCTCGGGCGCCCTGGGGCTGGAGGCGCTTTCGCGCGGCGCGGCGCGGGCGGTGTTCGTCGAACACCACCAGCGCGCGGCCGGTGTGCTGGCCCGCAACATCACCGAGCTCGGCGTCGGTGCCGCGGCGGAGGTGCGGCGCGCCACGGTGGCGACCGTCCTGGCGGGCGGCACGGACCATCCGGTGGACCTGGTGTTCGCCGACCCGCCCTACGACGTCCCGGACAGCGCGGTCGAGGCGATGCTCACGGCGCTCGAGGTGGGTGGATGGGCCGCTGCGGGGACGGTCGCCGTGATCGAACGGCGCGCGTCGGGAACGGATCTGCGCTGGCCGCCGGGATGGTCGTCGTGGCCGCCGCGGCGCTACGGCGACACCCGCCTGGACATGGCCGAATACCACGGTGGCGACGGGTAGCGGTGCCGATGTGACAGGTGTGGTGATCAGGTACCGTCGTCACCCATGAGTGGCGCGGTGTGTCCTGGATCGTTCGACCCGGTGACCCTCGGCCACGTCGACATCTTCGAACGCGCTGCGGCCCAGTTCGACGAGGTGATCGTCGCGGTGCTGGTCAACCCGAACAAGAAGGGCATGTTCACCCTCGACGAGCGGATCGAGATGATCGCGGAGTCGACCGCCCACCTGCCGAACCTGCGGATCGAATCCGGCCAGGGCCTGGTCGTCGACTTCGTCCGCGCCCGGGGGCTCTCGGCGATCGTCAAGGGACTGCGCAGCAGCACCGACTTCGAGTACGAACTGCAGATGGCGCAGATGAACAAGCACGTCGCCGGCGTGGACACGTTCTTCGTCGCCTCCACCCCCCGGTACTCGTTCGTCTCCTCGTCGCTGGCCAAGGAGGTCGCCACGCTCGGTGGTGACGTCTCGGCGCTGCTGCCCGATGCTGTGAACGTGCGGTTACAGGCCAAATTGCGGGGTTGAGCCGAATCCGACAGGGGTAGGACTGCGGTGGCGCACCAGCCCATAAGCGCCAACCAGCCCACTGCGGAGGTTCTTTCCATGGTTGAAACGTTCGTTCAGTCGACCGACGACGTCGTCCGGTTCCTCAAAGACCAGCACAACCTGATCAAGGACATGTTCGAGGAGGTGTTCTCGGCGTCCTCGGACGAGGCGCGGGAGAAGGCGTTCACCGAACTGCGTCAGCTCCTGGCCGTACACGAGACCGCCGAGGAGATGGTGGTCCACCCGAGGGCGCGGCAGGAGATCGACGCGGGGGACGAGGTCGTCGACGCCCGGCTGGCAGAAGAGCACGACGCCAAGGAGCAGCTGTCGAAGCTGGAGGGGATGGACTTCGGTTCCCCGGAGTTCCTCACCGAGCTGGCCTCGTTCCGGGACGCCGTCGTCGAACACGCCGATGCCGAAGAGCGCGAGGAGTTCGACAAGCTGCAGCGCGAACTCGACGCCGACGACCTCAAACGCCTCGCCTCGGCCGTGCGGGCAGCGGAGGCGATCGCACCGACGCGTCCGCACCCGGGCGTGGAGTCGGCGAAGCTGAACTTCGCCGTCGGCCCGTTCGCGTCGATGATCGACCGGGCCAGGGACGTCATCGGGGCGGCACTGCGCTGAGCGCGCCCGACACTTGACATAACCTCGGTACCACACGACGCCAGAGGTGCCTGGCGGGAGACACACCGGGGCGGGAAACCCAGTCACAGGCGTAACACCAGGCACACTGGTTACCAACAACTACGCCTGGAGGGTGTTGCCGTGTACCGAGTTTTTGAAGCGCTCGACGAACTGGGCGCGATCGTCGAAGAAGCGCGCGGCGTGCCGATGACGGCCGGCTGCGTCGTCCCTCGTGGCGACGTCCTCGAGCTGATCGATGACATCAAGGACGCGATCCCGGGCGAGCTCGACGACGCCCAGGATGTGCTCGACGCCCGCGACTCCATGCTGCGGGACGCCAAGGAGCATTCGGAGTCCATGGTGTCGAATGCGCGCGCCGAGGCCGAATCGATGGTCAACCACGCCCGCGCCGAGGCGGACCGGCTGCTGGCCGATGCCAAGGCCCAAGCCGACCGCATGGTCGGCGAGGCCCGTCAGCACAGCGAACGCATGGTCGGTGAGGCCCGCGAGGAGGCGTCCCGCGTCATGGCGACGGCGAAACGCGAATACGACGCCAGCACGGGGCGGGCCAAGTCCGAGGCCGATCGGTTGATCGAGAGCGGCAACCTGGCCTACGAGAAGGCCGTCCAGGAGGGCATCAAGGAGCAGCAGCGCCTGGTGTCGCAGACCGAGATCGTCTCGACCGCGACCGCCGAGGCGACCCGGCTGATCGACGCCGCACACGCCGAGGCCGACCGGCTGCGCGGCGAATGCGACATCTACGTCGACAGCAAACTCGCCGAGTTCGAGGACTTCCTGAACGGCACCCTGCGTTCCGTGGGTCGCGGTCGTCACCAGCTACGCACCGCCGCCGGCACGCACGACTACGCGGCCCGCTGAACGCGCCGACCCCGGTGCCACGGAACCCGGCGAGGCTCGCGCCGTAGGATCGAGGCATGTCCACGCACAGGGCAGCACGATCGCCGCTCGTGCTCGATATCTCGCGATTGGCCCGGCGACCTGGCTCGATGATGACGTTCCAGGAGACCGTTCCCAGTCCCTCCCGGATCGGTCTCGACCTGATCGGCATCCCGGAGGGCGCCCCGCTGACGCTCGACCTCCAGATCCAGTCGGTGTCCGAAGGCGCGCTGGTGACCGGCACGGTGTCGGCGCCGACGAGCGGCGAGTGTGCTCGCTGCCTGACGCCGCTGACCGGTGACGTCGAGATCGAGCTGACCGAGTTGTACGCCTATCCCGACAGCACCACCGACGCCACCACCGAGGAGGACGAGGTGAGCCGCGTCGGTGCGACCGGTGTCCCGGACACGGTCGACCTCGAGCAACCGATCATCGACGCGGTCGGTCTGGCGCTGCCGTTCGCACCGCTGTGCGGACCGGACTGCGCGGGGTTGTGCGCGGAGTGCGGCGTCGCGCTGGCCACCGCAGAGCCCGGCCACCACCACGAGACGATCGACCCGCGCTGGGCGAAGCTCAGCGGACTGCTGGAACGAGACGAGAAGTGACGGTGGACCGTTCGCCGCTGCTGGCGGCGCTCGGAGTCGATCTGCCCGACGAACTGCTCACCGTCGCCCTCACGCACCGCAGCTATTCGTACGAGAACGGCGGCCTACCCACCAATGAGCGGCTCGAGTTCCTCGGCGATGCGGTGCTCGGGCTGACGATCACCGAGGAACTCTTCCGCCGCCACCCCGAGCGCTCCGAAGGCGATCTGGCCAAACTGCGGGCGAGCATCGTCAACACCCACGCACTCGCCGACGTGGGACGCAAACTGTCCGACGACGGACTCGGCGCCTACCTGCTGCTGGGCAAGGGCGAGGAGAACTCCGGCGGAGCCGACAAGTCGAGCATCCTCGCCGACGGTGTCGAATCCCTGCTCGGCGCCATCTATGTCGAACACGGCATCACCGTCGCGCGGGAGGTGATCCTGCGCCTGTTCGCCGGGCTGCTCGACACCGCACCCACGCTGGGCGCCGGGCTGGACTGGAAGAGCAGCCTGCAGGAACTCACCGCGGCGCGCGGACTCGGCGCACCGCACTACGTGGTCACCTCGACCGGACCCGACCACGACAAGGTGTTCACCGCCTCGGTGCTCGTCACCGACATCGAGTACGGCACGGGCGTCGGCCGCACCAAGAAGGAAGCCGAACTCAAGGCGGCGGCCGCGGCATGGACGGCGCTGGACAGTTCGGCGCCGGACGAGTCGTAGTCCCGGATGCCTGAGCTACCCGAGGTCGAGGTCGTCCGCCGCGGCCTGGACGCCCATGTCACCGGCAAGGCGATCGCCGCGGTGCGGGTGCACCATCTGCGGGCGGTGCGCCGCCACGAGGCGGGACCCGCGGATCTGACGGCGCGGCTGCTGGGCGCGCGGATCACCGGGACCGGCAGGCGCGGCAAGTACCTGTGGCTGACCCTCGAGGAGGGTGATGAGCCGCTTGCGCGAAGAGCAGAAAGCAGTGTCGCGCTGGTGGTGCACCTCGGGATGAGCGGGCAGATGCTGCTCGGACCCATCCCGAAGGAGGACCACCTGCGCATCGCGGCGCTGCTCGACGACGGGACGGCCCTGAGTTTCGTCGATCAGCGGACCTTCGGCGGCTGGTTGCTCGCCGACATGGTCACCGTCGACGGAACCGACGTCCCGATGCCCGTCGCGCATGTGGCGCGCGATCCGCTCGACCCGCTGTTCGACCGCGATGCCGTGGTGAAGGTGTTGCGCGGCAAGCACTCTGAGATCAAACGCCAGCTACTCGACCAGACGGTGGTGTCGGGTATCGGCAACATCTACGCCGACGAGGCGCTGTGGCGGGCGAAGGTCAACGGCGCCCGGATCGCGTCGTCGCTGACCCGGCCGAAGCTGGCTGAACTGCTCGACGCGGCCGCGGAGGTGATGACCGAGGCGCTGGGGCAGGGCGGCACGTCGTTCGATTCGCTCTACGTCAACGTCAACGGCGAATCCGGATACTTCGACCGGTCGCTGGATGCCTACGGCCGCGAGGGTGAGCCGTGCCGGCGCTGCGGGGCGATCATGCGCCGGGAGAAATTCATGAACCGGTCGTCGTTCTACTGTCCGCGCTGTCAGCCCCGGCCGCGCGTCCGGCGCACCTGAGTCGCCTCGCGCCTCTCGCCTCTCGCCGAGATCGACGTTTCGCCGCCACGGTCTCGCACTTTCGCGCCCGTTTGTTCGGATGGGCGAAGATGGGAGCCATGACGGATCTGTGGGTGGAGCGCACCGGCGTGCGCCGCTATACCGGGCGCAGTTCGCGCGGCGCCGAGGTGCTGGTCGGCTCGGAGGATGTCGAGGGCGTGTTCACCCCCGGCGAGCTGATGAAGATCGCGCTGGCCGCCTGCAGCGGGATGAGCAGCGACCAGCCGCTGCGCCGCCGGCTCGGCGACGACTATCCCGCGACGATCCGCGTCTCGGGCCCCGCCGACCGCGACCAGGAGCGCTACCCGCTGCTCGAGGAGTCACTCGAGGTCGACCTGTCGGGGCTGTCGGACGACGAGGTGGCGCGCCTGCTGACCGTCGTCGAACGCGCCATCGACCAGGTCTGCACCGTCGGGCGCACGCTCAAATCGGGCACCGAGGTGACGTTCGAGATCAACGATGTCGGACGCGTCTGAGGTCCGGCTGACCGCCTGGGTCCACGGCCACGTCCAGGGCGTCGGTTTCCGCTGGTGGACACGTTCGCGTGCGCTGGAACTGGGACTGAGCGGGTTCGCCGCGAACAAACCCGACGGGCGTGTGCAGGTCGTCGCCCAGGGGCCGCGCGAAACCTGTGAGCGGCTGCTCGCCCTGCTCGAGGGCGGCGACACGCCGGGCCGGGTCGACAAGGTGATCGCCGACTGGTCGGACGCGCGCGAGCGCATCACCGGATTCGACGAGCGCTAGGTAGTCTGGCACGTCATGCATCTGAAGAGTCTGACGCTCAAGGGCTTCAAGTCCTTCGCAGCGCCGACGACTCTGCGGTTCGAACCGGGCATCACCTGCGTGGTCGGTCCCAACGGTTCGGGTAAGTCCAACGTTGTCGACGCGCTGACCTGGGTCATGGGCGAGCACAGCGCCAAGACGCTGCGCGGCGGCAAGATGGAGGACGTCATCTTCGCCGGCACGTCGTCGCGCGCCCCGCTCGGACGCGCCGAGGTGACGGTGACCATCGACAACTCCGACAACGCGCTGCCGATCGAGTACTCCGAGGTGTCCATCACCCGCCGGATGTTCCGCGACGGCGGCAGCGAATACGAGATCAACGGCAGCCACTGCCGCCTGATGGACGTCCAGGAACTGCTCAGCGATTCAGGTATCGGCCGGGAGATGCACGTCATCGTCGGGCAGGGCAAACTCTCGGAGATCCTCGAATCGCGCCCGGAGGACCGTCGCGCCTTCATCGAGGAGGCCGCCGGTGTGCTCAAACACCGCAAACGCAAAGAGAAGGCGGTCCGCAAGCTCGACTCCATGCAGGCCAACCTGGCCCGTCTGACCGACCTCACCACCGAACTGCGCCGTCAGCTCAAACCACTGGGCCGTCAGGCGGAGGTGGCGCGGCGGGCCCAGACCATCCAGGCCGACCTGCGCGACGCCCGGCTGCGACTGGCCGCCGACGACCTGGTGACCCGGCGCTCGGAGTTCGACAGCACCCACCAGACCGAGACGATGCTGCGCCGCGAGCACGACGAGATCACCACCCGGCTGGAGGCGGCCACCGCGGAACTCGACGGCCACGAGACCGCGGTCGCCGAACTCACCGAACGCGCCGAACAGGCCCAGCAGGCGTGGTTCCGGCTCTCGGCGCTGGCCGAACGGGTCAGCGCCACGGTGCGGATCGCCGCCGAGCGCACCCAGCTGCTCGACGCCGAACCGGAGCCGTCGACCGGCCGGGATCCCGAGGAGATGGAGGCCGAGGCCGACCACATGGCGGCCCATGAAGCCGAACTCCTCGCCGAGCTGGCCGAATCCCGCGCCGTGCTGGAGGCGACCCGTGAGGAACTGGCCGAACGCGAACGCGTCGCCGCCGAAGCCGAGCGCGCGCACATGGCCGCCGCCCGCGCCGAGGCCGACCGGCGCGAAGGCCTGGCCCGGCTCGCCGGCCAGGTCGACACCATGCGCACCCGCGTGGAGTCGATCGACGAGACCGTGGCGCGGCTGACGGTCGGCATCGAGGAGGCCGCCGCCAAGGCGGAGCAGGCTCAGGCGGAGTTCGAGACCGTGCAGTCCCGCGTCGGCGAACTCGACGCCGGCGAGCTCGGACTCGACGAACACCACGACCGCACCGTGGCGGCGTTGCGCCAGGCCGACGAGCGGGTGGCCGAACTGCAGACCGCCGAACGGGCCGCCGAACGCCAGGTCGCCTCGCTGCGGGCCCGTATCGATGCGCTCGCGGTGGGCCTCGACCGCCGCGACGGCGCGGCGTGGTTGCAGCAGAACCACGGTGGGGCCGGGCTTTTCGGGTCCGTCGCGGAACTGGTCAAAGTCCGCCCTGGACACGAGGTGGCCGTGGCGGCGGTCCTCGGTGCGGCCGCGGACGCGCTGGCCGCGGAGAACTCCGGTGCCGCCCGCGAGGCGGTCGCTGCGCTCAAGGAATCCGACGGCGGCCGGGCCGCGATCGTGCTGGGCGACTGGCCGGAGACGCCACCCGCCGATCTGCCCGCGCTGCCCGCCGGCGCGGTGTGGGCGCTCGACGTGGTCGACATTCCGGCGCGGCTGCGCGGCGCGGTCACCGCGATGCTGTCGGGCGTCGCGGTCGTCGCCGATCTGGCCGCCGCCCTCGACCTGGTGGCCGGCCGGCCGCAGCTGCGGGCGGTGACCGCCGACGGCGACCTGGTGGGCGCCGGCTGGGTCAGCGGCGGTTCCGACCGCAAACCCAGCACGCTGGAGATCGCCTCGGAGATCGACAAGGCCCGCGCGGATCTGGAGGCCGCCGAGAAGCAGGTCGGTGAGCTGGCCGCCGCACTGTCGGGTGCGCTCACCGAACAGCGGGCCCGTCAGGACGCCGCCGAACACGCGCTGGCCGCCCTCAACGAATCCGACGCGGCGATCTCGGCCATCTACGAACAGCTCGGCCGGCTCGGACAGGATGCTCGGGCCGCGGCCGCCGAGTACGACCGGCTGATCCGCCAGCGCGACGAACTCGAGGCGGGCCGCACCCGCACCGTCGAGGAACTCACCGAACTCGAGACCCGGTTGCACAACGCACAGCAGGCCCCGATGTTCGAGGTCGAACCCGTCGACCGGCAGGCCTCGGTGGCCGCCGCCGAGGCCGCCCGCGCCGCCGAGGTGGAGGCGCGGCTGTCGGTTCGCACCGCCGAGGAGCGCGCGAACGCCGTTCGGGGACGGGCGGATTCGCTGCGCCGGGCGGCCGCGGCCGAACGCGAGGCGCGGATGCGCGCGCAGCGGGCCAAGCAGGCGCGCGAACACGCCGCCGCGGTCGCCGGTGCGGTCGCCGACTCCGGCAGGCAGGTTGCCGCGCGGCTGAGCGCGGTGGTCGCCGCCGCGTCGCGCCACCGCGACACCGTGGCCGCCGAACGCCAGCAGCGGGCCGCGGCGCTGAGCGCGGCGCGCGAGGAGGTCAACCAGCTCGGCGCCCGCCTCACCGCGCTGACCGACGCACTGCACCGCGACGAGGTCGCCAAGGCGCAGGCCGCGCTGCGCATCGAGCAACTCGAGGCGGCGGTGCTCGAACAGTTCGGCATGGCGCCCGCCGACCTGATCGCCGAATACGGCCCCCACATCGCGCTGCCGCCGACGGACCTGGAGATGGCGGAGTACGAGCAGGCCAAGGAGCGCGGCGAGCAGGTCGTCGCGCCGGCGCCGATGCCGTTCGACCGCGGCACGCAGGAACGCCGCGCCAAACTCGCCGAGAAGGAGCTCAGGGAGCTCGGCCGGGTCAACCCGCTGGCGCTGGAGGAGTTCGCCGCGCTCGAGGAGCGGTACAACTTCCTGTCCACCCAGCTCGAGGACGTCAAGGCCGCGCGCAAGGACCTGCTCGACGTGATCGCCGACGTCGACGACCGCATCCTGCAGGTGTTCACCGAGGCCTACGCGGACGTCGAACGCGAGTTCACGCAGGTGTTCGCCACGCTGTTTCCCGGCGGTGAGGGCAGGCTTCTGCTGACCGACCCCGATGACATGCTGACCACCGGCATCGAGGTGGAGGCCCGTCCGCCGGGCAAGAAGATCAAACGGCTCTCGCTGCTGTCGGGTGGCGAGAAGTCGCTGACCGCGGTGGCGATGCTGGTGGCGATCTTCCGGGCCCGCCCGTCGCCGTTCTACGTGATGGACGAGGTGGAGGCGGCGCTCGACGACGTCAACCTGCGTCGGCTGATCAGCCTGTTCGAGCAGCTCAGGGAACGGTCCCAGCTGATCGTCATCACCCACCAGAAGCCGACGATGGAGGTCGCCGACGCGCTCTACGGCGTCACGATGCAGGGTGACGGCATCACGCAGGTGATCTCGCAGCGGCTGCGCGGCCAGGAGCTGGTGGGCACACAGGCGTAGCCGCCGGTCCACGAGGCGGCGCCGACGGCGCGCGAGGGGGCAGCGCCGAGATCGACGAAATGACCAATTCCACTCGCACTTCTGCGACCATGTGTTCGTTTGGGCGCGATCAGAGAGGCGCGATCAGAGGGGTAGGACGCCGACTCGGCGCAGTGCGGCCAGGTCCGCGGCGCCGCACCCGTGCAGACACACCCGCAGCTCGTCGATGAATTGCTGCAGCCAGTCCACGACCGCATCGGCCGATTCGATCGCGGGCGCGAGCAGCGGGCGGGCGACGGCCACCACGTCGGCGCCCATCGCCAACGCCTTGGCGGCGTCCATCCCGGTGCGGATCCCGCCGGAGGCCACCAGCGCCACCCCCGGCAGCGTGCGGCGCACCTCGAGCAGCGCCTGCGCGGTCGGGATGCCCCATTCGGCCAGCGCAGGCGAGCGGATCTCGCCGTAGCGGACGAGCTGCTCGACGCGGGCCCACGACGTGCCGCCCGCGCCCGCCACGTCGATCGCGGCCAGCGGGCAGTCCACCAGTTCGGCGGCGGCTGCCGCGCCGATGCCGTGTCCGACCTCCTTGAGCATCACCGGCTTGCGCAGGGTGGCCGCGGTCGCCCGCAGCCGTCCGAGGGATCCGGTGAAGTCGGTGTCCCCGTCGCGCTGCATGGCCTCCTGCAGCGGGTTCGTGTGTACGGCGAGCGCGTCGGCACCAACGTGCTCGAGTGCCCGCTCCAGCGCCGGGATCACCGGTTCGGACAGCTGGGCCAGCCCCACGTTGCCGATCAGCAGCACGTCAGGGGCGATGTCGCGGACCGCGAAGCTACGCGCCACCGCGTCGTTGTCGAACATGATGCGCTGCGAGCCCAGCATCATGCCGACGCCGAGCCGGTGGGCCGCGGCGGCCAGGTTGCGGTTGATGACCCCGGACAGTTCGGCACCGCCGGTCATCGCGCCGATCAGCACGGGAGCCGACAGCCGCTTGCCGAGGAAGTCGGTCCCGAGGTCCAGCCGGCTCAGCGAGGTCTGGGTCAGCGCGTTGTAGGGCAGCCGGTAGTCTTCGAAACCCGTCGTGACGGTTTCGTACTCCACCGGTCCGTCCAGGCACACGTCGATGTGACGGCGCTTGCGGAACTGCATGCCGTCCTCGCTGCCAACGGGCCGCAACGTCACCGGTTACCCACCCTGAGACCCACCCTGAAAGAATGGCGGGGTGACCCTGGATCTCTCGCTGGCTGTGTGGATCGCAATCGCGGTCATCGCCGTTCTTCTCGTCGTTGCGCTCGTGGTGGGCCTGGTCCGCTACCGGCGCCGGCGGATCAGGCTCTCGGAAGCCGACACTGCCACACCGATCGACCGCTCCGGCGGATACACGGCCAGTTCCGGCATCACGTTCACACAATCGTCAGCACCACCGCAGGCCCCGCCGGCCCGGCCGAAGGACCGCATCGACACCAGCGGGCTGCCCGCGGTCGGTGACGATGCCACGATCCCGCGGGACGCCCCCAAGCGCCCGATCGCCGACGTTCGGCTGCCCGAACCGCCCGTCGAGACCGCCCCGCCACAGGTACCCGCCGAACCGGTCGCCGAACCGGCCCCGGAGCCCGAGCCGGTCCCCGAACCCGAACCGGTTCCCGAACCCGAGCCGGCGCCGGAACCCGAACCGGAGCCCGTCGAGGAGATCGCGCCCACCCACGGCCGGCTGGACCGGCTGCGCGGCCGGCTGGCGAAGTCGCAGAACGCGCTGGGGCGCAGCATGCTCGGCCTTCTCGGCGGCGGCGATCTCGACGAGGAGTCGTGGGAGGCCGTCGAGGACACCCTGCTGATCGCCGATCTGGGCCCGGTCGTCACCGAGAAGGTGGTCGGCGCGCTGCGTACCCGGATGGCCAGCGATGCCGTCCGCACCGAAGCGGACGCGCGCGCGGTGCTGCGCGACGTGCTCGTCAGGGAACTGCACCCGGAGATGGACCGGTCGATCCGGGCGCTGCCGCACGCGGACAAACCGTCGGTGCTGCTGGTCGTCGGCGTCAACGGCACCGGCAAGACCACCACCGTCGGCAAGCTGGCCCGCGTGCTGGTGGCCGACGGCCGCCGCGTCGTCCTCGGCGCCGCCGACACGTTCCGCGCCGCGGCCGCCGACCAGCTGCAGACGTGGGCGTCGCGGGTCGGCGCCGAGGTGGTGCGCGGGCCGGAGGGTGCCGACCCGGCGTCGGTCGCCTTCGACTCGGTGGCCAAGGGCATCGACAACGGCGCCGACGTCGTCGTCATCGACACCGCGGGCCGGCTGCACACCAAGACCGGCCTGATGGACGAGCTGGGCAAGGTCAAGCGGGTGGTCGAGAAGCGCGCCGCCGTGGACGAGGTGCTGCTCGTCCTCGACGCGACGATCGGCCAGAACAGCCTGCCGCAGGCACGGGTCTTCGCCGAGGTGGTGAAGATCACCGGAGTCGTGCTGACCAAACTCGACGGCACAGCCAAGGGCGGCATCGTCTTCCGCGTGCAGGAGGAGCTCGGCGTTCCGGTCAAGCTCGTCGGGCTCGGCGAGGGACCTGACGACCTGGCGCCGTTCGAGCCCGCCGCGTTCGTCGACGCGCTGCTCGGCTGACACCCGTCGGCGCGCGGGAATCGCCCCGGCGACTCACGGGGAAACATGAGCGTAACCAGGTGGGCCGCTGCGTTCACATTGCGGAAACGCCCACGCATCACCAGCGAAACGCGCGCACAAGAGTCTTCTCACGAGGCCGATCCGTCGGCGAATTCCTGAGGAGGTTCACACAAAGTGGTCTTAGCCTTACCGGACGACGCGTACGCCGCCTTCAACAGCGGCGACACCGCCTGGGTGCTCGCCAGTGCCGCGCTGGTGCTGTTGATGACGCCCGCGCTCGCCTTCTTCTACGGCGGCCTGTCCCGCCAGAAGTCCGTCCTCAACATGATGATGATGTCTTTCGGGTCGCTCGGCGTGGTGAGCGTCATCTACGTGCTGTGGGGTTATTCGATGTCGTTCGCGTCGGCGCACACCGGCGAAAGCGACATCCTGGGCATCTTCGACAACCCCTTCTCGCTGTTCGGCCTGAGCCCGCTGATGGAGGCGCGTGAGATCGGCGGCGAGGAGTTGTACCCGATCGGCGGCTTCGGCTCGGTGCCCGCGATCGTCTGGGTGGCCTTCCAGTTGACCTTCGCCGTGATCACCGTCGCGCTGATCAGCGGTGCGGTGGCCGAACGTATGAAGTTCGCCACCTGGCTGGTGTTCGGCGGCATCTGGGTGACGCTGGTGTATTTCCCGCTGTCCCACATGGTTTGGGGTGGCGGCCTGCTTTCCGGTGCCGAAAACGGTTTCGCCTCATGGCTGTTCGGATACAACGCCGACGAAGGTGCGGCCAACGTCCCGCCGATCGACTTCGCCGGCGGCACCGTGGTCCACATCAACGCCGGTATGGCGGCCCTGGTGCTGGCGCTGCTGATCGGCAAGCGCGCCGGATTCGGCCGGACCCCCTACCGTCCGCACAACATCCCGTTCGTGATGCTCGGCGCAGCGCTGCTGTGGTTCGGCTGGTTCGGGTTCAACGTCGGATCCGAAGGCGCCGCCGACGCGCTCGCCGGCCTGGTGTGGGTGAACACCACCGCCGCCACCGCCGCCGCGATGCTCGGCTGGCTGGCGGTCGAGCGGCTGCGCGACGGCCACGCCACGAGCGTCGGCGCCGCCTCGGGCATCGTGGCCGGACTGGTCGCGATCACCCCGGCCTGCGGATCGCTCTCGCCGATCGGCTCGCTGATCCTCGGCGCCATCGCGGGCATCCTGTCGGCGCTGGCCATCGGGCTGAAGTACAAGTTCGGTTACGACGATTCGCTCGACGTGGTCGGCGTGCACCTGGTCGCCGGCCTGTGGGGCACCGTGGGCATCGGCTTCCTCGGCACCGAAACCGGCTTGTTCTACGGTGGTGGGATCCAGCAGCTGGTGGTGCAGGTCGTGATCGCTCTGGTAGCTGTGGTCTTTACGGGAGTGATGACGACCATCATCGCTTTCATCGTCAAGCCGATGGGCTGGCGTGTGACAAAGGAAGACGAGGACACCGGCATCGATGAGACCGAGCATGCGGAAACGGCTTATGAACTCGTCTGATCGGCAACAATTTTCTTGGAAGGGATCGACGAAATGAAGCTGATCACTGCGATCGTCAAGCCGTTCACGCTCGAAGACGTCAAGACCGGGCTGGAGCAGACCGGCATCCTCGGGATGACCGTCAGCGAGGTCCAGGGCTACGGCAGGCAGAAGGGCCACACCGAGGTCTACCGCGGAGCCGAGTACTCCGTCGATTTCGTGCCCAAGGTCCGCGTCGAGGTGATCGTCGACGACTCCGCTGTCGACAAGGTCGTCGACGTCATCGTGCAGGCGGCCCGCACCGGCAAGATCGGTGACGGCAAGGTGTGGGTGAGCCCCGTCGACACCGTCGTACGCGTGCGCACCGGTGAACGGGGGGCGGACGCCCTCTGACCGACGAGGGGGTCGTCTCCCGGCTGCAAACCGTTAGCACTCACTGGTCCGGGGGAGGACTTCCGATATGACAGAACAACAACCGCGACCCGCCGCCGGCGCCCCCACATGGAAGGCTCCGGCGGCGGGGTCGTTGCGCCCCGCGACCGATCTGGTCCGGGCGACCCAGCAGCTGCTGACCGGAGGGCCCCGTCAGCTCGACACCGCCGCGTTGCGCGACGCGCTGCTGGATCTGCACGAATTCTGGCTCGGCACAAAGGCGAACGAGATCGGCATCACGGCGACCAGTGGCTTCGCCATCGTCGCGACGGGCGGGCTCGGGCGCGGTGAGCTGCTGCCGTACTCGGACCTCGATCTGATGCTGTTGCACGACAACATGCCCGCGGACGTGGTCAGCCAGGTCGCCGAGTTGCTCTGGTATCCGTTGTGGGACGCCAACATTCGGCTCGATCACAGTGTGCGCACGGTGCCCGAGGCGCTGAAGGTGGCCGGTGAGGACATCTCCGCGGGACTCGCGATGCTCGAGGTGCGCCACATCGCCGGGGATGCGGACCTGTCGAACCTGCTCGTCGGCGGTGCGCGCAGGCAGTGGCGCACCGGGATCGCCCCGCGCTTCGCCGAACTCGTCGAGCACACCCAGGCGCGGTGGCAGCGCAGCGGCGAGATCGCCCACCGCGCCGAGCCCGACCTGAAATCGGGCCGGGGCGGGCTGCGCGACGTCCAGTTGCTCAACGCGCTGGCCATCGCGCAGCTGGCCGACGTCTATCCGAGCCCGGCGCTGGCCTCGCCGACGGGCACGCTCGGCGGGGCGCATCTGGCGCTGCTGAACGTGCGCACCGAACTGCACCGGATCTCGGGCCGGGGCCGCGACCTGCTGCTGGCCCAGTACGCCGACGAGATCGGCGCGGCCCTGCGCATCGGTGACCGGTTCGACCTGGCCCGGATGCTCTCCGACGCGGCGCGCACCATCAGCTACTACGTCGACGCCGGGTTGCGCACCGCCGCCAACGCCCTGCCCCGGCGCGGATTCGCCGCGCTGCGCCGGCCCGTACGCCGGCCCCTCGACGAAGGCGTCGTGGAGTACGCGGGGGAGGTGATCCTCGCCCGTGACGCGCGCCCGGGGCGCGATCCGGGCCTGATCCTGCGGGTGGCGGCGGCCTCGGCGGTCACCGGGCTGCCGATGGCGGTGTCCACGCTGAGCCGGCTGGCCGAGACCGCGCCCGAACTGCGGACCCCGTGGCCTCGTCAGGCGCTCAAGGATCTGCTCGTGATGCTCGGCGTCGGTCCGGCGCTGGTGTCGACCGTCGAGGCGCTCGACCGCACCGGGCTGTGGGGACGGCTCTTCCCCGAATGGGGAGCGGTGCGCGACCTGCCGCCGCGCGATGTGGTGCACATCTGGACCGTGGATCGTCATCTGGTCGAAACAGCTTCCCGCGCAAGCGCTTTGACCACCCGCGTGTCACGCCCGGATCTGCTGGTGCTAGGCGCGCTGTGCCACGACATCGGCAAGGGCCGCGGCGGGGACCACAGCGTGATCGGCGCCGAACTCGCCGAGCAGATCGGCACCCGGCTCGGGCTCTGGCCGTCGGACATCGACCTGCTGTCGAAGATGGTGCGCTACCACCTGCTGCTGCCCGACACCGCCACGCGGCGCGACCTGCAGGACCCCAAGACCATCGACGCCGTCGTGCACAAACTCGACGGCGACCCGGTGCTGCTGGAACTCCTGCACGCCCTCGCCGAGGCCGACTCACTGGCCACCGGGCCCGGCGTGTGGGGCGATTGGAAGGCCTCGCTGATCGGCGACCTGGTGCGCCGCTGTCGTCTGGTGATGGCGGGCGAACCGCTCCCGCAGCCGGACCCGATCGATCCCCGCCACCTCGAGATGGCCGGTGAGGTGGGCGTGCAGGTCGAGCTGACGCCGGCCGACAGCCCGCACATCCACCACGTGACGATCATCGCCCCCGATCGCCGCGGCCTGCTGTCCAAGGCCGCCGGGGTGCTGGCGCTGAACTCGCTGCGGGTGCACTCGGCCTCGGTGAACAGCCATCAGGGGTCGGCGATCAACACGTTCGTGGTGTCGCCGCACTTCGGCACGCCGCCCGCGGCCGGACTGCTGCGCCAGCAGTTCATCCTCGCTCTCGACGGTGAACTCGACGTGCTCGGCGAGCTGGAGCGCCGCGAACGGGAGGCGGCCCAGTACGGCACCGCCCGGGCGGGGGAGATCCTGGCCGCCGTCCCGGCCAACCATGTGCCCGCCCCGCCGCGGGTGCTGTGGTCGGCCGGTACGGCACCCACCGAATTCGTCGTCCAGGTCCGCACCATCGACCGCGCGGGCCTGCTGGCCCGGCTGACCGCGGTGTTCGAACGCGACGGGGTCGACGTGGCCTGGGCCAAGGTCACCACGCTGGGCTCGTCGGTGGTCGACGTGTTCGGTATCACGGTGCCCGCGCTGGCCGCGGGCAGCGAATCCGACCGCCAGACGATCCGCGCCGAACTGGAACGCGACCTGTACGCGGTGCTGCCGACGCCGCCCCCGCCGCCCAAACCGGCCGAACAGGCGAGTTGAGCCGTGTCGGTCACCCGCCCGCCGACCGCTGCCCGCCGGGGAAGTTAGGCTGGACGCCGTGTTCGAATCCCTGTCCGACCGGTTGACCGGTGCCCTCTCCGGGCTACGCAACAAAGGCCGGCTGACCGACGCCGACATCGACGCCACCACCCGGGAGATCCGGTTGGCGCTGCTGGAAGCCGACGTCTCGCTTCCGGTCGTGCGCGCGTTCGTGGCGCGTATCAAGGAACGGGCCAAGGGTGCCGAGGTGTCGGCCGCGCTGAACCCCGCCCAGCAGGTCGTCAAGATCGTCAACGAGGAGCTCGTCGGCATCCTGGGCGGCGAGACCCGCACGTTGGCCTTCGCCAAGACCCCGCCGACGGTCATCATGCTGGCCGGCCTGCAGGGTTCCGGTAAGACGACGCTGGCCGGCAAGCTCGCGAAGTGGTTGCGCGGGCAGGGCCACACCCCGCTGCTGGTGGCCTGCGACCTGCAGCGGCCCGGCGCGGTCAACCAGCTTCAGATCGTCGGCGAACGCGCGGGCGTGTCGGTGTTCGCACCGCACCCGGGCACCGCTCCCGGCGCGTCGGAGGTCAAGGGAACCGCCGATCCGGTCGCCGTCGCCGCGGCCGGACTCGCCGAGGCCAAGGCCAAACACTTCGACGTCGTCATCGTCGACACCGCCGGCCGCCTCGGCATCGACGAGGAACTGATGAGCCAGGCCGCCGCGATCCGCGACGCCGTCCAGCCCGACGAGGTGCTGTTCGTCCTCGACGCGATGATCGGCCAGGACGCGGTCACCACCGCCGACGCGTTCCGCGAGGGTGTCGGGTTCACCGGCGTGGTGCTGACCAAGCTCGACGGCGACGCCCGCGGCGGTGCCGCGCTGTCGGTCCGCGAGGTCACCGGCGTGCCGATCCTGTTCGCCTCCGCCGGGGAGAAGCTCGAGGACTTCGACGTCTTCCACCCGGACCGGATGGCCAGCCGGATCCTCGGCATGGGCGACGTCCTCACCCTGATCGAGCAGGCCGAGCAGGTCTTCGACGCCCAGCAGGCCGAGGCGGCCGCCGCCAAGATCGGCAGCGGTGAACTCACCCTCGAGGACTTCCTCGAGCAGATGCTGGCCATCCGAAAGATGGGCCCGATCGGCAACCTGCTCGGCATGCTGCCCGGCGCCGGCCAGATGAAGGATGCGCTGGCCGCGGTCGACGACCGCCAGCTCGACCGGGTGCAGGCCATCATCCGCGGTATGACACCGGCCGAACGCGCCGATCCCAAGATCATCAACGCCTCACGCCGCCTGCGGATCGCCAACGGCTCGGGGGTGACGGTCTCGGAGGTCAACCAGCTCGTCGACCGGTTCTTCGAGGCTCGCAAGATGATGTCGCAGATGGCCGGGCAGATGGGAATGCCGTTCGGCCGCAAGAACACTCGCAAACAGACCAAGGGCAAGGGCAAGAAGGGCAAGAAGGCAGGCCGCGGGCCGACGCCGCCGAAGAACCGCAATCCGCTGGGCGCGGGGATGGCCGGTATGCCGGGAATGCCCGCCGGATTCCCCGATCTGTCGCAGATGCCGAAAGGCCTCGACGAGCTGCCGCCCGGGCTGGCCGATTTCGACCTGAGCAAGCTGAAGTTCCCCAAGAACTGATGCCCGCTACGGCGCTGCACGTCAGGGGCCGCAGTCTGCCGGACGAACAGCCGGTGGAGTGGTGGATCGCCCACGGGGTCCTGCGCGCAGAACCGGTGCGCGGCGCGCAGACCGTGTTCGACGGCGGCTGGATCCTGCCCGGGCTGGTCGACGCGCACTGTCACGTCGGGCTGGGTCCGGTGCCCGGCGGCGCCGTCAGCATCGAGGAAGCGGCGGCGCAGGCCGAGACCGAGCGCGATGTGGGTGCCCTGCTGCTGCGCGACTGCGGTTCTCCCACGGACACCCGCAGCCTCGACGACCGCGACGACCTGCCGCGCATCATCCGCGCGGGCCGCCACGTCGCCAAACCGAAGCGCTACATCGCCGGGTACGCCGTCGACGTCGAGGACGAGACCCGGTTGCCCGAGATCGTCGCCGAGCAGGCGCGCCGCGGTGACGGGTGGGTGAAGCTCGTCGGGGACTGGATCGACCGGTCGATCGGCGATCTCGCTCCGCTGTGGGACGACGAGATCCTCAGACAAGCCATCGACGCCGCGCACGCCCACGGCGCCCGGGTGACCGCGCACGTCTTCGGCGAGGACGCGCTGCCCGGGCTGATCGGTGCGGGTATCGACTGCATCGAACACGGCACCGGCCTGACCGACGAGACGATCGAGATGATGGTCGAGCACGGCACCGCGCTCGTGCCGACGCTGATCAACCTCGAGAACTTCTCCGGCATCGCCGATCAGGCGGTCAAGTACCCGGCCTACGCCGCGCACATGCGCGACCTGTACCGGCGGTCGTATCCGCGGGTGGCCGCCGCCCGCGATGCGGGCGTCCCGATCTACGCAGGCACCGACGCGGGCAGCACCATCGTCCACGGCCGCATCGGCGACGAGATCGAGGCGCTGCGCGGCATCGGCATGAGCGCGACCGATGCGCTGGGAGCGGCCTGCTGGGACGCGCGCGCCTGGCTCGGGCGGCCCGGCCTCGCCGACGGTGCACCCGCGGATCTGGTCTGCTACTCCGACGATCCGCGCCGCGGCGCCGCCGTCGTCAACGAACCGGCGCTGGTGATCCTGCGGGGCAGGGTTTTCCGCTAGTACACGTCGCGCACGTAGCGGTGGTTCCTGATCAGCTCGTTGACGTAGGCGTGGGCGTCGTCGGCGTCGAGCCCGCCGCAGTCGGCGACGATCTCGTGCAGCGCCGCGTCGACGTCCTTGGCCATCCGGTCGGCGTCACCGCACACGTAGACGTGGGCGCCGTCCTGCAGCCATCGGTACAGCTCCGCACCGTTGTCGCGCATCCGTTGCTGCACATAGTGTTTCGCCGCCTGGTCGCGGGAGAACGCGAGGTCCAACCGGGTCAGGGTGCCCGACGCCAGGAAGCCGTCGAGCTCGTCGCCGTAGAGGTAGTCCGTCGCCCGGTGGCGGTCCCCGAAGAACAGCCACGACCGGCCGGGCGCCGCGGTGGCCCGGCGCTCCTGCAGGAAGGCGCGGAAGGGTGCGATACCGGTGCCGGGTCCGATCATGACGATCGGCACGTCAGGGGCGGGTAGGCGGAAGGCATGGTTGGGCCGCAGGTGCACCCGTAGCGTGTCGCCCCGGTCGGCCAGGAACGTCGAGGCGACCCCGCCGTGGTGGCGCTCGCCGGCGGTGTAGCGGACGGTGGCGACCGTCAGGTGCACGCAGTCGGGGTGCACTACGGGACTCGACGCGATCGAGTAGTCGCGGAACTGCAGAGGCCGCAGGGTGTCGACGACCTCGTCGATGCCGAGGTCGGCGAGCCGGATGAGGTCGAGCACGTCCTTGCCGTACGCCCAGGAGCCCGGTGCCGCCGTGGTGTCGCCGGCGAGGGCGGCGGCTGCCTCGGGGTCGGCGGTTCTCGCGGCGACCAGCGCCTGCAGGGCCCGCGATGGGGTCCGGATCTCCAGGTGTTCGGTGAGCAGGTCGCCGAGCGGTTCGTCGCGGTCGGTCACCGGGTGGTCGCGGCCGGCGCCGAGCTCGGCCAGGATCGCCTCGACCAGCGCGGGATCGTTGGTGGCGTGCACGGCAAGCGAATCCCCTGCGGTGTAGGCGATTCCGGTACCGGTGAGGTCGATCTCGTAGTGGCGGACCTCACGGGTGGACTCGGCCGCGGTGAGCACTCTGTTGACGGTGAGCCGGGTGCTCACCGGTTCGTGGCGTTCCCGGCTGGACGATTCTGTGACGTGGTGCGTGGCCGGCACCGGGGCGCCGTGTGCGGCCTGCAGGAACTTCAGCACGTCGGTGGTCCAGGCCTTGGCGGGCTGGACGTAGGAACCGTCGACGTCGACGCGCTCGACGAGCCGGGTCGCACCCAGGGCCTCGAGGCGTTCGTCGAGCAGTTTTCCGGCGTTGCAGAAGAGGTCGTAGCCGGTGTCGCCGAGTGCGAGCACGGCGAAGCTCAGCCGATCCAGCGCCTCGGTCTCGGCGCTGAGCGCCTCCCAGAACAAGGTGGCGTTGTCGGGGAATTCGCCGTCGCCGAAGGTCGAGGTGACCACCACGAAGTGCGTCGCCCCCCGCAGGTCGGCCATCTCGACCTGGTTCAGCTCGATCGCCTCGGTGTCGATGCCGACGGCCTGGCACTCCTCGGCGAACGTCATGGCGGCGTCCTCGGCGTTGCCCATGTCGGTGCCGAAGGCGACGATCAGCGAAAAGTCCGGTCGGCCGGTCATCGATCGCTCCCTCCATCAAGTTAGGGCGACCTTACTTGGCGGAGGGCGACAGTGGGGCGCTCCCTGTTTCGGGAGACCCGCGTTCAGCCGGCCTGGCTGAAGCCCCAGTCGAACAGCGCGATGGCCTGACCGTAGAGGTCTCCGGTGCCGTACATCTGGACCACGGCGAGGCGACGGTTACCCCGTTGTGCGGCACCGATATACGTCTTTCGGGCGAGATTGGTGTAACCCGTCTTGCCGCCGAGATCACCCGGGTAGCGCGTGAGCAGCTCGTTCTGGTTGGTGAGCGTCTTACCGGGGAACGGCGCCGACGGGGCGCGCATGATCTGGGCTATCAGCGGATACGACAGCGCCGCCCGCAGGATCAGCGCGAGATCGTGCGGTGTGGTGATGGACTCCCAACCCGGGCCGTCGAGCCCTGACGGGGACGACGCCCTGGTGGCCCGCGCCCCGACGGTCGCCGCCTTGCGGTTCATCGCCGCGACCGCGGCGCGCTGACCGCCGAGCATGTCGGCGAGCATGTTGGCCGCGTCGTTGCCCGACACCATCAGAAGCGCCGAGAGCAGCTGGCGGGTGGTGTAGGGCTGGCCGGGGGTGAGTCCGACACAGGAGCACTCCACCTTCGTGTGTGAGGCGTTCGCACGGGCGAAGTTGTCGGGGGACAGGTGGTCGAGGACGACCATGGCCAGCAGCACCTTGATCGTGCTGGCGGGCGCATGTGGTTCGTACGGATTGCGGCTGGCCAGGATCCGGCCGGAGTCGAGGTCGGCGAGCAGCCAGGCCTGCGCGGGGCCCTGGGGCAGCGCCACCGCCCCGGCCGGCTGCGGTTGCGCGACGGCGACCCGCGGCAGCGTCACCGACAGTGAGGACACCAGGACGAGCGCGCAGCCCGCGACCAGCGTGCGCGGCCACATCCGCGCACGCGACCAGGCCATGAGCGCAGAGCCTAATCCGGGCTATGCGTCGGAATGGTCTCGAAACCGTTGCGGGTCAATGTCATCCGGTTTGGCGACCGGTCACAGTGACCCGACGTTGGCGGTGCGGTCCAGTGCGAAACCCCAGTCCAGCAGGCTGGCCGCCTGATCCCAGTACGTGGGGCCGCCCTCTGTGACCAGTCCGTGCATCAGGACGACGACCAGCCGGCGGCCGTCGCGTTGCGCCGCGCCGACGAAGGTCTTGCGGGCGATGTCGGTGAACCCGGTCTTCCCGCCGATGGCGCCGGGGTAGCGGCGCAGCAGCTCGTTCTGGTTGACCAGGACGGCGTCGCCGGACTTCGTCGGGAAGACGGCCGTCGGCATTGCGGTGATCTGCGCGAAGACCGGGTCGGCCATCGCGGCCCGGAAGATCACCGCGAGGTCGTGCGGCGTCGACCAGAACGGCATACCGGGACCGTCGAGCCCGGACGGGGTGACCACGTTGGTGCCGTGGGCGCCGAGAGCGGCGGCTCTGGCGTTCATCTTGGCCACGGCCACATCGGTGCCGCCGAGCATGCGCGCCAGCGTGTTGGCCGCGTCGTTTCCCGACACCAGCAGCAAGCCCTCGAGCAGTTGGCGGGCGGTGTAGACCTGGCCGGGCGCCACACCGGCGCAGTTGCACTCCACCTGCGTGTCGGCGTCCTCGGCGACGATCGTCGCGTCGAGCGGCAGCTCGGCGAGCACCACCTGGGCGAGCAGCGTCTTGATGGTGCTCGCCGGGGCGTACCGGATGCCGTCGTTGCGGCCGGCCAGCACCTGACCGGTGTCCATGTCGGCGACGATCCACGCCTCGGCGGGTCCGGCGGGGATCGGTACCGAACCGACCGGCTGGACGTCGATGTCGGCGCCCGCGACCGGTGCGGCGGTCAGCGCGACGAGCAGGAGCGCGAACAGAGTGGCCAGCTTCGGCATGGCCGGTGAGCTTAATCGGGTTCAATCAGGTCATGTTGAGCCTCGCGGAAATCTCCGACCGGCTGGAGATCCAGCAATTGATGGTCGACTACTCGTCGGCGATCGACCAGCGCCGTTTCGACGACCTCGACCGGGTGTTCACCCCGGACGCCTACATCGACTACCGCGCCACCGGCGGCGTCGACGGCATCTATCCGGAGGTGAAGAAGTGGCTTGCCGAGGTGCTGCCCAACTTCCCGGCGTATTCACACCTGGTCGGCAACTTCGACGTCACGATCTCCGGGGACACCGCGACGTCGCGGGCCATCTGCTTCAATCCGATGGTGATGGGCGGTGACGGCGGTCAGGTCTACTTCGTCGGCATCTGGTACGTCGACGAGTTCGTCCGCACCGCCGACGGCTGGCGGATGACCCGCCGGGTCGAAGAGAAGTGTTTCGACAAGCTGGTGTGAGCGGCGGACATCAGCCGGCGCGCTGCGCGACGATCGTGTGGCGCGGCATCCGGCCGTCGGTCCTGCTCTCGACCTCGACGGTGAAACCGGCCCGCTCGAACGCGGCCACGATGTCGGCGACCGGCCGCAGCCGGAACCCGTACGGCGTCATCGGCAGCGCGCGCATGGCCTCGGGGTCACCGATCCCGACCGCGACGCGACCGCCGGGTTTGAGGACCCGGGCCAGTTCGGCGCACACGGTGTCGAGGTCGTCGAGGAAGTACAGCGTGTTGACGGTGATCGCCGCGTCGAGCGATATGTCGTCGAGCGGCAGCGCGGTGAGCGAGCCCTCGACCAGCCGCAACCGGTCGCTTTCGAGGTCGCGGCGGAATCCGCGCCGCGCCCGCTCGAGCATGTCCCCGGAGATCTCGACGCCGTAGACGGTGCCGCCGGTGCCGACCGCGTCGACGAGCAGGCGCAGCCCCGCGCCGCCGCCGAATCCGATGTCGGCGGCGATTCCGCCGGCGGGCACCTGAGCCGCGGCCACCGCCGTGGCGATCGCCTGGCCGTTTCCGCGGTTCAACGCCCCGGCGACGACGCCGCCGAGAGGGCCGTGCGGACGGCCGAGCTGCCCGGCAAGGCCGGTGAGGAGTCGCTGACGAAGTGAGGCCATGCCTCGAGTGTGCCCGGTGCAGCGATTTCCGGCCGGAGGCGCCGGTCTGGCACAATGGTCGGCTGTCCGCCCGCGACCCTGGCCGCGCGGTGGTCACACACGCGAGGCAAAACCGGATCGGGCAATCCGCCCGCATCGCTGAATTGCAGCGTGGCAACTACTTAGGAGTGTCGCAACACCCATGGCTGTCAAGATCAAGCTGACCCGTCTGGGCAAGATCCGCAACCCCCAGTACCGCATCGTCGTCGCCGACGCGCGCACCCGCCGCGACGGCCGCTCCATCGAGGTCATCGGCCGTTACCACCCGAAGGAAGAGCCGAGCCTGATCGAGCTGGACTCCGAGCGCGCCCAGTACTGGCTCGGCGTCGGCGCCCAGCCCACCGAGCCCGTCCTGCAGCTGCTCAAGATCACCGGTGACTGGCAGAAGTTCAAGGGTCTGCCGGGCGCCGAGGGCACGCTGAAGGTCAAGGAGCCCAAGCCCAGCAAGCTCGACCTCTTCAACGCCGCGCTGGCCGAGGCCGACGGTGGGCCCAGCAATGAGGCCACCCAGCTGAAGAAGAAGAAGGCGCCCGCCAAGAAGGCCGCGTCCGACATCGAGGCGACCGCCGATCCGTCCGGTGCGGCCGACAAGTCCGAGCCCGCCGCTGAGGGCGAGGACGCCACGATCGCCGGCGCCACCGAGAGCTGAGTGGCGCGGTGAGTTCAGTCGTCGTCGACGCTGTCGAACACCTCGTCCGCGGAATCGTCGACAACCCCGACGATGTGCGGGTGGACATGGTGACCAATCGTCGTGGGCGCACGGTCGAGGTGCATGTGCATCCCGATGACCTCGGCAAGGTCATCGGCCGCGGCGGTCGCACCGCGACCGCGCTGCGCACCCTGGTCGCCGGCATCGGCGGACGGGGCATCCGCGTCGACGTGGTGGACACCGACCAGTAGCGAACGAACAGCGTTCATGGACCTCGTACTCGGACGGGTCGCCAAGGCGCACGGCGTCACCGGTGAGCTGGTGGTCGAGGTCCGCACCGACGATCCCGACGCCCGGTTCACCCCGGGTGCCCAGTTGCGGGGCCGCCCGCCCAAGGGTGGTGCCGAACGCCGCTTCGTCGTCGACTCGGTCCGCCCGCACGGTGGCCGGCTGCTGGTGCGGCTCGACGGGGTGGCCGACCGGACCGCCGCGGATGCGCTCCGCGGCACGGTGTTCCTCGTCGACACCGAGGAGCTGCCGCCCATCGACGACCCCGACGAGTTCTACGACCATCAACTCGAGGGACTGCTCGTCCGCACGGTGGGCGGGGACGAGGTCGGTACGGTCGCCGAGGTGTTGCACACCGCGGCCGGTGAGCTGCTGTCGGTGAAGACGCCCGCCGGCGCGGAGGTGCTGGTGCCGTTCGTCGCCGCCATCGTGCCGCGGGTCTCGCTCACCGAGGGCCTGGTGGAGATCGATCCGCCCGAGGGTCTGCTGGACCTGGAATAGCGGGACGGCAGCTGTGCGAATCGACGTCGTCACGATCTTCCCGCGCTATCTCGATCCGCTGCGGGAGTCGTTGCCCGGCAAGGCGATCGAATCCGGTCGCGTTCAGCTCGGGGTGCACGACCTGCGGGCGTGGACTCACGACGTGCACCGCTCCGTCGACGATTCGCCCTACGGTGGCGGGCCGGGGATGGTGATGAAGGCGCCGGTATGGGGTGCGGCGCTCGATGATCTGTGCACCGAGGACACCCTGCTGGTGGTGCCGACTCCGGCCGGGCGGCTCTTCGATCAGGCGACGGCCCGGCAGTGGAGCGCCGAACAGCATCTGGTCTTCGCCTGCGGCCGCTACGAGGGGATCGACCAGCGGGTGGTAGACGACGCCGCCCGCCGGATGCGCGTCGCGGAGGTCTCGATCGGCGACTACGTGCTCACCGGAGGGGAGTCCGCCACGCTGGTGATGGTCGAGGCGGTCGTGCGGCTGCTGCCCGAGGTGCTGGGCAATCCCGCGTCCCACGCCGACGATTCGCACTCGGACGGACTGCTCGAGGGGCCCAGCTACACCCGCCCGCCGAGTTGGCGCGGACTGGACGTACCGCCGGTGCTGCTGTCGGGCGACCACGCGAAGGTCGCGGCCTGGCGCCGCGAGCAGTCACTGGAGCGCACGCGGCAACGGCGCCCGGATCTGTTGCGCGACAGTTAGATCCGGCCTTCCGGGAACATCGTCTTGACCGCCTCGGTGATGGTGGCCCTGGCTTCGGCGGCGCCGGCGGGCTGATCGGATCCGATCACCATGATGTAGCGGCGGTCGGCGCCGATGATGCCGGTCGACAGATGCATCCAGTCCGAGCCGATGCAGCACATCCAACCCTGTTTGACCGCCACCGGCATCGCGTACAGCCCTTCGGGGATGCCGAAGCGCTGCGGGTAGATGCCGCCGGGTTGCGTGCCGTCGATCCCGTTGGGGGTCGAGGCGGCGAGATTGCCGATGATCATCTCGGCCTTGTCGCGCGGCAGGCCGCCCGCCCCCGACAGCAGCATGTCGTAGTACCGCACCAGGTCGGCGGCCGTGCTGATGGTGTTCCACCACCGGCCGTCGCTCGGGGGTCGGGTGCCGCTCAGGCCGTAGCGCTCGGCCACGCGGGTGACGATCGCACTGCCGCCACCCCGGTTCCAGAACACCTCGGCCGCGCTGTCGTCGGAGGACCGCAGCATCGACTGGAAGTTCTCGACGTCGTCGGGAGACAGCGGATCGCCGCTGAGCAACAGGTCGTCGGCGATGAACAGCTTCACCACCGAGGCGATCGCGATTGCGCGGCCGTTGCCGTTGGACACCAGTCGACCGGTGTTGCGGTCCTTGAGGAGCACGGTGATGTCGGCGCCCTCACGGGCCGCCTGCTCGGTGGCCAGCCGGGTCCGGTCGTCGAGCCCGGTGAAGGAGGCGGCCGGCTGGTCGGGCGGAGCCTCCGGCAGTGGGGCCATCGTGCCCTGCGGCGCGACGACGGTCAGGTGCGGACCGTCGGGAGGGGGCGGGGTGCCGTACACCCGCGCCTCGCATCCCGAGACGACAACTGCCGCGGCCACGGTCGCGGCGGTAGCCGTCCACAGCACCGACGGCCGTCGCATAGGTCTCCTTCTCGAATACTGGTGGGCGCCTGGCGGGCGGAACCGATCATGGGCGCAGTGCGCGGATTTCGGTGTTTCCAGCCTAACGTGTATCCCGTCGGGGCCGCTGATCAGCGGCGGCGGCGCCCGTCGCCGTATCGAGGCGGCGATTTCGCGGGACAGGTGCCCGTCTGGCACAATTGAGCAGTTGTCCGCGCTGGACGTGGGGTCATCCCCGCGGTCCGCTGCGAGATACGCCCCGAAAGCGTCCGTACCCACCGGCTCGGCGTGCTGTCCCGCGACAGCCTGCCCCTGCCGCAAGCAACAAGGAAGTGTCACCGATGAACACGCTGGACTTCGTCGATCAGGCGTCGCTGCGCGACGACATCCCGGATTTCGGCCCCGGCGACACCGTCAATGTGCACGTGAAGGTGATCGAGGGCTCGAAGGAGCGCATCCAGGTCTTCAAGGGTGCCGTCATCCGCCGCCAGGGCGGGGGCATCCGCGAGACCTTCACCGTGCGCAAGGAGAGCTACGGCGTCGGCGTGGAGCGCACGTTCCCCGTGCACTCGCCCAACATCGACCACATCGACGTCGTCACCCGCGGTGACGTCCGCCGCGCGAAGCTGTACTACCTGCGTGAGCTTCGCGGTAAGAAGGCGAAGATCAAGGAGAAGCGCTGACCCGCGCCGGCGCGACAGGGCGTCGGTCGGTGCGCTGGCTAGTCTGAAGCCGTGACCGATAGCCCCGAGTCGTCGCCCGAGGACACCGTCGAAAGCACCGACCCGGACGTCGACGAACGGGACGACACCTCCGGCCGCAAGCATTCCGCACTGCGGGAACTGGCCATCCTGGTCACCATCGCGATCGTCCTCTACTACGTGATGCTGACCTTCGTCGCGCGGCCGTACCTCATCCCGTCGGAGTCGATGGAACCCACCCTGCACGGGTGCCCTGGCTGCGTCGGCGACCGGATCATGGTCGACAAGATGACGTACCGGTTCACCGAACCGGAGCCCGGGGACGTGATCGTGTTCAAGGGTCCGCCGAACTGGAACATCGGCTACAAGTCGATCCGGTCGGACAACCCGGCCATCCGCTTCGTGCAGAACGCGCTGTCGGTGGTGGGCTTCGTCCCGCCCGACGAGAACGACTTGGTCAAGCGTGTCATCGCGGTGGGTGGGCAGACCGTGGAATGCCGCGCTGCCACCGGGCTGACCGTCGACGGCAAACGGCTCGACGAGCCGTACCTGGATCCGACGACGATGATGGCCGACCCCGCCGTCTACCCGTGCCTGGGCAACGAGTTCGGTCCGGTGACCGTCCCCGAGGGCAAGCTGTGGGTGATGGGCGACAACCGCACGCATTCGGCGGATTCGCGCGCGCACTGCACCAATCTGCCCGGCGATGCGCAGCGCGGCCTGCTGTGCACCGGTGACCCGGAGGCGGGCACCATCCCGGTGGACAATGTCATCGGGAAGGCGCGGTTCATCGCCTGGCCGCCGTCGCGGTGGGGTGGGGTGGGCTCGGTGAATCCGCAGACCGCCGATGCGACCCAGTAGGACGACTCGCAGTAGGAGTTGAGATGAGCCGCTTGCGCGAAGAGCCGAGGGCCTGAGATGAGCCGCTTGCGCGAAGAGCCGAGGGCCTGACTTGCCGGCGTCATGGCCGCCTCGCACGGTGATCCGCAAGGCGTCCGGTCTTCGCACGCTGGAGTCCGCGCTGTACCGCAGCGGGCTCGGCCCGGTGGCGGGCGTCGACGAGGTGGGTCGAGGGGCGTGCGCCGGCCCGCTGGTGGTGGCGGCGTGCGTGCTGGGCCCGAACCGGTTGGAGAGCCTCGCCGCCCTCGACGATTCGAAGAAGCTCGGGGAGAAGGAGCGGGAACGGTTGTTCCCGCTGATCCGCCGCTACGCGCTGGCGTATCACGTGGTGTTCATCCCGTCCGAGGAGGTCGACCGGCGCGGCGTCCACGTCGCCAACATCGAGGGCATGCGCCGGGCGGTGGCCGGCCTCTCGCTGCGCCCCGGATACGTGCTGTCGGACGGGTTCAGGGTGCCGGGTCTGCCGATGCCGTCGTTGCCGGTGGTCGGCGGGGACGCCGCCGCGGCCTGCATCGCGGCGGCCAGCGTGCTGGCGAAGGTGAGCCGGGACCGGTTGATGGTGGCGATGGACCGGGAGCACCCCGGGTACGGTTTCGCCGAACACAAGGGTTACAGCACACCGGCGCATACGGCAGCTCTGGCCGAACTGGGGCCGTGCCCGGCGCACCGATATTCGTTCATCAACGTGCGCCGGCTGGTCCCGGCGGGTAACCCTGGTGATGACGGGGGGCTGATCGACGGGCTCATCGACGACGAACCCGGGCAGCGCTACGGACTCGGGTAGGGGGAGGATTGCGATGGGCCGCTTGCGCGACGAGCCGCCGGCCGTGCCACACCGACATGAAGGACAGCAGCACTGATGAGCGCCGAGGATCTCGAGAAGTACGAAACCGAGATGGAGCTCTCGCTCTACCGCGAGTACAAGGACATCGTCGGGCAGTTCAGCTATGTGGTGGAGACCGAACGCCGGTTCTACCTGGCCAACAGCGTCGAGATGGTGCCGCGTAACGCCAACGGCGAGGTGTACTTCGAATTGCGGTTGGCCGACGCGTGGGTCTGGGACATGTACCGGCCGGCCCGGTTCGTCAAGCAGGTCCGGGTGATCACGTTCAAGGACGTCAACATCGAAGAAGTCGAGAAGCCGGAGCTGCGGTTGCCGGAGTGACCGCTCAGCGCAGTTCGGCGGCGACCGCGTCGAACGCCGCGATGGTCGCCATGAGCTTGTCGTTCTCCTCGGGCAGCGCCCAACTCGACAGTTTGGCGGCGACGACACCGGCGGGCCGGTTCACGTAGATCATCTGGCCGTGGATGCCCAGGCACAGCACCACGTCGTCTCCGGGGTAGGGCAGCCAGCACTTGTTCCGGTACATCCCGCCGGGGAAGCGGGCAGTGTCGCGGCCCGCGGCGAACGCGGCGCGGGAGTCCTCGCCGCCGGCCAGTGTGTCGGCGATCCACGAGGCGGGCACCACCTGCCGGCCGGTCAGAGAGACGCCGTCGGTGAGGAACAAGGTCCCGACCCGGACCAGGTCACGCAGGCAGGCGTTGATCCCGCCGTCGAACATCCCGGTGCCTTCGCGGTCGATCCCGATCACCGCATCGGCCTGCGCTCCGATGCGGCTCCACAGCAGTTCGGACATGAGCGCCGGCATGCGGGTGCCCGCCGCCGCCTCGCACACCCAGGCGAGGACGTCGGTCTCGCAGGAGCGGTAGTCGAAGGGTCCGCCGTGCGGGCCCTTCCGGCGCAGAGTGCGCAGGAAGCCGTACATGGTGTCGGGGAGGTCAGGCACGGTGCGGGGTGCCCAGCCGATGGCCTGTTCGAGCAGCCGCACCTCGGCGAGGGGGTCGAGGTACTCCTCGGAAAACGCGATGCCCGAACGCATGTCGAGCACGTGGCGTACCGTCGCGCCGGCATATCCGGATTCGGCGAGGGCCGGCACGTAGTCGGTGATCAGCGTGTCGGGGCGCAGTGCGCCCTGGCCGACCAGCGCACCCGCCACCGTCGCGATCAGGGTCTTGCTGACCGACATCAGCAGGTGCGGGGTGTCGGGCAGCATGCCGCTGGGGTACCGCTCTTCGAGGACCTCACCGTCGCGCGTCACGATCCACCCGTCGGTGGCGGTCGTGTCGAGCACCTCGCCCACCGTCGCGCCGCCGGCCAGCGTGAGGTCCGCCAGCGCGGTACGCCGCTCGCGCAGTTCGGCCACCGGGCCGCTGCCGCGCGAAATCCGCGCCGCGGGCAGGAAATCCGCGAGATGTTGAAACGCCCAGTGCAGGTGCGGGACCGTCTGCCAGTTCTGCAGGGTCAGATCGGGCGGGACGTTCACGCCGCCGACCTTAATCGGTGTCGGAGCGATTCGGCGGGACTGCCCCGCCGGCGATGACAGACTGGACCCGTGCGCTCGAATGCCAAATGCTGGCTCACCGACATGGACGGCGTGCTCGTCCGCGAAGAACACGCGCTGCCCGGGGCCGCGGAGTTCCTCGCCCGCCTGGTCGAGAAGGAGCGGCCCTTCTTGGTGCTGACGAACAACTCGATCTTCACCCCGCGTGACCTGGCCGCGCGACTGGCGCGTTCGGGGCTGATCGTTCCGGAGGCGTCGATCTGGACCTCGGCGCTGGCGACCGCGACGTTCCTGAGCGATCAGCTGCCGGGCGGGTCGGCCTACGTCATCGGCGAAGCGGGGCTGACCACCGCGTTGCACGAGGCCGGCTACACGCTGACCGATGTCGGCCCGGACTTCGTGGTGCTGGGCGAGACGCGGACCTACTCGTTCGAGGCGATCACCAAGGCGGTCCGGCTGATCCTGGGCGGCGCACGTTTCATCGCCACCAATCCGGACGTGACCGGTCCGTCGGCGGAGGGTCCGCTGCCCGCGACCGGCTCGGTGGCCGCGATGATCACCAAGGCCACCGGCCGGGAACCGTACTTCGTCGGCAAACCCAATCCGATGATGTTCCGCAGCGCGCTCAACCGTATCGAGGCGCATTCGGAGAGCACCGTGATGGTGGGGGACCGGATGGACACCGACGTCGTGGCGGGCATCGAGGCCGGGCTCGAGACGATCCTGGTGCTGACCGGTTCGACGACGATCGAGGAGGTGGAACGGTACCCGTTCCGGCCGAGCCGGGTGCTGCCGTCCATCGCCGAGGCCATCGACCTGGTGTGACGGGCGGAACTGGCCTGGGCCCAGGGCGGTCGCATAGAGTATCCAATATCGGCGAAAGGGTGCCCCTATGCCTCCACGCACAGCGACCAAGCGCACAGCCGCCCGCCCTGACGAGGGTCCGGCGCCGCGCGCGGACTTCGTGCGGCCCAAGACCGCCCAGCAGGCGGTGGCCGAGGCGCTGCGCCGCGACATCACCACCGGCAAGCTCGCACCCGGCAGCTGGATCGTGCAGGAGGCGTTGGCCGAGCAGTTCGGCATGTCCCGCATCCCTGTCCGCGAGGCGCTCAAGACGCTCGAGGCGGAGGAGTACATCACCTACGTCCCGCACAGCGGATACCGGGTCGCCAAGCTCGGGCTCGAGGATCTCCTCGAGGTGTTCCGGCTGCGCGTCATCCTCGAAGAGGAGTTGCTCCGCGACGCCATGCCGCGGATGACCGACGAGGTCGTCGACGCGATGCGCGCCGAGATGGCCGAAATGGATCGGGCGGCCGCCGCGGGCGACCTCATCGCCGTCGGGGTGGCCAACCGCCGGTTCCACTTCCTGCCGTTCGAGGCGAGCCGGATGGCCCGCACCCGGCGGCTGGTGACGCAGCTGTGGAACACCGCCGACGCCTACCGGCCGCTGTATGCCCACCTGATGGACCTGGAGAAGGTCAACAGCGAACACGTGCTGTTCGTCGAGGCGATGGTGACGCGCGACGTCGAGAAGGCGGTGGCGATCAACCATCAGCACCGCTCGCATGCCGTCGACCACCTGCACGAGGTGTTCGCCCGGGAGGAAGCCGGCCTACAGCCGTGACGCCGCGGGAGCGGCTGGCGGAGTGGGGGATCGAGCTGCCGGCACCGCCGCCGCCCAAGGGTGCCTACATCCCGTACCGGTGGTGCGGTGACCAGCTGTGGATCTCCGGTGCCACCGCACGGCGGCCCGGGATCCCCGGCCTGCGCGGGATCGTCGGCGCGGACGTCACGATCGACCAGGCCGCCGACCAGGCGCGGCTGGCAGCGCTGAACCTGCTCGGCGCGGTGGACGCGGCGGCCGGACTCGACGCGGTGCGCGGTCTGGTGCATCTTCGCGGATATGTCCGCGCGACAAGCGAATTCGATGATCATCCGGTGGTCATCGACGGCGCGTCACAGCTGATGCTCGAGGTGCTCGGGACCGATCGCGGTGCCCATGCCCGTACGGCGATCGGGGTGGCGTCACTTCCGGGCGGCGCCTGCGTCGAACTCGAACTGGTCGCCGCGATCGACCGCTGAGGTCACCGCAGCCGTTGCGCCGTGCGCCCGATCGCCAGCCCCAGCAGCACCCCGGCCGCCATGGTCAACAGCAGCGCTGCGTCGTCGAGGGTGACCGTCCGCCCACCAGCGAGGGCTGATTGGGTTGGGCGCGTTGGCCTTTCGTCGTCTTCGGCAACGTCGGTGCCGCCGGTGATCATGGCGTTCAACCTCTTGACGAACTGCGTGAGGATGCGGTTGCTCACCTGTGAGATGACGCCGCTGCCGAACTGCGCGATCCGACCGCCGAGTTCGAGGTCGGTCACCACGGTCACGTCGGATCGTCCTGCGGCGCCTGCGGAGTCGCGGGCGACCATCGTCACGGTCGCTTCCGCCGACCCGTTGCCCCTGCGGTCACGGGCCTGGCCGCGCACCACCATCTCGTGGATGTCGTCGTTGCGGCTGACGACGGTGGCCGTGCCGGCCAGCGTCAGGCCGACCGGGCCGACCTTGACCGCGACGCTCGCGTGGTAGTCGTCGCCGTCGCGGCGGTCCAGGGCGGCGCCGGGGATGCACTCGACCACCCTGGGGATGTCGGTCAGCGCGGCCCACGCGGTGTCGAGGGGGGCGTCGACCGAGAACTCGTTGACGAGCCGCATCTGCATCTCCTCTTCTCGGACGAGTTCGCCCGTTCCGGTTGTGGGTCCGGGGGCGCCACCCTACGATTGGATACGATATCCAACGGTAGGAGGTCGAGCAGGTGTTGAGCAAGGGAGTCGGTCTCTTCCCGACCGAGCCCGTCGGGGCCATGTGTGATTACGTGCGGTTGTGTGAGTCGCTCGGATACGACAACGTGTGGTTCGGCGACTCGCAGAACATCTGGCGCGAGTCCTCGACCGTGATGGGCGCCGCGGCCGTCGGCACCGAGCGGATCGTGTTCGGCACCGGCGTCACCAACGCCGTCACACGGCATCCGTCGCTGCTGGCCTCGACGTGGGCGACGCTGGCGGAGTTCACCGGCGGCCGGGTGGCACTGGGCATCGGCACCGGCGACTCGTCGTTGCGCACGATGGGCCTCAAACCGCAGAAGCTCGCCGAGCTGGAGGAGTCGATCCGCCAGTTGCGGGCGCTGTTTCGCGGGGAGAAGGTCGTCGAGGCGACCAGCGGCGCCGACTTCCACCTCAACTACCTGACGGAGCCGCTCGACATCCCCGTCTACATCGCCGCGTCCGCGCCCAAGATTTTGCGCATGTCCGGGCGCATCGCCGACGGTGTGATCGTATTGGTCGGCACCGCACCGCATTTCATCGAAGCGGCGCTGAAGACGATTGAGGCCGGTGCGGCCGAGAGCGGGCGCACCCTCGACGACCTGCACATCGTGTTGTGGACTCCGACGGCGATCAGTGAGGACCGCACTGAGGCCAGGGACCTGGTGCGCGCCCACGTGTCGCGCGTCGCGATCCGGCCGCTGCCCGCCAAAGTGGAGCCTGCGCTGGAGAAGGCGATCGACCGCATCCGCGACTCCTACAACTACTACGAGCACATGAACACCGAGGCCTCGCACGCCGATCTGGTGCCCGACGAACTCGTCGACCTGTTCGCCTTGGCGGGTACGCCCGCCGAGTGTGCTCAGCGGCTCAAGGAGATCGAGGCCCTCGGCGTCGACCAGGTCTCGATCGTGCCGTTCGTCAGGCCCGGCCAGAGTCGCGCGCAGACGATCCGCACCTTCGCCGAGATCGTGGGCGGATCGGGGCAGTGACCGATGAGGCGGCGGCGCGCTATCCGGCCCCAGGCAGTCCGGTGCCCGGCGCCCCGCCGCCGTTGAAGCGGGCGCTTACGCCGGCCGACGGTGCGACCGTGGGGCCGCAAGGCACGCCGCCGGAAGAAGCGGCGCATCAAGCGAATTCGCGTCCGCCAACGGCAGGCGCGGGCAGCGGTGTGGGGGAGCGGGGTGCGCCGGTGCGGGCGCCCCGGTTGACGGCGGCGGCCGCCATGGTGGGCATTGCCGCGGGGCTCGAACTCGCCGGGGTGTTGGCGCGTCGGTCCAAAGGGGTGAAATGTTGACGCAGATCACACCTGTTCGTATGCTGTATCCAATATTCAGTTTACCGGAGGTTGTCCGATGATCTGGTCCCCCAAGGCTTTTGCCGCCCTCTTCGCCGCAGGCGCGCTCCTTCTCGGAGCCACCGCATGCGCCGACGAATCCGCCGAACCCGCCGCCCAGGGCACCGACGAGCTGAGCATCTCGGCCACCGGTGTCGACAGCCTGCCGTTCATGGCCATTCTGCAGGCCGGCATCGACAAGGGCTGGTTCGAGGAGGAGGGTCTCAAGGTCGATCTGTACTCCGGTGGCGGGGGTGGCAACACGCTGCGCGTGGTCACCAGCGGCGACGCCGACATGGCCATCGCGGGCAACACATCGGTCCTGCTGGCCGCCCGCCAGGCCGACTCCAACCTCAAGGTCATCGCGCCATGGTTCCAGATCAACGATTTCTCGTGGATCTCACCACCCGGACGCACGATCGAAGGCGCCACCCTGGGCTTCAGCTCGGCCGGCTCCTCCACCGAGTTGATCGTCAAGGCGCTCGAGAAGAAACTCGGCGTCAAGTCGCAGGCCGTCGGCCCGATGGGCGACAACTGGACGGCCGCCAAGGCCGGCCAGATCACCGCCGGATGGGCCATGCAGCCGTTCATCGCCGACAAGCAGGCCACCGACAACGCCGAGGTCCTGGTGAACTCGCGTGACGTCATCGGGGACATGCCCGCCGATCTCGTCGCGGTCAACGGCGACTACGCCGAAGCCAACGGCGACAACCTGAAGGCCTTCTTCCGCGTCGCCGACCGCCTCAACACGTGGGTGGTCGAGAAGCCCGAGGAGGCGAGCGCCGAACTCGGCCCGCTGGTCGGGGTGAGCCCCGAGGTGATGGCCGCGGCGCTGCGCAACACCCCCGACATCGAGAAGGGCTACTCGCTGACCGTCGACCCGGCCGGGCTGAAGAACCTGTCCGATCTGATGGTCGCCGCCGGCCAGATCCCCGAGCCCGTCGACTGGGCCACGGTGCTCGACCAGCAGTACCTGCCCGACGACGCCCGCACCGAGTTCTGACCGGAGCCGGCTCACCGCCCCCTGACCACGATCGGAGTCTCGTGAACGCGACATCCCAGGGCATCGAGATGCGCGGCGTGTCCGTGGTGTTCGACGCCCCGGCGGGCAAGGTCACCGCCGTCACCGGTATCGACCAGGACGTGCCCCACAGCAGCTTCGTGTCCATCGTCGGGCCGAGCGGCTGTGGCAAGTCGACGCTGCTGGCCGTCATCGCCGGCCTGCAGCGCGCCACCACCGGGCACGTCAGTGTGGCCGGCAAGACGGTGACCGGGCCCGACCCCAAGATCGGCGTGGTGTTCCAGGAGGATTCGACGCTGCCGTGGCGCACCGTCGAGGACAACGTCAGCTTCGCCATGGAGATGATCGGCACCGCGAAGGCCGAACGCCGCCAGCGGGCGAAGGAGGCCATCGACCTCGTCGGTCTGAGCGGGTTCGAGAAGTCCTACCCCTCGCAGCTGTCCGGCGGAATGCGTCAGCGCGTCGCCCTCGCCCGCACCCTGGCGGTGCAGCCGGAGGTGGTGCTGATGGACGAGCCGTTCGCGGCGCTCGACCAGCAGACCCGGCTGTTCCTCGGCGCCGAGGTCCGCCAGATCTGGGCTCGCACCCACCAGACCGTCGTCTTCGTCACGCACGACATCAGCGAGGCGATCCTGCTGTCCCAGCAGGTGTGGGTGATGTCCTACCGGCCGGGGTCGATCATCGACGTCGTCGACATCGACCTGCCCGCGGACCGGGACGCCGGCGTGGTCTCGACGCCGCGCTTCAACGAACTGCACAACCGGATCTGGGGATCGCTGCAGGCCGAATCGATGCGCGGGTTCCGGCAGCAGGAGACGGCGGCCACATGACGGCGTCGTACCTGGCCGAAGACGATCTGCCCACCGAGACCGTGCCCCCGCATCCGGCCGGCCCCAAAGCCACGCGACGTCCCCGCCGGATGGGCAGCGCGCTGGTCAGCGTGCTGTCCACCGTCGCACTCATCGCGCTGTTCCTCGTGTTCGCCGAGATCGGCTCGGCGGCGGGGTGGTGGAGCGAACGTGTGCTGCCCGCCCCCTCGACCATCTTCGGGGAGCTGCCCACGCTGTTCGGCGACCCGCAGTTCTGGCTCGACGCCCGCCGGACCGGCATGGAGGTCGCGGTCTCGATCCTGATGGGCAGCCTGCTGGGCTTCGCCGCGGGTCTGACGTTCTGGAAACTGCCCACCGTCGGCCGTGTCTTCGAGCCGTATCTGGTGTCGTTCTACGCGGTGCCGCTGGTGCTGTTCTATCCGGTGATGATCGTGCTGGTCGGCATCAACGCGATGTCGGTGATCATCCTGGCGACGATCATGGCGGCGATTCCCATGGCGCTCAACACCGCCGTCGGCCTGAACACCATGCCGCCGGTGTACATGAAACTCGCCCGCTCGCTGAAAGCCTCACCGCGCCAGACCCTGTTCGCGATCGCCATTCCGGCGGCCGGGCCGTTCATCGTCGCCGGCTTGCGCCTCGCGGTGGTCTACGCGCTGATCGGCACGATCGCGATGGAGTTCACCACCGCGCAGGCCGGGCTCGGCTACCGCATCCGCTACCTGTACGAGATCTTCGACAACACACTGATGTTCGCCTACATCGCCGTGGTGCTGGCGCTCTCGATGATCCTGACCGTGCTGCTGGCGCTCGTCGAGCGGGTCCTGCTGCGAGGGAGGAAGGCATGACCGCCACGCTGCCGCGCCCCGACGCCGTACCCGCGTCGCGCCGCATCCGCGCACTGTTGGGCAACCAGTTCGTCGGCGCCGTCGCGCTGGCCGTCGTGGTGGTGATCGGCTGGGAGATCATGTCCAGCCTGACGTTCGTGATCCCGTCACCGGTGCAGACGCTCACCGTGCTCGTCGCGAACCTGTCGGATCCCAGCTACCTGTTCGACCTGCGGGTGACCGCGCAGGCGGTGTTCCTGGCGTTCGTGATCGGCACGGCCGTCGGCGGTGGCATCGGCCTGCTGCTCGGCCTGTCGCAGCGGCTGCGTCAACTGTTCGAGCCGCTGATCATCATGCTCAACGGCATCCCGAAGATCGTGCTGTATCCGGTGTTGCTGCCCATCTTCAGCCTGTCCGGCTCCAAGGTCGTGATGGGTGTGCTGTTCGCGCTGTTCCCGGTGCTGATCAACGTGTCCACCGGTGTGCAGGAGATTCCCCGGGTGTACTGGAAGCTCGCGCGGTCGGTGCGCGCGAACGCCTGGCAGACGTTGGCGCACATCATCTTCCCCGCGATCCGGCGCCCGCTGCTGACCGGTATCCGGCTGGCGGTCAGCCTGTCGGTCGTCGGTGTGGTGCTCTCGGAGTTCTTCGCAACCCGGCGCGGTCTCGGGCGAGTGGTGTTGCAGTCCTACAGCCACGGCGACTATCCGTCCATGGTGGCGACGATCATGCTGTTGATCACGATCTCGTTCGCGATCTCGGTGGCGTTGTGGCAGTGGGAAAAACGGCTACATTGAGCTACATCGGCACCTCGGTACGGCGCCGCGAGGACGACCGGATGCTCGAGGGGCAGGGCCGGTTCGTCGCCGACCGTGCGGCGGGCGCGTACCACGCGGTCTTCGTGCGGTCCAGTGAGGCCCATGCCCGGATCCATCACATCAAAACCGCCGCGGCGGCGCGCATGCCCGGCGTCCTCGGCGTCTACACCGCAGCCGATCTCGGGCTGACCGGCGCGGCGATCCCCGCGCTGACGGTCCCCAATCCGGCGTTCACGGCGGCGACGAACTGTTTCCTGGCCGACCAGCGGCTGCCGGTGCTGGCCGCCGACACGGTGCACTACATCGGCCAGCCGATCGCCGTGCTGGTCGCCGAGGACCGCTATCGCGCCGAGGATGCGCTGGAAGCGGTCGAGGTGGACTACACGCCGTTGCCCGCCGTCACCGACCCGGTGGCGGCACTCGGCCGTGACAGCGCGGTGCTGTTCGCGCACCTCGGGAGCAACGAGGCCGCGCGGCTCGAGTTCTCGTTCGGCGACGTCGAGCGTGCTTTCGCCGGCGCCGCACACGTCGTCGAGGGCACCTACCGGATGAACCGGCACGGGGCCATCCCGCTCGAGGCGCGGGGAGTGCGGGCGTCGTTCGACGCGCAACGGCAGCGGGTCGAGTTGTGGACTTCCACCCAGATCCCGCACACCGTGCGCAATGCGATCTGCGCGGTGACGGGGTGGACGCAGCAGGACATCACGGTCGCCGTGCCCGACGTCGGGGGCGGGTTCGGCACGAAGGCCAACGTCTACGCCGAGGAGATCGCGCTGGCCGTGCTGGCCCGCCACACCGGCCGCCCGGTCATCTGGATCGAAGACCGCCAGGAACACCTCGTCGCCAGCGCGCAGGCGCGCGACCAGGTCCACGACACCCGCCTCGCGGTCGACGCCGACGGCCACATCCTGGCCTGGGAGGACTCGTTCATCGCCGACATCGGCGCGGGCAGCCTCTGGGTGGCGGGCATCGTCGCGAACACCGCGATCCATCTGCTGGGGCCGTACCGGGTGCCGGCCGCCCACATCACCGGACGCGCCGCGCTGACCAACAAGACCCTCACCGCCCAGTACCGGGGGGCGGGCCGGCCCGAAGCCACGTTCGCGCTCGAACGCAGCCTCGACGCCGCCGCGCGGCGCCTGGGGATCAGCACCGAGGAGATCCGGCGCCGCAACCTGCTCACCGCCGCCGACCTGCCGTATGCGCGTCCGCTGCCGTACCGCGACGGCGTACCGATCTCGTTCGACGGCGGCGACTACGTGGCCTGCCTGGACTCGGTGTCGAAGCTGTTGCCGCGCACCGAGATCGAGAGGTGCGCGGCCGAGCATCCCGACCATCGCATCGGCTACGGGTTGTCGTCGTACCTGGAGGCGACCGGCCGCGGCCCCCACGAGACGGCCCGCATCCGGCTGCTCTCCGACGGCGGGTTCGAGGTCACCGCGGGCGCGGCCGCCGCGGGCCAGGGGCACGAGACCGTGTTCGCGCAGGTGGCGGCCGAGGCGCTGGGCGTGCCGATGGAGTGTGTGCGCTACGTTCCCGCCGACACCGAGCGGCTGCCGGAAGGGGTCGGCACGTTCGCGAGCCGCTCGGCGATCCTGGCCGGCTCCGCGGTGCACGAGGCGGCAGGCAAGCTGGTCGAGGCCGCGGTCGAGCGCGTCCGCCGCCTCCTCGGGGTGGACGGCGCCCCGATCGAGTACGCGCACGGGATGTTCCGCGTCGCCGGACGGGTGCTGAGCTGGCTGGAGATCGCGCGCGCCCAGGCCGTCGGCGGGGACGCCGAGAGCGGTGCGGCCCTCGACGTCACCGCGGTGTTCCGGGTGGAGACGGTCACGTGGACGATGGGTGTGCACGCCGCGATCGTCGGGGTGCACCGGCGCACCGGCCTGGTGAAGGTGCTGCGGTACGCGGTGTCCCACGAGGGTGGCCGCGAGATCAACCCGCGCATCGTGGAGGGCCAGATCGTCGGCGGTGTGGCGCAGGGGCTCGGGGGCGCACTGTTCGAGCAGTGGCGCTACTCCGATGCGGGACAACCGCTCTCGACGACGTTCGCGGCGTACCACCTGCCGCTGTCGACCGACGTACCCCGCGTGTCGGTGGAGCACCTCCACGTCGACACCCCGGTCAACCCGATCGGGGTGCGGGGCGCGGGGGAGAGCGGCACGATCGCGGTGTACGCGGCGGTGGCGAGCGCGGTCGACGACGCCCTCGACGGCGCCGTCCACGTCGACAGCACGCCGATCCGTCCCGGTGACCTCTGTCGCGCGCTGGCCGGGGAGTCGTTGTGAAGCCGGCCGAATTCGCTTACCACCGACCCGATTCGGTGGCCGAGGCGCTCGACCTGCTGGCCGCCCACCCCGACGCCAAGCTCCTGGCGGGCGGCCAGTCGCTGCTGGCGCTGATGAACCTCCGGCTGGCCCGGCCGTCGACGATCGTCGACATCGGCCGGCTCACCGAACTCACGAGGGTCTTCGACGACACCGACGATCTGATCCTCGGCGCACTGGTCACCCACCGCACCGTCGAGACCGACCCGCTGATCGCCGCGCGGGCACCGCTGCTGGCCGACGCCGCCCGCTACATCGGCCACGTCGCGATCCGCAACCGCGGCACCGTCGGCGGATCGGTCGCGCATGCCGATCCGGCAGCCGAGATGCCGCTGGCAACCCTGGTGCTCGACGCGACCTTCCACGTGGAGTCCGCGGTGTGCGGCCGTAGACGGGTCGCCGCCGAGGACATGTTCGTGTCCTTCTACACCAACGGGCTCGAATCCCACGAGATGCTGACCTGGATCTCGGTACCCGCCATCCGGCCCGAACAGGGCTGGGGTTTCGTCGAATACGCTCCGCAGCACGGTGACTATGGGCTGGCGGGCGCCGGGTGCCTGCTCACCCTGCGCGCCGACGGGACCGTGGACTCCGTCCGCGCGGCGGTGCTCAGCGCCGCCGACCGGCCGTTGCTGTTCGTCGCCGGTGACGTGGCCGGAACGCCGCCCTCGGCGGGGCTGTGGCGAGACCTCGCCCACACCTGGGCCGCACGCACCGAGCCGGCGGCCGAGGACGCCGACTACGTCCGCCGGCTGTGCACCGAGGCGCTCACCGAGGCGCTGACCGCAGCGGCGGGGCGGGCGGCGCGAGAACAGGAGAGCACCCATGTGTGACGTTCCCGCGGCCGTGGCGGTGTCGGTGACGATCAACGGCAGAGCGGTGTCGCGTTCGGTGCCGCCGCGGCTCACCCTGGCCGACTTCCTGCGCGACGAACTCGGCCTGACCGGAACGCATCTGGGCTGCGAGCACGGGGTGTGCGGCGCGTGCACCGTCTTCGTCGACGGCCGTAGCGCCCGTGCCTGCCTGACGTTGGCGGTGCAGGCCGACGGGTCCCGGGTGGACACCGTCGAGGGCCTGGAGGTCTTCGAGGAGACCGCCCGCCTGCGCCGGGCGTTCAGCGAGCGCGGTGGTCTGCAGTGCGGCTTCTGCACGCCGGGGTTCCTGGTCAGCGCGGTGGAACTGTTGCGCGACACCGACGCCGACAAACCGCTCACGGAGGAGTCTGTCCGGGAAGCGTTGTCGGGCAATATCTGTCGCTGCACCGGATACCAGGGCATCGTGCAGGCCGTGCTCGACGCCGCGAGCACGCCGGAGTAATGCGCGTCGCGGCCGGCGCTGCCCTGCCGACCCTGCTGCGGCCGGTGGGGCGCCCCCGATGGGGTATGGCCGCCGCGCTCGCCGCCACCCTGGGGCTGCTGCTGATCGCGCCGCACCTGCTGGGCCGTCCCGCCCTCGGCTCCGCGCTGGCACTGGGTTTCGTGCTCACCGCGGTGCCGTCGCTGCCGACGGCGTGGCGGCCGGCGCTGGCGACCATGTCGGCACGGGCGGCGGCGGTGCTCGTCGGCGGGGCGCTCGTCGTCGCCTGCGCCGATCGTCCCGTCGCCCTGGCCGTGGTGACCGTGGGCGCCGCGGTCACCGGCGCACTGATCGACCGGGTGGGGGCCACCGCGGGTCTTGCGGTGGTGCTGATCGCGATCGACACGGGCATCGCCGGCGGTGCCCGGCCGTGGCTTTCGGATCTGCCGGCCTACGCGGTCGGGGCGGCCGCGGTGTTCGCGGCGTGGGCGGCGTGGTGGGCTGGGGCGAGAGCCGTTGCGGCACTGGGAAACCGGCAGTCCACGGACCGCGAGGTGCCCGCCACGCGGAGCGTCGACCGCACGCACGCCGTCCGGGTGGCGGTCGCCGTTGCGGTGGCGGTGGCACTCGCCGGCTGGCTGCCCGACGATCTGGTGGGTGGGCACTGGTTGGTGACGAGCGTGCTGCTGACCATCCAGCCGGGCCGGCCGGCCACCCGGGTGCGCCTGGTGCAACGGCTGTGCGGCAACACCGCGGGCGCCGTCCTGGCGGCGGCGCTGCTCGGCGCTCATCCGGCCGTCCCGGTGGCGGTCGCGGTGACGGTGCTGCTGTTCCTGTTGGCCGTCGCGCTGCGGCCGGTGAACTACACCTGGTGGGCGGTCACCGGTCCGCCCGTGCTGCTGGTGGTGAGCGAGTATCCGCAGTGGTTCCCGTGGTACGAGGGCGGCGTCCGGCTGGCGATGAACCTGCTCGGCGCGGCGATCGTCGTCCTCGTCGTGTTCGTGGCGCCCGGGGCGTGGAGCCACTTTCGCCGGCGCGCCGATTCGGATAGTGTATACAAAATCCAATGCAAGGAGGTGCCGTGACGACACTGCTCGTGGAGGACATCGGGCTGCTCATCCACGGCGACCCTGCCCTCGCCCCGCTGCGCGACACCACCCTGGTCGTGGAGGACGGGGTGATCACCGGTATCGGCACCGACCATCCCGCTCCGGACCAGGTCCTGTCCGCGGGCGGCCTCACCGTCATGCCGGGCCTGGTGGACGGACACGTCCACCCGACCTTCGGAGAATGGACGCCGGCACAGGACGCGGTCGGATGGATCGGCAACTACCTGCACGGCGGCACCACGTCGATGGTCTCCGCCGGCGAACTCCACATTCCCGGTCTGGCGTTCGACGCACTGACGCCTGAGCTCGTGCTGTCGATCGCCATCACCTCCAAGCACACCACGGGCCGGATGCGCCCGTCCGGGGTCAAGGTCAACGCGGGCACGGTGCTGCTGGTCCCCGGCATGACCGAAGCACACTTCGACCGCGCCCACGCCGAGGGTGTCGACCAGCTCAAGTTCATCTTCTACGACTGGAACCGGTTGGGCGACGGGGAAGCCCAGCGCTACATGCAGTGGGCCCACGCCCGCGGGATGACGGTGAAGATGCACTCGGGCGGCGTCTCACGGTCCGGGTCGAGCCGCGTCGCGGGCAGCGACGTCGTGCTGGCCGTGCGGCCGGACATCGTCGGTCACATCTCCGGCGGCCCGATTCCCGCGCCCGACGCCGACATCGCGGCCATCATCGCCGATCTGCCGTCGGCGTATGTGGAGGTGTGCAGCTCCAACAACTACCGCGCCACCAAGTTCGTCGCCGAACAGCTGATGGCGCGCGACCAGGTGCACCGGCTCACGCTCGGCACCGACACGCCCGGCGGCACCGGGGTGATCCCGCGCGGCATGCTGCGCAACGTCTGCTATCTGGCGTCGGTGTGCGGACTCGATCCGGTGGCGGCGGTGGCCGCCGCCACCGGCCAGACCGCGCGGGCGCACGGACTCGACACCGGAGTGATCGCCGAAGGCCGACCCGCCGATCTGCTGGTGCTCGGGCCGATCACCGGATCGGTGGCCGGCGACGCGCTCGAGTGTTTCGCCCTCGGCGACCTTCCCGGCATCGCGACCGTCCTCGTCGACGGTGTGGCGCTGGTGGAGACCCGCAGCCAGCAGACGCCCCCACCGAGCCGCGCGGTCACCTGGAAACGTCCGGCCGCCCAACCCCCGCGCCTGCCCGCCCCCGCCGCCCGCAGCACCGGCTGCTGCTGACCCTCGAGGAGATCTGTTGTCCCGCACCGTGACCGAACCGATGTCACCCGACACGCTGATCGGGATCGACGCGCTGCTCAGCGACGAGGAGCGCCAGATCCGCGACACCGTGCGCGCGCTCGTCAAGCGCCGGATCGCCCCGGAGATCGCGGCCTGGTACGAGAACGGCGAGCTGCCCGCCCGGGAGCTGGCCCGCGAACTCGGCGACCTCGGCCTGCTCGGGATGCATTTGGAGGGATACGGCTGCGCCGGCACCTCGGCCGTCGCCTACGGGCTGGCCTGCCTCGAACTCGAAGCCGGCGACTCCGGCATCCGCTCCCTGGTCAGTGTCCAGGGCTCCCTGGCGATGTACGCCATCCACGCCTTCGGCAGCGAGGAGCTCAAGCAACACTGGCTGCCGCGGATGGCGGCGGGCACGGCGATCGGCTGCTTCGGCCTGACCGAACCCGACCACGGCTCCGACCCGGCCGGAATGCGCACCCGCGCCACCCGCGACGGTGACGACTGGATCCTCAACGGCGCGAAGATGTGGATCACGAACGGGTCGGTCGCCGACGTCGCGGTGGTCTGGGCCCGCAGCGACGAAGGTATCCGCGGATTCGCCGTCCCCACCGACACTCCGGGTTTCACCGCCCACACCATCAAGTCGAAGATGTCGCTGCGGGCCTCGGTGACCAGCGAACTGGTGCTCGAGGACGTCCGGCTGCCCGACAGCGCGCGCCTGCCCGGCGCGACCAGCCTGCGCGCCCCGCTGAGCTGCCTGAACGAGGCCCGGTTCGGCATCGTGTTCGGTGCGTTGGGCGCCGCCCGTGACTGCCTGGAGACCGCGCTGGACTATTCACGCTCGCGGCGCCAATTCGATCGGGCGATCGCCGAATTCCAGCTCACCCAGCAGAAACTCGCCGACATGACGCTCGAATACGGCAAGGGTCTGCTGCTCGCCCTCCATCTCGGGCGCCTCAAGGACGCCGGGGACATCGCCGGCCACCAGGTCAGCCTCGGCAAGCTCAACAGTGTGCGCGAGGCGCTGACGATCGCCCGCACGGCGCGCACCATCCTCGGCGCCAGCGGCATCACCTCGGAGTATCCGGTGATGCGGCATGCCAACAACCTCGAGTCGGTGCTGACCTACGAGGGCACCAGCGAGATGCATACTCTCATCATCGGCCAGGCGTTGACGGGACTGTCCGCGTTCCGCTGACGGCCACGGCGTGAGTTCAGGAGGCCCGGTGGCCAGCACGAAACGTGAAGCCGTCGACGAACACTTCACGACCACGATCTCGGCCCTGCCGCGCGGCGCGGCACGGCGGCGCGGGGACGACGACGCCGTCCGCGACGGGTCCACGGTGACTGTGCACGAGGCGCTCTCGCTGTTCGACGCCGCGCTCGGCAGCCGTCACCTCGACCTGGCCGCCCGGTGGCTGCGCTCGCAGGGCCGCGGCTACTACACGATCGGATCGTCCGGTCACGAGGGCAACGCCGCCGTGGCGGCGGCGCTGCGCCCGACCGACCCGGCGCTGCTGCACTACCGCTCGGGTGGCTTCTTCCTCGCCCGCGCCCAGCAGGTCGACGACGGACTGTCCGCGGCGCTGCGAGATGTGCTGCTCGGTCTCGTCGCCGCCACCGAGGAGCCGATCTCCGGCGGCAGACACAAGGTCTTCGGCCGGGCCGACCTCAACATCATTCCGCAGACCAGCACCATCGCCTCGCACCTGCCGCGTGCGGTCGGGGTGGCGTTCTCCACGGCGCGCGCCCGAAAACTCGGCGTGCCCTGCCACTGGCCCGACGACGCCGTCACGGTGTGCAGCTTCGGCGACGCCTCGGTCAACCACTCCACCGCGGTCGGGGCGCTCAACACCGCCATGCACACCGCCTATCAGGGCATGCCGATGCCGCTGCTGTTCGTGTGCGAGGACAACGGCATCGGCATCTCCACCAGGACACCGCGCGGGTGGGTGGCCCGCACCTATGCGCATCGGGAAGGGTTGCAGTACTTCGCCGCCGACGGGTCCGATCTGGTGGCGAGCCTGGAGACCGCCCGCACGGCGGCGGCCTGGGTCCGCGCGCAGCGCCGCCCCGCCTTCCTGCACCTGTCCACGGTGCGGTTGATGGGCCACGCCGGCTCGGACTACGAACCGGCCTACCGCCGCCCGGACGAGATCACCGCCGACTTCGACCGCGACCCGGTGCTGTGTACCGCGAGAATGCTTGTGGCCGAGGGAATCCTGTCGCCGGACGAGGTGCTGGAACGCTACGAGGCGACCCGCCGCGACGTGATCGGCATGGCCCGCGACGTCGCCGACCTGCCCCAGCTCGACACTCCCGACGCCGTGCTCCGCCCGCTGCGCGACAGCCTCGACGAGGCGGTGGCCGCGTCGGCCGCACCGTATCCCGCGACCGAGGGGCCTGCGACTCCGATGACGGTGGCGCAGGCGATCAACCGCGCGCTGGCCGACACGCTGGCCCGCCACCCCGAGACGCTCGTCTTCGGTGAGGACGTGGCACGCAAGGGCGGCGTGTACGGGGTCACCCGCGGCCTGCAGCAGAAGACCGGTCCGGCCCGGGTGTTCGACACGCTGCTCGACGAACAGGCCATCCTCGGCCTCGCGCTGGGCGCCGGAGTGTCGGGTCTGCTGCCGATCCCGGAGATCCAGTACCTCGCGTACTTCCACAACGCCGCCGACCAGATCCGCGGTGAGGCCGCGACCCTGCAGTTCTTCGCCGATCGTCAGTACCGCAACCCCATGGTGGTGCGCGTCGCCGGATACGGATACCAGAAGGGGTTCGGCGGCCACTTCCACAACGACAACTCGATCGCGGCGATGCGCGACATCCCCGGGGTGGTGATCGCCTCGCCGGCGCGCCCCGACGACGCGGCGGCGATGATGCACGCCTGCGTGGCCGCGGCGAAGTCGGCGGGTGCGGTGTGTCTGTATCTCGAGCCGATCGCGCTGTACCACACCAAGGATCTGCACACCGACGGCGACGAGCAGTGGCTGGCGCCGCTGCCGCAGCAGCCCGCGCCCATCGGCCGGGCGCGCACGTACGGCGACGGCGCCGACCTGACGATCCTCACCTTCGGCAACGGGCTGTGGATGAGCCTGCGCGTGGCCGACCGCCTCGCCCGCATGCACATCGCCGCCCGGGTGGTCGACCTGCGCTGGCTGGCGCCGTTACCCGTCGAGGACATGCTGCGCGAGGCCCAGGCCACCGGACGTGTGCTCATCGTCGACGAGACCCGCGAGACCGGCGGGGTGGGCGAGGGTGTGCTCGCCGCACTGCTGGCCAACGGGTACACCGGCCGGGTCGACCGCGTGGCCAGCCGCGACAGCTTCATCCCGCTCGGCGACGCGGCGCTGCAGGTGCTGCTGAGCGAGGAGACCATCGAGGCGGCGGCCATCAAGCTGGCCCGCGGGTGACCGCTTGCTAACTTGAGCGGATGCAGTCAACGGATCCGTTCCGGCCACTCGCCGGGGTGCGCATCGTCGAGATCTCGAGTTTCGTCGCGGTACCGCTGGCGGGGATGACGTTGACGCAGCTGGGCGCCGAGGTGGTGCGTGTCGACCCCGTCGGTGGAGCCGCGGACTATCGGCGCTGGCCGGTCACCGACGCCGGAGACAGCATCTACTGGGCCGGCCTGAACAAGGGTAAGCGCTCGGTCGCGGTGGACATGCGATCCGCCGAGGGGCAGGAACTGGTGACCCGCCTGATCGCCGACGCCGGCGTGCTGATCACGAATGTGGCTGGGCGGCAGTGGCATTCGTACGACACGTTGGTCGAGCACCGGCCGGACCTGATCCACGTCGAGGTGTCGGGCCGTGCCGACGGCGGTACAGGGGTCGACTACACGGTCAACGCCGCGACGGGTTTCCCGCTGGTGACGGGCCCGGCCGAGCTCGCCACCCCGGTCAACCACGTGCTGCCCGCATGGGACGTGTCGTGCGGGCTGTACGCCGCGCTCGCGGTCACCGCCGCGCTGCGCCACCGCGACGCCACCGGTGCGGGGACGCGGATCAGCATCCCGCTGGAGAACGTGGCGCTGGCGACGGCGGGCAACCTCGCGTTCCTCACCGAGGCGATGCTGGCCGGCACGACGCGGCCCCGCGTCGGCAATTCGCTGTACGGCACCTACGGCCAGCACTTCGTCACCGGCGACGGCGCGGCCTTCATGGTGGTGGCCCTGACCAACCGGCACTTCCGCGACCTCACCGAACTCACCGGGACGGCGAAAGCCGTTGCGGCGCTGGCCGAGGCGCTGGGCGCGGACTTCGGCGACGAGGGGGAGCGCTACCGGCACCGCGCGGCGCTGACCGGGCTGTTCACGGTCTGGTTCAGTGCGCACACCGCCGAGGAGGTGGCCGCCGCCCTGTCCGGCACGTCGGTGCTGTGGGAGCGCTACCGCAGCTTCGCCGAGGTGGCCGCCGACGAGCGGGTCACCGCCAACCCGCTGTTCACCGAACTGGACCAGCCGCGCATCGGCCGACACCTCGCACCCGGCCTGCCCGTCGCGATCGACGGTGCGTACCCGCCCGCCGTTCCCGCGCCCGCCCTCGGCGACGACACCGCGGCGGTGCTCACCGAGTGGCTGGGCGTCTCCGCCCAGGACATCACCCGCCTGACCGAATCGGGATGCGTGGCAACAGGTACCGACGCGTGAGCCGCCTGCTCGAGCTCATCGGCGTGACGCCGGGGGAGGGTGCGGGCGCGTTCGCCGGTGTCCCGAGTGGGCCGGCGGGCAAACGCGCCTACGGCGGTCAGTTCGCCGCACAGAGCCTGGCGGCCGCCGCCCGCACCGTCGACCCTGACCGGCTCCCCACCAACCTGCACCTGCAGTTCCTGCGCGGCGGTGAGGCCGGTGACCCGATCGGCTACACCGTCACGCCGGTGTACGACGGGCGCACCACGGCGTCGCGTCGCGTCGAATCGCGCCAGGACGGGCGGCTGCTCACCACGGCCACCGTGTCGTTCGCGGTGCCGATGGCCGGACCCGAGCACGGCCGCCGCACACCGCTTCCCGTCGATCCGGACACGCTGGAACGCACGGGTCCGCCCGGGCCCGCCCCGTCCTTGCCGCTCGAGGAACTCGACATCCGCATCGTCGACGACCGCTCGGACGGGTTCGTCCGCCGGCTGTGGTGGCGCGCCACGGTCGCGCTGCCCGACGATCCGCTGGTGCACACCCTGGTCGCCGTCTACGTCACCGACCTGTACATGATCGACCCCGCACTGCAGGTGCACGGGCATTCGATGCGGGCGCGAACGCACCGCAGCGGCACCACCGATTCCTCGGTGTGGTTTCACCGGCCGGTGCGCGCCGACGAGTGGAATCTGCTGGAGTCGACCTCCCCGGCGGCGGCGCGGGGCCGCGGCGTCATCACGGCGAGCCTGGTGCGCGCCGACGGGGTCGTCGCCGCGACCCTGGTCCAGGAGGGACTCATCGCGGAGCGGGAACCGCGTCCGCGGTGAGGGTGGCCCGCCGCGCGTGCAGCCTGCGGCGCACCAGCGTGATCGCCTGGGTGAGCAGGATTCCGACCGCGAGCGACGCCGCGACCCCGACGGCGGGGTGACCCTCGAACAGCGCGTAGACCTGGAAGTGCGTGAGGTAGGTGTAGAGCGACGCCTCGGCGACCACGCCCGCCACCACGGTGAGCCCGGCGGGAACGCGCAGGGCGGGCAACCAGATCAGCAGCAGGAAGCCCGTCAGCACCAGCACCTCGCGCTGCGTGTCGTCGAAGTAGCCGTACAGTCCCACCGCGACGGCGACGGTGACCGCGACGCGCTGCCACACCGCGGTGGCCTTCGCCGCAGCCCAGCCGACCGCGAAGAACCAGAACGCCAGCATGGTGAACCAGGCGTCGCGGCCCAGGTCGAGTCCGAGGACGTCGTAGCGCAGTGCCAGACCGGCCGCCAGGAACATCGCGGCGAACACGAACGGCCGCCGGCGCTCGAGGCGATCCGCCGTGGGCAACGCGATGAGCGCAGCCAGCGCGACCAGGACCCACACCAGCACCTCGACGAACCACAGGCGTCCGGCCGTCATACTGTCGTGCGGACCCACGATCTTGTTGGCTAGCAACAGGTTCGAGAAGTGATAGTCGTCGGTCACCATCAGGGCCACGGCCACCCACAGTACCGACGGCACCGCGATCCAGGCGATCGTCGTGCGCAGGTGGCGCACCCGGTCTGCGCGCGGCGCGGGAGTCAGGCAGAACCGGCCGAAGTTGTAGCCGGCGATCCCGAGCAGTACGTGCGCACCGCCCCACAGCTCGAACAGCTCGGCGTGGGAGCCGACGATCAACACGATCGCGACGGCCCGCAGGGCGACGCTGGTCTCGAGCGTGGCGGTCCACCGCCGCCGGGGCGCCGTCCGGACCTGCAGATCGCGCAGCGGCAGGCGCTGCCAGTCGGCCGGCAGCCGGCCCAGCGCGCGTTCCAACCGCACCGACATCGCCACGTAGGTCAGTGAGTTGCCGCCGAGGTCGACGAAGCTGGCGTCCGGATCGATCGAGTCCGGGTCCAGGTGCAGGACGTCGGCGAACACCGTCACCAGGTCGGCGGGCTGCTGCGGTGCCGGGTCGGCGAGCCCGTCGGCCAGCGCCCGCACCGCGGGGTAGTCCGGTTTGCCGGTCGACAGCACCGGCAGTTCGTCGACGGCCACGGCCCGTACGGCGCTCGACGGGACACCCGCGGTGTCCGCGGCCAGCCGTGCCACGTCCGCCGGATCGTGTGGGGGCGTCGCGGCGACGACCAGAGAGTCGTCGAGGTCGGTGCAGAGCGCGCGCACACCGTGCTCGCGCAGCGCGGCCTCGACGCGCTGGAGGTCGATGCGTAGCCCGTACATCTTGACGAACCGGCTACTGCGGCCGATCACCTCGTAGAGCCCGTCCGGCCGGCGGCGGGCGATGTCACCGGTGTGCAGGGCGTCGACCTCGGCGCCCCGCGACAGGTCGGCGGCGTCGTGGGCGTACCCCATCATCACGTTGGCGCCGCGGTAGACGAGTTCACCCGCGGCGTCGTCGGCCGGCCAGCCGTCGAGCGGTTCGATGGTGAAGGAACCGCCGGGAATGGGGCGTCCGATGCAGCCGGGGTGGTCGGCGGCCAGCTCGGGCGGGAGGTAGGCCATGCGGGACGTCGCCTCGGTCGCGCCGTACATCACGAACAGCTGCCAGCCGCGGGCGGCGCCGAGCCGGGCGTACCGGCGCACCCGCTCGGGTGCCAGCCGGCCGCCGGCCTGGGTGAGGTACCGAAGATGCGGCAGGTCCATCGCCTCGAAGCCCACGCGGTCGAGCAGGTCGAACGTATAGGGCACACCGGCGAACGTGGTGCCGCGGTGACGCCGGAACAGCGCCCAGAACTCGTCGTCGACCACGGAGTGCTCGGTGAGGATGAGCGCGGCGCCGCGCAGCAGGTGGCTGTGGACCACCGAGAGTCCGTAGCAGTACGACATCGGCAATGTGGTTGCGGCGCGGTCGGTGTCGCGGATGTCGAGGTATTCGGCGATGGCGGCGGCGTTGCTGGTCAGGTTGCGGCGGGACAGGCGCACGAGTTTCGGCGACCCGGTGCTGCCCGACGTCGACAACAGCAGGGCCAGGTCGTCGTGCAGGGCGTGGGCGCTGCCCGCGCGCCGGATGTGCAGCCCGTCGCCGTCGACGACGACGTCCGGGTCGTAGGTGTCGACCAGCTCGTCGTGCCCGCGCTCGGCGGCGACCGGCAGCACGACGTGGCCACCGGCCAGCGCGCCCAGGTAGTGCACCAGCGTGGGGAGGTCGTTACGGGTTTCGAGCAGCACCAGGCGACGGGTGGGTCCCAGTGCGGCGGCGACCTCCGACACCGCGTCGGCGAGGTCGCGGTAGGAGAGCCGCTGCGTATCGGTCAGCACGGCGACCCGTTCACCGTGCCCGCGCAGACGGTCGACGAGCCCGGTCATCGGAGGAGGATTCCGTCGCCCACCACGTCGATGCGCACCTTGGCGTCGACCGGCGGCGGGTCGAGGCTGTGCTGGCGCACCACGATCGGGTCGGCGTCGGCGGTCGGGTCGATGGTCACCAGCACGTCGTGACCGAGGAATTCGATGCCGATGACGGTGCCGACCGCGTCGAGGCGGCCGCTGTCGGCCACCACGGTCGCCACCACCTGCTCCGGGCGCAGCAGCACGGTGGCGGGGCCGTCCTCGGCGGCCCGAACCGGGACGGGCCCCAGTGCGGTGTCGGCGACGCCGGCCCGCACCGTGCAGGGAAGTGTGATGCAGTCGCCCAGGAACTCGGCGGTGAACCGGTCGGTGGGATGCCGGTACACCTGCTGCGGGCTGCCCACCTGAGTGAATCGGCCTGCGCGCATCACCGCCACCTGATCGGCGATCGACAGCGCCTCCTCCTGGTCGTGGGTCACCAGCAGCGTGGTCACGCCGGCCTTGGCGAGCAGGCCCGCGACGGCCTTGCGGGTGGCCGCACGCAACCCGGTGTCCAGTGAGCTGAACGGCTCGTCGAGCAGCATCAGATCGGGTTCGCGAGCCAGCGCCCTGGCCAGTGCGACGCGCTGCTGCTGACCGCCCGAGAGCTGATGTGGCCGGCGCGACGCGTAATCCCGATCCAGCGCAACGGTTTCGAGGAGTTCGGCGACCCGGGCGCGCACCGCCGCGCTGCGCGCGGAACCAGGCAGGCCGTAGGCGATGTTCTGGCCCACGGTCAGGTGGGGGAACAGCGCGCCGTCCTGGGCGACGTATCCGACGCTGCGACGGTGGGGCGGCACCGCGTTCGTCGGGCTCGCCACCTGCCGGCCCGCGATGGTGATCGTGCCCGCATCCGGGGTCTCGAATCCGGCGATGAGCCGGAGCAACGTGGTCTTGCCGCATCCCGAGGCCCCGACGATGGCGGTGAGGGTGCCGGGCGCGAGGTCCAGATCGATGTGGTCGAGGACGGGGTTGCCGTGGAAAGCCTTTGCCAGGCCGCGCGTTTCAAGTATCGCGGTCATCGTGTGACCACCTTGGTGGACTGGGCGAGCAGGAGCACCGTCACCGGGACGGCGAGCAGCACCAGCACCAGCGCGTACGGCGCCGCCGCCGCGTAGTCGAGTTCGCTGGCATACGACCAGAACAGCATCGACAGGGTCCGGGTGCCCGTCGGGGCCAGCAGCAGCGTCGCGGTCAACTCGGTGGCCACGGCGACGAACACCATCGACGCCCCCGCCGCGGCGGCGGGTGCGGTCAGGCGCAGGGTGACCCGCAGGAACGTCGCCGTCGGCGACGCGCCCAGGGACCGGGACGCCTCCTCCAGACCCGGAGGGACCTGCGCGAGGCCGGCGCGCACGTTCACCAGCGCGCGCGGCATGAACAGCAGCACGTAGGCGAAGACGATCAGCGCGACGCTCTGGTACAGCGGGCGAGCGACGTGGATGGTCACGGTGACCAGGGCCAGCGCGGTGACGATCCCGGGAAGTGAACTGGTGATGTAGTTGGCGCCCTCCACCGCGCGGGCGAGAAACCCGCTGGAGCGCACCGCCACCCAGGCGACGGGGAAGGCGAGCACAGTGGTCAGCGCGGCCGCCATCCCGGCCAGCGCGACGGTCTGGCCCAGGGCGGCGGCCAGGGCCCCCACATCCCACACCTCGGCGCCGCCGATCCACAGCCACCGCAGGATGGTCCACACCGGAACTCCGAGCGCCAGCAGCGCCAGCACACTGAGGCCGGTTTGGGCCGGTACGGCGTTGAGGCCCAGGCGGACCGGGGGGACGTCGCGGGGCGCCCCCGAGCCGATCCTGGCGTAGCGGGCCTGACCGCGCGCACCCGCCTCGGCCACCAGCAGCGCCAGACACAACAGGACCAGGACACCGGCCAGCATGCTGCCCGCCGCCCCGTCGAAGGTCACCTGGAACTGCTGGAAGATCGCGACGGTGAAGGTGTCGAACCGCACCATCGCGAACGCGCCGAACTCGGCCAGCAGATGCACCGCGATGAGCAGCCCGCCGCCCAGGATCGCCAGCCGCAGCTGCGGGAGCACCACACGGAAGAAGACCGCGATCGAACCGGAACCCAGTGTGCGTGCGGACTCCTCCACGGCCGGGTCGAGACGCCGCAGCGTCGCGGCCGCGGGCAGGTACATGAAGGGGAAGTACGACAGCGTGGTCACCAGAACGCCGGCCCACAACCCGTGCAGCGACGGGATCACCCCGACCCAGGCGTAGCTGTTGACGAACGCAGGCACGGCCAGCGGCGCCACGAACAGTGGACGCCAGAAGGCGCGGCCCGGCAGATCCGTGCGTTCCACCAGCCACGCCACGCCGACACCGATCGCCACACACAGCGGCACCGTGAGCGCGACCAGCCCGACGGTGTTGACGAGCAACTCGCCGACGCGGGGGCGCACCACCAGTTCGTAGGCGCGGTGCCAACCGATCGAGATCGCGCCCCACACCACATATCCCAGGGGGATCAGCGTCGCGGCGACCAGGATCGCCACGACGGCCGTGACCAGCGGCCCCGGGCGGGCCGCCGGTTCCGGCCGGGATACCGGTGTGGCGGGCGCGGTGGCGGGGGGAGCGGCGGCGACCACCTACAACAAGCCAGCCTTCGTCATCAGGTCGGTCACCTTCTGCGCGTCGAGGGTCGACGGGTCCACCGCCGGCGCCTGCAGGGAATCCAGCGGGGGCAGAGCGGGATTGGCCGGCACACCGCTGGCGACGGGGTACTCGAACGAGGTGCCCTTCTCGAGCACCTCCTGCCCGGCCCTGCCCGTCACGAAGGTGAGGAACTGCTGCGCCTGATCCTTCTTGTCGCTGGACTCGAGGACACCGCCGCCGGACAGGCTCACGAACGCGCCCGGGTCCTCGTTCTTGAAGTAGTGCAGCGCGGTGTTGCCGCTGATCTCCTTGGTCTTCGACTGGTCGCGGAACCAGTAGTAGTGGTAGATCACACCGCCGTCGACCTCGCCGGCGTTGACCGCCTTCAAGGTGGCGATGTTGTCGTTGTAGAGGACGGCGTTGGCCTTCATCGCGGCCAGCCAGTCGGCGGTGGCCTGCTCGCCCTCCAACTGCAGCAGCGCGGAGACGATCGCCTGGAAGTCGGCCTTCGTCGGCGGTGCGCCCCAGCGTCCCTTCCACTCCGGCCGCTGCAGATCAAGCAGCGATTTCGGCAGCTGGTCCGGTTGCAGCCGGGCCGTGTTGTAGACGAACACCGTCGAGCGCGCGGCGACCCCGGTCCACTTCCCGGTGGCAGGCCGGTACTGCGCCGGGACCTGCTCGATGGTGGCCGGCGCGAGGTCGGCGAACAGTCCGGCGCGTTCGACGGCGGCCATGGCGGGGGAGTTCTCGGTGAGGAAGACGTCGGCGGGGGATGCCTCACCCTCGGCGACGAGCTGGTTGCCGAGTTCGGTGTCACCGCCCTGGCGGTAGGAGACCTTGATACCGGTCTCCTTGGTGAAGGCGTCGATCCACTCCTTGGTCAGCGACTCGTGCTGCGCGTTGTAGATCAGCAGGTCGTCGGACTCGTCGGAACCCGAACAGGCGGTCAGGCCGGTCGCCACCGCGACGACGGTGAGGGCTGCCGCGATCCTGCTCCAACGTGGCCGTATCCGACGCAATCGCATCCAGGACATCCTTCCCGCGCCACCGCGCCGTCAGCTGAGGTTGACCTTAGTGAAGATACCCTTCGCTTGCCTGGGACCGGACTGCTGTCGCGCAGCGCGACGGTGACGGCTCGGCGGCGTGTCAGGGCGGAAATCGGCGTTCGGTAGCTGTCACATTGCAGTCACAAATTCTTGAGAAGACGTTCGGCGTCCTTAACGAAGGCGTGACACCCTTAATCCACGCTCAGGAAAACCGGCCGGATCGTGGCCGAGGTCACGCCCCGTCGGTGTAACGCTTTTGAGGGTCTGAACAGGACGTTCTTCGGCCCGGATTGATCTCGTCGTGCGCGGGTACGTTGGCTTTCGGGTCGCGGGGGAAAGCGACCGATCCACTACAGACGAGGAATACGAGACATGACGATCTCCCCGAAGACCGCGCGCCGCGGCATCGCCGGCGCATTTGCCGCATGTGCTCTCGGCGGTGTCGCCGCCGCGACCATCGCGCTGCCGACGGCGTCGGCCCAGCCGGCGTGCAATGCCAGCGGCTTCGCCACCACCGCGGGTGGTGTGCTGTCCGCCGCCGGTGGTTACCTTAGCACGCATCCGGGCGCGAACGACGCCCTCACGCGGGCGGCTTCGCAGCCGGCCGCCGAGGGTGAGGCCACGGTGCGGTCGTACTTCACGGCCCACCCGAACGAGTTCACCGACCTGCGCAACATCGCACGGCCGCTGATCGATCAGCGCAACCAGTGCGGCGTCACCGTGCAGCCGACTCAGCTGGGCGCGCTGTTGGACGCACTCTCCGAGTAACTCCGGCACGAACGAGAACCGCCGCCGCAGCGACGCTGCGGCGGCGGTGTCGTCTCCGGGTGATCTACATGCGGCCGTGCCGGCTGCGCACGAAGCTGTACGCCCCGAATGCGGCGATGCCGACGGCGGCGACGATCAGCAGGAACTTGCCGAACGGCGCCTGGCCGAGGGTCTTGACCGCGGCGTCGAGGCCGGAGGCCTTCGCGGGATCGGCCTGCAGCGTCGCGACGATGACCAGGATGCCGGCGCCGGCGAGGACCAGACCCTTGGCGACGTATCCGGTGACACCGACGGCGGTGATACCCGTTCCACCCGAGACGCGCAGGTCCTTGAAGAACTTCTTCGTGGCGCCCTTGTAGACGTGATAGCCGCCGACGGCGATGACGCCGAGGCCGACGAGAACCAACAGCAGCTTGCCCCAACCGGACTGCATGAGCTGGGCCGAGATGCCCGCGTTCTGCTGGCCGCTGGACTGTCCGCTTCCGGTGGCGAACTGCATGGCCGAGAACGCGATCGCGAAGTTGGCGATCGCGAGACCCACCGCCTTGGCCCGCTTCCAGACGGGGTTGTCCTCACCGGTCGAGCCCTCACCGGGTTTGGAGCCGATCACGGCCTCGGCCAGCCGCCACAGGCCGAGGGCGAGGAGTCCGACGGTGGCGACCCACAGCACGACCTTGCCGCCGGTCTGGCCGGCCAGCGTGGCCAGCGCCCCGGACTGGTCGGCGTTGCCGCCGCTGCCGAGGGCGATCTGCAGAATGATGTAGCCGACCAGCAGATGGAGTACACCGCTGGCGGCGAAGCCGGCGCGCGCGGCGTACTCGAAGGCGTTGCTGTCGGTGGCTCTGTTGACGGCGCCGTGCATGTTGCCGTACCCGGGCCTGGCGCTCATGCTCATGGAAACCTCCTGCGTCGGTGCAGCCCCCGTGTGGACGGCTACGAGTCCCCTTTTTTGACGACCGTGAAACTCGGGGCCGGTGGAGTGGGCGCCGAACGCGGGCCGCGCGCGTAGGTTGACCTTCACAGCAGGTGGCATCGCATGTGAGGGGGCAGACGTGACGACACGGCAGACGGTCATGGCGATCGCGATGGTGGCGGCGGTGGCGGTGCTGCCGGCCTGTGGTTCCGGCGGCGGGAGCGACAACGGCACGTCGGAATCCACCGCGACCACGCAGGCCTCCGGCCCGCCGGAGGCACCGCCGGCCGGCTTCGCCGACGTGGTCGAACGGGTCAGCCCGAGCGTGGTCACGGTGCGCATCGACAGCGGGGTGGGCAGCGGGGTGGTGCTTCGGCCGGACGTGATCGTCACCAACGCCCATGTGGTCGGCACCGCGCGCGATGTCATGTTGGAGTTCGCCGACGGCGAGCAGGCCAACGGTGTCGTGCTCGCCTCCGATGCGGTCACCGACCTCGCGGTGGTCCGCAGTTCGCGCTCCGATCTGCCCGTACCGGAGTACCGGGCCGAGCTGCCGAGGCCCGGCGAGTGGGCGATCGCGATCGGCAGCCCACTGGGCTTCCAGAATTCGGTGACGGCGGGGGTCATCTCCGGGCTGCACCGCGACATCCCGGGGGCGGCGGCGCAGACGTCGTCGCTCGTCGACCTCATCCAGACCGACGCACCGATATCGCCGGGAAATTCGGGGGGCGCCCTGCTGGACGCCGAGGGCCGGGTGGTCGGGATCAACGAGGCCTACATACCGCCGGACGTGGGGGCGGTGTCGCTGGGTTTCGCGATCCCGACGGCCACCGCCATCGACGTCGCCGACCAGTTGCTCGAGAACGGCCGCGCGGCGCATCCGTATCTGGGCGTGTCGATCACCCAGTTGACGCCCGCGGTTCGGCGCAGTCTCGGGGTGGCGGTCGAACAGGGCGCGCTGGTCACCGGGGTCGACCGTGGCTCGCCCGCTGCCGCCGCCGGCGTCCAGCCCGGCGACGTCATCACCGAACTGGACGGCAACGCGGTGCGCAGCGTGGAGGACCTCTTGAGTGCGTTGCGCCGTACCCGGGCGGGCGCGCAGGTGCCGATGTCGGTTCAGCGCGGACAGTCCGAACGACAGGTGACCGTCACGATCGGCGAACGCGCCGGCTGACCGTCCCGCGCGCGGAGACCCGGGCGATGTCGATCCGGGCGACGCGCTGGTCGGTGACGGTGATGTCGACGACGGCGAGTGGGTGACCGCCCGGGGCGATGACGTGAATCGGGCGGCCGCCGACCACCATCGGAGTGCTGGCCCGGATCCGGTCGGCGAACAGCGTCGTCTCCTCGGCGACGGCGCGGGCGCCGGTGACGACGGTCGGCGTCCCGGGAGGGACGAGGGCGGTGTCGGCCGTCCGCACGCAGTCGTCGGTCATCAGCGCGACCATCCGGTCGATCTGGCCACCGGCAGCCGCGGCGAGGAACGCCTCCACGACGGCGCTGTCGGTGGTGGCCACCGCCTGCGGAGGTTCGGACTCTGCGAGGCGTCGGCGTCCCCGGCTGGCGTGCTTCTTGGCGTTGTCCGTGCTGGTGCCGAGGATCTGCGCGACGTCGCTGAACGGGATGTCGAACAGGTCGTGCAGGACGTAGGAGACGCGCTGAGCCGGCGTCAGCAGGTCGAGTACCACCATCAGCGCGCGTGAGACGTTCTCCCGCCTCAGGTAGTGCTCGTCGGCGGCCAGCGCCTCGGCCGGGAGCATGTCCGCGAGCGCGGGCTCCTCCCGGCGGCGGCTGCGTATTCGCAGTTGGTCGAGGCACACACGGGTGAGCACGGTCGTCAACCACGCGGCCGGGTTGCGGACGTCTGCGGCGTCCGCGGTCGACGCTTTGATCCAGGTGCTCTGCACGGCGTCTTCCGCGTCGTGGATCGATCCGAGGAAGCGGAACGCCATCGCCGTCAGCTGCGGCCGGGCCGCTTCGAATTCAGCAACCGGTACCACCTGATGTCACCTTTCCGCGCCGGGAGACGTCGAGCGGACGAGACCACCAATCTCACGTCCGACAGTTCCACCCCCGAGAGGAGACATCTGCGATGAGCGTACCGACGGTTCTCGTGAGCGGGCCCCGCGCATGACGGCGGCCCTGTTCGCCGCCACGATCGTGTGCATCGTGGCCAACGCGTCCATCGCCGTCGCCGACTACGCCAAGGCGGGCTTCGTGCTGAAGAACTCCGCCGAGGTCCACGTTCCCGTCGACGTTCTGCCCCACCTCGCGACGCTGAAGCTGGCCGGGGCGGTGGGGCTTGTCGTCGGTCTGACCGTCATGCCCTGGCTTGGCGTCGCGGCCGGCGTCGGTCTGGTCCTGTTCTTCACCGGTGCCGTCGTCGCCCACATCCGAGCCGGCGTCTTCCACAACATCGCCTTCCCGGGGCTGTACCTGCTTCTCGCGGTGGCGTCGGCCGCCTACCTGGTCCACCTGGCGCTCTGAGTCACGCCGGCCGAGGGGGAGGACGTCGACCATCCTCTGACGCGGCGCACCTGTGGATGAACTCGCGTCTGGGGATGACCCGGTGCCGCGGTGTCCCGGGTGTCGGTGCGGCTGCGCAGTCTTCGGTCATGACTTCGTGGACACGCGCGGCGATCGGTGCGCTGGGAGAAGACCTGGCCGTCAGGCATCTTCGCGATCTGGGGATGCATGTGCTGGAACGCAACTGGCGGTGCCGTTACGGCGAGTTGGATGTCATCGCCGTCGACGATGCCGCGCGGGCGGTGGTGTTCGTCGAGGTCAAGACCCGCACCGGTGACGGCTTCGGCGGGCTGGCGCAGGCGGTGACGCCGCAGAAGGTGCGGCGGTTACGGCGGCTGGCCGGGTTGTGGCTGGCGGGTCAGGACGAGCGCTGGGCGGCGGTGCGCATCGACGTCATCGGGGTGCGGATCGGCCGCCAGGCCACCCCGGAGATCACCCATCTGACGGGGGTGGCCTGATGGCGCTGGGCAGGGCGTTCTCCGTCGCGGTGGTCGGCCTGGACGGGGTGATCGTCGAGATCGAGGCCGACATCGCGTCCGGACTGCCCGGTGTGCATCTGGTCGGGTTGCCCGATGCGGCGTTGCAGGAGTCGCGCGACCGGGTGCGGGCGGCGATCACCAACTGCGGCGGCGACTGGCCGCAGGCGCGGCTGACGCTGGCGCTCTCGCCGGCGACGCTGCCGAAGACGGGATCGGTGTACGACGTGGCGCTGGCCGCCGCCGTGATGTGCGCGCACGGCAAGAAGGAGTGGAAGCGGCTCGAAAAATCCGTGCTACTGGGCGAATTGGCGCTCGACGGGCGGGTTCGCCCGGTCAAGGGCGTGCTGCCCGCGGTGTTGGCGGCCAAACGGGAGGGCTGGCCGTCCGTGGTGGTGCCGCATGAGAACCTCGCGGAGGCCAGCCTGGTCGACGGTGTCGACGTGTGGGGGGTGCGGACTCTCGGTCAGTTGCGGGGATGGCTGGCGGGTAAGGCGGATCTCGAACCGCGGATGTGCGCACCACCGGCGGCGCCCGACGAGAGAGCCGACCTCGCCGACGTCGTCGGGCAGGCGCATGCCCGCTTCGCCGTCGAGGTCGCCGCCGCGGGCGCACACCACCTCATGCTCACCGGCCCGCCGGGGGTGGGAAAGACGATGCTCGCGCAACGCCTTCCGGGACTTCTTCCGCCGCTGTCGGAGGCCGAATCGCTCGAGGTCACCGCGATCCACTCCGTCGCGGGGCTGTTGACGGGCGCCGCACCGCTGATCTCGCGGCCGCCGTTCGTCGCACCCCACCAGACCTCCAGCGTCGCCGCACTCGTCGGCGGCGGCTCCGGGCTCGCGCGCCCCGGCGCGGTCAGCCGAGCGCACCGCGGCGTGCTCTTCCTCGACGAATGCGCCGAGCTTCGGGTCAGTGCTCTGGAGGCGCTGCGAACACCGTTGGAGGACGGTGAGATTCGCCTGGCCCGGCGTGACGGCGTCGCCCGCTATCCGGCGCGCTTCCAACTGGTGCTTGCCGCCAATCCGTGTCCGTGTGCGCCGACCGACCCCAGGGACTGCATCTGCCCGGGCGGGGTCAAACGCCGCTACCTCGGCAAACTGTCAGGTCCGCTGCTCGACCGGGTCGATCTGCGGGTCGAGATGCATCCGGTCCGAGCCGGGGCGTTCACCCCGGAAACCGGGGAGCCCACCTCGGTGGTGCGCGAACGCGTCGCCGCGGCCCGCGCGGCGGCGGCGCAACGCTGGCGACCGTACGGCATCAGCACCAATGCCGAGGTCAGCGGGCCGCTGCTGCGGCGGAAGTTCCGGCTGTCGACCGACGCGATGGAGCCGCTGCAGACCGCGCTGGACCGCGGCGTGCTGAGCATCCGGGGTGTCGACCGGTCGATGCGGGTGGCATGGACGCTGGCCGATCTGGCCGGTCGCTCCTCACCGACCAGAGACGACGTCAGCGTGGCGTTGAGCTTCCGGCAGGTGGAGGGGCTCCGATGAGTACCGACGTCGAACGCGCGTGGGCGTATCTGTCGCGGGTGGCCGAACCGCCGTGCCCGGAACTCGCCGCACTCGTCGCCGACGAAGGGCCGGTCGCGGCGGCTGAGAAGGTGCGTCGCGGCGACGTGGCGCAGACACTCGAGCGCAGGACCGAGGCCCGCCGTGAATCAGGTTGTGCCCAAACCGATCTGGATGTCCTGGCACGCATGGGTGGGCGACTGGTCACCGCATTCGACGACGAGTGGCCGCTGTTGAACTTCGTCGCCTTCGGAAACCTCGACCGCCCGCAGGGGCATGCACCGCTGGTGTTGTGGGCGGTCGGTCCTGTCCGCATGGACGACGTGGCCCGCCGGGCGGCGGCGATCGTCGGTACTCGTGCGGCGACCGCCTACGGCGAACATGTGGCGGCGGATCTGGCCGCCGGTCTGGCGATGCGCGACGTCGCGGTGGTCTCGGGCGGCGCGTTCGGAATCGACGGGGCCGCGCACCGGGCCGCGCTCGCCGCCGACGGGGTGACCGTCGCGGTGGTGGCCGGCGGCCTCGACGTGCCGTACCCGGCGGGACATGCCGGGCTGCTGCGTCGCATCGGTGAGGAGGGTCTGGTCCTCAGCGAGTACCCGCCGGGATCCCGGCCGACCAGGAGCCGTTTCCTCACGCGTAACCGCCTCGTCGCGGCGCTGTCGGGGGCGACGGTGGTCGTGGAAGCCGGCGCCCGCAGCGGCGCCTCCAACACCGCCGGATGGGCGGAGGCCCTGGGCCACCCGGTGTGTGCCGTGCCAGGACCGGTCACCTCGGCAGCGTCGGTGGGGTGTCACCGGTTGCTGCGCGACCATGCGACGCTCGTCACCCGCGCCGAGGACGTCGTCGAGCTGGTCGGCCGCATCGGCGAGCTGGCGCCGGCCGAACAGGCGCCGGCGTCGCCACTGGACGGGCTCACCGACACCGAGCGGCGGATCTACGACGCTCTGCCGAAGCGCGGTGCGCGCACCGCCGACGAGGTCGCGTTCGGCGCGGGCATCCCCGCTCACCAGGTACTCGGGCCGCTCGCGATGTTGGAGGTGGCAGGCTTGGTGGTACGGGACGGCGGCCGCTGGAGAATTGGCACAAGGCGGTAGCCCACTGGGCGGGCCGTGCCGCTCGTATCGTCGATGAGGATCCCCGAGGAGTCAGGAGGCAGTCGTGGCTGGACGACCGGTCCACACGTTCGAAGTGGTGCGCACTGAGCAGTTGGCACCTCACATGGTTCGGGTGGTGCTCGGCGGCAACGGGACGACCGGCTTCGACACCTTCACGCCCAGCGAGTTCGCCGACGCCTACGTCAAGCTCGTGATCGTCCCGGACGGCGTCGACGTGTCCGCGTTGGAACAGCCGCTGACCCTGGACAGCTTCAAAGCGCTGCCGCCCGAGAAGCAGCCGGTGGTGCGGACCTACACCGTGCGCAAGGTCGACCCGGAGCGCGGCGAGGTCACCATCGACTTCGTCGTGCACGGGGAGCACGGGGTCGCCGGCCCCTGGGCCGCCAACGCACAGCCGGGTCAACCGGCCTACCTCATGGGACCGAGCGGGGCGTACAGCCCGGATCCCGCGGCCGACTGGCATCTGATCGCCGGTGACGAGGCGGCGCTACCCGCCATCGGGGCCGTGATCGAGGCGCTACCGGCCGACGCGGTGGGGAAGGTGTTCGTCGAGGTCGCCGGGCCCGACGACGAGATTCCGCTGAACGCGCCGGACGGTGTGTCGGTCAGCTGGATCTACCGAGGCGGACGGGCCGACCTGGTGCCGGAGGAGGCCGCCGGTGACCACGCCCCGCTGATCGCCGCGGTCAAGGAGGCGGCGTGGCTGCCCGGGCAGGTGCAGGTCTTCATCCACGGCGAGGCCCAGGCCGTCATGCACAACCTACGGCCCTACATCCGCAAGGAACGGGGCGTCGAGGCCAAGTGGGCGTCGTCGATATCGGGCTACTGGCGGCGCGGCCGCACCGAGGAGACGTTCCGGCAGTGGAAGGCCGAACTGGCCAAGGCCGAGGCCGCGAGCTGACACGCGAGCCTGCGCGGTCCTCGGCGCACGGGCTGGCACGCTGACGGACATGGCATTCGGCGACTACCAACTCGAGATCTACCTGCAGGGGCTCTCCGGCATCATGCCGAGGCTGCCGATGACGTTCGCGGAATGGGAGGGCAAGGCCCAGTCCGCGATGCCGCCGTCGGTGTACTCCTACGTCGCGGGCGGGGCGGGTGACGAACGCACCCAGCGGGTCAACCGCACCGCCTTCGACAACTGGGGTCTGGTGCCGCGTATGTTCCGGGCCACCCGCGACCGCGACCTGTCGGTCGACCTGTTCGGATTGTCGCTGCCCGCACCGGTTTTCATGGCGCCCATCGGAGTGATCGGCATCTGCGCGCAGGACGGGCACGGCGACCTCGCCACCGCCCGTGCCGCCGCGCGCACCGGGGTGCCGATGGTGGTGTCGACACTGACCGAGGATCCGCTCGAAGACGTCGCCGCCGAATTCGGGGACACCCCGGGCTTCTTCCAGCTCTACACCCCCACCGACCGCGAGCTCGCAGCCAGCCTCGTGCACCGCGCCGAAGCCGCCGGCTACAAGGGGATCATCGTCACCCTCGACACGTGGGTGCCCGGTTGGCGGCCGCGCGACCTGTCGACGTCGAACTTCCCGCAGCTGCGCGGCCGCTGCCTGGCCAACTACACCAGCGACCCGGTGTTCCGCGCCGGCCTGGCCCAGCCACCGGAGGAGAACCCGCAGGCCGTGGTGCTCAGGTGGGTGTCGCTGTTCGGCAACCCGCTGACGTGGGACGACCTGCCGTGGCTGCGGTCGCTGACCTCGCTGCCGCTCATCGTCAAGGGCATCTGCCACGCCGACGACGCCCGCCGGGCCAATGACGAGGGCGTCGACGGGATCTACTGCTCCAACCACGGCGGGCGCCAGGCCAACGGCGGCTTGCCGGCCATCGACTGCCTGCCCGGCGTCGTCGAGGCGGCCGACGGCCTGCCGGTGCTGTTCGACTCGGGCATCCGCAACGGTTCCGACATCGTCAAGGCGCTCGCGCTCGGCGCCACCGCCGTGGGAATCGGCCGGCCCTACGCCTACGGCCTGGCGCTCGGCGGCATCGACGGCGTGGTCCACGTGCTGCGCGCGCTGCTCGCCGAGGCCGACCTGACCATGGCCGTCGACGGCTATCCGACGCTGGCCGATCTCACCCCGGACACGCTGCGGCGCGTCGGCTAGACACCCGCGGCGGCTCTGCCACGGTAGGGGCGTGGAGTCCGTCCTCGAGGAGTTCGACCAGTACCTCGCACTGGAACGCGGCCGCTCCGACCACACCCGCCGGGCCTATCTCGGCGATCTGCGGTCACTGGTGGCGTTCGTCGACGAGCGGACGCCGGGCGCCGGCCTCACGGCGCTGACGCTGCCGCTGCTGCGGTCATGGCTGTCGGCGCAGGCGGCCGCCGGGACAGCGCGCACCACGCTGGCCCGGCGGACGTCGGCGGTGAAGACGTTCACCGCGTGGGCCGTGCGGCGCGGGCTGATGGCCTCCGACCCGGCCGTCCGGCTGCAGATGCCCAAGGCGCGCCGCACCTTGCCATCGGTGCTGCGTCAGGATCAGGCGCGCGATGCGCTCGACGCGGCGAAGTCCGGTGCCCAGCAAGGGGATCCGCTCGCGCTGCGGGACCGGCTGATCGTGGAGATGCTGTACGCCACCGGAATCCGGGTCAGCGAACTGTGCGGGCTCGACGTCGACGACGTCGACACCTCCCGCAGGCTGGTGCGTGTCCTCGGCAAGGGCGACAAACAGCGCACCGTCCCGTTCGGCGAGCCGGCGGACCAGGCGCTGCGCGCGTGGCTGACCGCCGGCCGGCCCGCGCTGGCCACCGCCGAGTCGGGGCCGGCTCTGCTGCTCGGCGCACGCGGCCGCCGGCTCGACCCCCGTCAGGCGCGCACCGTCGTGCATCAGACGGTCGGCGCGGTCGACGGCGCCCCCGACATCGGTCCGCACGGCCTGCGGCACAGCGCCGCCACCCACCTGCTCGAAGGCGGCGCCGACCTGCGCATCGTGCAGGAGCTCCTGGGTCACTCCACGCTCGCGACGACCCAGCTCTACACCCACGTCACGGTCGCGCGTCTTCGGGCCGTCCACGACCAGGCCCACCCCCGCGCCTGACGGGTGATTTCGGCGTAGTTTCGTCGAATGTCGCTCTACCGTCGACTCGACCGCCGCCTCGAGGAGCAGGCCGACAACGCCGGGCCGGTCCGCGGCACGCTGTCGCTGGGCCGCATCGCGATGATCTGGCTGGCGGCGAATCTCGTGGTGACCACGCTGCTGACCGGAACGCTGCTGCTGCCCGCCGTCGACTTCGCGACCGCGCTGACCATGATCGTGCTCGGCACCCTCTGCGGCGCAGTCGTGCTCGTGCTCGTCGGCAACATCGGCACCCGCACCGGCCTGCCGACCATGGCACTGACCCGCGGCGCATTCGGCACCCGCGGCAGCCTGCTCCCGGTCGCCGCCAACGTCGTGATCCTGATGGGCTGGAGCTGGGTGCAGGCGATGCTCGCCGGAGTGACCGTCGACTACCTCGTCGAGGACCTCACCGGCTTCTCCAGCCCGATCCTGTTCTCCGTGCTGTGCCAGACGATCGTCGTGCTGATCGCGATCCTCGGCCACGAGGGCATCGCGCGGGTGGAGCCGTGGCTCGCGGTGTTGATGCTGGCGATCATCGCGTGGATCTTCGTCATCGCGTTCACCGACTTCGGTCCGGCGGCGTTCCAGTCGATCCCGGTCGACGCGTCGATCGGGTTCACCGCGGTGACCGTGCTCGACATCGTCATCGCGACCGCGATCTCGTGGACGGTGCTGTCGGCCGACTTCAACCGGTTCGCCCGCTCGAGTCGGGCGGGGATCGTCGGGTCCGGTGTCGGCTACACGCTGTCGACCGTCACCGCGATGACGTTGGGCGTGACGGCGATCGGCTACGTCATCCTCACCGACGGCGAGGCCGTCGCGTTCGACCCGGCCGCGATCGTCGCGCCGTTCGGTGCGCCGCTGGCGATCGTCATCTTCCTGTCGGTGATGGCCACCAACACGATGGTCGTCTACGGGATGACCACGTCGGTGGTCAACGCACCCGTCGGCGCGCGTCTGCGGTTCCTGCCCACGGCGCTGGCGCTCGGGCTCGTCTCGATACTCGGGTCGACATGGCTCGGCCTGCTCGGGCAGTTCACCGACTTCCTCACGGTCATCGGTGCGTTCTTCGTCCCGGTCTTCGCGATCATGATCGTCGACTACTACCTGGTGAAGAGGTCGGCGTACACCTCTGATCTGTTGCGCGCCCGCGGCGGCCGGTACTGGTACGCCGGCGGCGTGAACTGGATCGCGGTGGCGGCGTGGGCGATCGGTGCCGTCGCGTCCTACGTGTTGACCTACGTATGGCCCAGTCCGGTCGGCGTCACCATCCCGGCGTTCGCGCTGACGTTCGTGCTGTACCTGTCGGCGATGCTGCCCCGACGCGCGGCCCGCGAGGAGAGCGTGCATCTCGCGGAGGTCCGCGATGCGTGACCTCAGCCATCCGATCGCGACGGGCATGCAGGTCTATCCCGGTGATCCCGCCGTCACCGTCGAACCGGCGCTGCTGCTGGCACGCGACGGCGTCGACGTGGCGGTGCTGCATCTGGGCTCGCACACCGGAACCCACCTCGACGCGCCGTCGCACTGCATCGAAGGCGGACGGACGACGGCGCGGATCTCCCTGCGGGAACTCACCGGTGACGCGCTCATCGTCCACCTCGAGGCGCTGGCGCCGCGAGCGACCTACGGTCTGCCCGAGATCCGCGCGGCCCTCGACGGCCCACTGCCGGACCGGATGCCCCCGATCGTGGTGTTCGACACCGGGTGGGCGGCCCCTTTTCGGCAGCGCCGCCGCGCTGAACCACCCGGCGCTGTCGGTCGACGCCGCCACGGACCTGGTACGCCGTGGCATGCGCGTGCTTGCCGTCGACACGCTGAGTCCCGACCCCACCGGGGTCGACACCGACTTTCCGGTGCACCAGGTCGTGCTCGGCGCCGACGCCCTGATCGTCGAGAACCTGTGCAATCTCGACGGCCTACCCGCTCGGGTGCGGATCGGGTTCTTCCCGCTCCCGGTCGACGCCGACGGTGCGCCGGTGCGGGCGGTGGCGTTCGAGTCGCTCACCGAAGCAAGCTCATGACCTTCGCCAGATCAGGCATCGCCGACGGTCGCCCGGCCCACTCGTCGAACACCGTCCAATAGCTCACCCCGAACCGCCGCCGGCGTTCGACCAGCATGTCGGCCATCTGCTCGTGGGTACCGAGCAGGACGAACGGGGAGTCCAGCAGGTCGGCGGGCCCCACGCCGCCGATGGCGCCGGCGAGGTCGGCCGCGGCGGTCTCGCGGTCCTCGGTGACAACCACCGCCTGGATGAGCGCCTGCAGTTCGATCTCGTCGAACCGGTCGCCTGCGGCGTCGCGGACGACGGCGATCCGGTCGTCCAGACCGTCGGGCCCGAAGTGCGTCAGCGCCACCTCGGTGGCGTCGTGGTTGTGGGTGATCCCCGCGAATCCCGCGATGTCGGCGACGCGGCCGGCCAGCCGCAGCACCCGCTCACCGTTGCCGCCGATCAGCAGCGGCACCCGGTGCGCCGGCGGCGCCAGCAGCGCACCCGCCCCAGCGTGCACCCGGTAGTGCGCACCGTCGAGGTCGACGGCGTCCCCGTCGAGCAGCGCCCGGACGACCGCCACCGACTCCTCGAGGCGTCCGACGCGAATACCGCCGCGGGCGAACGGGATTCCCGCGGCGTCGTACTCGGACTTCATGTGGCCGGCGCCGAGCCCGAGCTCGAACCGGCCGTCGGACACCGTCGCCACCCCGGCCGATTCGCGGGCGGTCTCCACGGGATGGCGGAAGTCGTTGTTGAGCACCAGTGTTCCCACGTGCAGTCGCTCGGTGGCCATGGCGGCGGCGGTCGCCCCGGCGAACGGTGAGATCGCGGGCGTCAGATGATCGGCGAAGGTGAGTACGTCGAATCCCGCCGATTCCACGGTGCGGGCGAAGTCGCGGGCGTCCGCACCCGCGCGCGGCAGCGCGGTGGTGAGGCCGAAGCGAAACGGGCGCGAGCGGTGCGCGGCGCTGGCGATCATGATCCGATTGTCGCGCCGCGGCTACCGCAGCGGCAGCAGCCGCACCGGTGTCGACGTCAGCAGCCCGAGCGGATCGACGTAGTCGGCCCGCGACGCCGGCCCCCACATCGCGCCCCAGTGCAGGCAGCTCGGGGCCGCGCATCCCGCGTGCCCGGCGACCACCTCACCGATCGGCGTGCCGGCGCCGACCCGCTGTCCCGACCACACCGACGGCGCCACGGGTTCATAGCTGGTACGCAAACCGCCGTCATGGGCGATCGACACCAGCGGCCGACCGGCCAATACGCCCGCGAACACCACCGTGCCCGCCTGCCCGGCATACACCGGCTGCCCCGGCGCGGCGGCCAGGTCGACGCCGCGGTGCCCGCGCTGCCACTTCGCGGCGGGCGCGTCGAAGGTGCGCACCACCGCGGGCCTCGGCCGCAGCGGCCAGTCCAGTCGGCCGTCCGCGGGCGCCGGGTCGGCGCGCACCGGAGCCGCCGCCAGGACGGCGATCCCCGCCAGTACCGCCACGACCCGCATCGGCCCAGTTCAGACGGTCGGCCGCAGAATGGGAAGGCATCGGGGGCTGCCCTGTGGAGCAGGCCTCCGCTGTGGACAAAGCACCTGTTCCGACGGTGTAAACTCCTATCTGCAGTTCGCATCGAGCGGGCTGACTTCGCGTGTCTGCACCTCGACTCGAGAGTCGTACCGGATGCCGGCGGTCCCGTCCCAGACGGGTCCGGCACTCCCGCAGCCACCAGGGCCCGGCATCACCCGACGCCGGGCGACAACCGACAGATAAGGAATGGCCGAACCATGGCTGTTGTGACCATGAAGCAGCTGCTCGACAGCGGCGCTCACTTCGGGCATCAGACCCGTCGCTGGAATCCCAAGATGAAGCGGTTCATCTTCACCGACCGCAACGGCATCTACATCATCGATCTGCAGCAGACGCTGACCTACATCGACAAGGCGTACGAGTTCGTCAAGGAGACCGTCGCGCACGGCGGTTCGATCATGTTCGTCGGCACCAAGAAGCAGGCGCAGGAGTCGATCGCCGAAGAGGCGACCCGCGTCGGCATGCCCTACGTGAACCAGCGCTGGCTGGGCGGCATGCTCACGAACTTCTCCACGGTGCACAAGCGTCTGCAGCGCCTCAAGGAACTCGAGGCGATGGAGCAGACCGGTGGCTTCGAGGGTCGCACCAAGAAGGAAATCCTGATGCTGACCCGCGAGAAGAACAAGCTCGAGCGCAGCCTCGGCGGTATCCGCGACATGCAGAAGGTGCCCTCGGCCATCTGGGTCGTCGACACCAACAAGGAGCACCTCGCGGTTGCCGAAGCCCGCAAGCTGAACATCCCGATCATCGCGATCCTCGACACCAACTGCGACCCCGACGTCGTCGACTACCCGATCCCGGGCAACGACGATGCGATCCGCTCCGCCGCGCTGCTGACCAAGGTCGTGGCCGCGGCGGTCGCCGAGGGTCTGCAGGCCCGTGCGGGCGCAGGCAACGGCAACAAGGCCGAAGCCAGCCAGGACGGGCCGGCCGCCGAGCCGCTCGCCGAGTGGGAGCAGGAACTGCTCGCCGGCGCGACGGCGTCGCCGACCGCGGTCGGTGCCGCACCCGGCACGCCCGAGGCGGAAATCCAGACCGAACCCACCATCGCCCAGAACCCCTAGGGAAGGCTTACATGGCGAACTACACCGCTGCCGACGTCAAGCGGCTTCGGGAGCTCACCGGCGCCGGCATGCTCGACAGCAAGAACGCGCTCGTCGAGGCTGACGGCGACTTCGACAAGGCCGTCGAACTGCTGCGCATCAAGGGCGCCAAGGACGTCGGCAAGCGCGCCGAGCGCGCGACCGCCGAGGGCCTGGTCGCGGCCAAGGACGGCGCGCTGATCGAGCTGAACTCCGAGACCGACTTCGTCGCCAAGAACGCGGAGTTCCAGGCCGTGGCCGATCAGATCGTCGCCGCGGCGGCGGCGTCCAAGGCCACCGACATCGACACGCTCAAGGCCGCTCACATTTCCGGCAGCCAGGCGAACCCAACCGTCGAGCAGGTCATCGCCGACCTGTCGGCCAAGATCGGCGAGAAGCTCGAACTGCGCCGCGTCGCGTACTTCGACGGCACCGTCGAGACCTACCTGCACAAGCGTGCGGCGGATCTGCCGCCGGCCGTCGGTGTGCTGGTGGAGTACGAGGGCGACAACAAAGAGGCGGCCCACGCGGTCGCCCTGCAGATCGCCGCGCTGAAGGCCAAGTACCTCACCCGTGAGGACGTGCCGGAAGACATCGTCGCCAACGAGCGGCGCATCGCCGAGGAGACGGCCCGCAACGAGGGCAAGCCGGAGCAGGCGCTGCCGAAGATCGTCGAGGGCCGGGTCACCGGTTTCTACAAGGACGTCGTGCTGCTCGACCAGCCGTCGGTGTCCGACAGCAAGAAGACGGTCAAGGCCCTGCTCGACGAGGCCGGCGTGACCGTCACCCGGTTCGTCCGGTTCGAGGTCGGTCAGGCCTGACGTAGGACACACGCAAAGCGCCCCGGAACGCGAGTTCCGGGGCGCTTTTGCGTCTGCTCGGCCGAGGAGCCGGTACGTGTTGGTACCGTCGGGCGCATGACTGGCATAAGCGCCTTCGCCGACGACGCTCTGGGTGACCTCGACGCCGTCGGGATCGTCGAGGCACTGCGGCAGGGCCGAGTATCGCGCACCGACCTCGTGGAGGCGGCCATCGCACGCACCGAGGCGGTCAACCCTGCCCTCAACGGCCTGGCCTACGAAGCCTTCGACCGCGCGAGGGCCCGAGCGGCCGCGCCGCGGTCCTACGGCGGCTACTTCGACGGTGTCCCGACGTTCGTCAAGGACAACGTTGCGGTCGCCGGCATGCCCACCATGCAGGGCACCGACGCCTGGGAGCCCCGGCCCGCGGCCGCCAACGGTGACTTCGCCCGCGCCTATCTGGCGACCGGGCTGGTGCCGCTCGGCAAGACGCAGATGTCGGAGTTCGGGTTCTCCGCCTCCGCCGAACATCCCCGCCTCGGTGCGGTGCGCAATCCTTGGCATCCGGACCACACCGCCGGCGCGTCGTCCTCGGGCTCCGGCGCGTTCGTCGCCGCCGGCGTGGTGCCGATCGCGCACGCCAACGACGGCGGCGGGTCGATCCGGATCCCCGCGTCCTGCAACGGGTTGGTCGGCCTCAAACCGTCCCGCGGGCGGCTGCCGCTGGACCGGGACATGCGTCAGATGCCGCTGCGCATCGTCGCCAACGGGGTCGTCACCCGGTCGGTGCGCGACACCGCCGCGTTCTACCGCGAGATGGAACGGGTGTACCGCAACCCCAAGCTCCCGCCGATCGGTGACGTCACCGGGCCGGGCCGGCAGCGGCTGAGGATCGCCGTCTGCACCCAGTCCATCGCCCGCGAAGCCGCCCCCGACGTCCGCGAGGCGACCATGAAAACCGCTGCGCTGCTGGAGGAACTGGGTCACCGCGTCACGCCGATCGACAACCCGATACCCGAGCGCTTCATGGACGACTTCCTGCTGTACTGGTCGTTTCTGTCCTTCGCGCTCGTCCGCGGCGGGCGCCGCACCTTCGGCGCCGCCTTCGACCGCACCCGCCTGGACAATCTCACCCTGGGGTTGGAGGCGCACGCCGCACGCAACCTGCACCGGCTGCCGGTGGCCACCGCCCGGCTCGCCCGCACCCGTCGCATCACCACCGGCCTGGCCCGCGATCACGACGTCGTGCTCACCCCCACCCTGGCCGACGTCCCGCCGCGGATCGGGCACCTCGACCCGACGGCGGACTACCGGCAGATCATCGACCGACTGATCGACTGGGTGGCGTTCACACCGCTGCAGAACGCGACCGGCGACCCCGCCCTGTCCCTGCCGCTGGCCGAATCCGAGGACGGACTGCCCATCGGGATGATGTTCGCCTCCACGGTGGGACAGGAGGCCCGGTTGCTGGAACTGGCCTACGAACTCGAGCAGGCCCGGCCGTGGCGGCGTCTGCAGGACGCCGCCTGACCGGGGTTTGCGGCCGTACCGGCCAGGCGTGACAACGAAATCCGTTGTCCGCCGACACGCCGACGTAACCACGTCCGTGCGGAGTTAACCTCGACGACACCGCATGCGGCGGTGGGTGAAACAACTCGATCCCACCATCGCTGACTGTGGAGACCAGTCAGGTCAACAACGCAGCGACGTCTGCCCGGTCACCGGAGATCGCATCCGCCTCCGGGAACACCTTCGGGTGTCTGGTCCGGTTCGCGCTGGCCAACATCCGCCGCCGGCCGGAACGGTTCGTGCTGTCGGTACTGGGTATCGCGTTGGCCATCGCCTGTGTGACCGTGGTGCGCACGATCTCGTCGAGTTTCGCGATCACCGGCGCGGATTCGGTCACCGACGTGCTCGGCGAGGCGCACCTGTGGGTGGTGCCGGCCGCCGGGGTGAGCTACGACCCCGATACCCAGGCACTGGTCGCCGGCGGCCCCGCCCCGCTGATCGACGTCCCCGCCGGGTGGACCGCCGCCCGCACCCTGTCCGGCCGCGCCGAGATCGACGGGGTTGCGGTATCACTTCGGGGACGCGACGAAATCCCCTCGGGCACCGCCCGTTTCGGATCCGCTGTGGCCGACCGGTTGGCCATTGGCAGCGGCGATCGCGTCGAGGTGGGCGGACACGATCTCGTCGCGGAGGTCGACGGGACCGGTCAGTCGGTCACGGTGTCCAGTGCGGTCGCCCACTCCGTGGTGGGAGACGACGGCTGGTGGACCGTCAACGCCCCTGCCGGCCAGGAGAACCGGCGCGATCTCGGGCAACAGTTCAGCGCGGCCACCGGGCTGAGATCGACCGCCGATCCGTCACTCAGGCCGGAACCGGGCGGCCCCGGACTGATCTACGACACCGTGGGTGGCGCCGGACCGCTGTCGTTCGAGCAGAAGTTCTCCGCACTGTTCTCCGGAAAGGTGACGAGTTCGACGCTCGGTCTGATCTCGACGATCGGGTTGGCGCTCGGATTCGTGATCGCGGTGTCGTCGTTCCTGGCGGCAGTCGCCGAACGCAAACGCGAATTCGGCATCATGTCGAGCATCGGCCTCGCCGACGAGGTGCTCTACTTCTTCCTCGTCGAATCGGCCCTCGTCTTCGTGGCCGCGTATCTCGTCGGTGTGCTCGGCGCGGGAGCCGCTGTGGCGCTGGTGAGCCCGGGCATCGCGACACCGGTCGCGTGGGCGCAGGCCGCGGGTATGGTCGCCGCCTTCATCCCGGCGATGGCGATCGTCGGCGCCCTCGTCCCCGTTCACCGGCTGCTGCAACAACGACCGGTCGATCTCCTGGGAGCCCGCTAGTGCTGCGCAGAGGACTGTCCTATGGCTGGCTGTCGGCCCGCCGCCGCATCCGCGAGATGGTGCTGCCGGTCGTCACCACGGCGACCGGGGCGTTCCTGGTGGTCATCGTGTTCGGGATGTCCGAGGGCATCCGGGCGCAGTCGGCGTCCCTCGGTCACGCCGACGAACTCAACCGGGCCGTCGTGCTCATCGCGGTCAGCGTGCTGCTCGTCGGTGTCGTGGAGGTGGCGGTGGCGACCACCCGCACGGTCGCGCATCGCACCCGCGAACTCGGCGTGCTGGCCGCCAACGGAATCCCGCGCCTGCCGGTGGTGGCGGCCCTGCTCGTCGAACCCGTCGTCGCCGCGGTGCTCGGTGCCCTCGCCGGCGCCGCGCTGGCCGCCGCCGCCGGCATCGTCCTGGGCACCACCGGGTTGGCGGCCGGCGGCGTCGCGACGAGCGGGCTGCTCGCCGGATTCGTGATCTCCGTCGGTGTCAGCATCGTCGCCGCACTGGCCACCAGCGTCGTGCCCACGTGGACGGCCGCGTCGCGGCCGCCGATCCGCTCCCTGACCGCAGGAGGCTGACCATGACCGCCATCGAAGAGCGCCGCGACCACGATGCCGTCCCGCCGCCCCAGCAGCCGGTCATCGAGATCGCCGACGTCTGGAAGCTCCACAAGCTCGGCGACGAGGTGGTGCGGGCGCTCGTCGCCGCCGACCTGACCGTCAATCCGGGCGAGTTCGTCTGCCTGATGGGGCCGAGCGGCAGCGGAAAGTCCACGCTGCTCAACATCATCGGCGGACTCGACCGGCCGACGAAGGGCTCGGTGACGGTTGCGGGCCGCGACACCCGCACCCTGACCGAGAGCCAGTTCGCGGCGCTGCGACACGACACCATCGGGTTCATCTTCCAGAGCTACAACCTGATCCCGTTCCTGTCCGCGGTCGAGAACGTCGAGCTACCGCTGATGTTCGAACCGTATGACCGCAAGGCGTTGCGCACCAGAGCGACCGAACTCCTCGAGCTCGTCGGACTGGGCCACCGCGTCCACCATCAACCGACCAAGATGTCCGGCGGCGAACAGCAGCGCACCGCGATCGCGCGCTCGCTGATCAGCAACCCGACGCTCGTCCTCGCCGACGAGCCGACGGCCAACCTCGACCACCGCACGGGGGAGACGGTGGTGCGCATGCTGCGCGACCTGTGTTCGACGCTCGGCGTCACGGTCGTCGCGAGCACCCACGACCCCACGGTGGCCGACGAAGCGAGCCGTGTCGTCCGCATGAAAGACGGACAGATCATCCACTGACCCCGGAGGCCCCCATGACTGCGGAACTCGAGGCGACGCCGCCGCCCAACCAGCGCGACGCGCTCATGACCACCGAACTCGTCCCCGAGCAGGTGTTGCCGAAAGTGCTCGGCACCTTCGGCCTCACCGCCACGTACGTGTTCATCATCTGCTGGATCCCCGGCTCGTCGATCATGGCCGGCGGCGGCTGGAACGCCATCCCGATGTGGGTGCTGGGCATCCTGACGTTCCTGGTGCCCGCCGCGTTGGCGGTCGCCGAGCTGGGCAACCTGTGGCCCGGACAGGGCGGCGTCTACATCTGGGCGTACCGCACCATGGGCGAGAAGATGTCGTTTTTGGGCGGCTACCTGTCCTGGGTGCCCGTCATCCTCAACGCCGCGAGCTCCCCGGCCATCGTGCTGCAGCTGATCCTGTTGGCCTTCCACGCTGAACTGGGCCTGACGTTGTCGATCGTCCTGCAGTTGGTGATCCTGTGGACGGTCATCGGCATGGCGCTCGTCAGACTCGCGGCCAACCAGAAGATCATGAACGTCACCTTCGTCGTGTACGGCGCGCTCACCGTGACGATCTTCGTCTGCGCGGTGCTGTTCACCGTGCGCAACGGCGGGCCGGCCACGCCGTTCAGCGCCTCGGAGGCACTGGTCCCCAACTTCGCCGTCGCCGGATTCCTCTACGGCACGGTGCTGCTCTACCTCGTCGGCGTGGAGACGCCGTTCAACATGGGGGCGGAGTTCCTGTCCGTCAAGCGCAGCGCCACCAAGATGATCGGGTGGGGTTCGGCCGCGCTCATCGGCATCTACCTGCTCACCACCCTCGGCACGATCATGGTGCTGCCGACCGAGGAGATCGACCCGGTCACCGGCGTCGTCGGCAACCTCGACGTGTCCGGCTTCCCCGGACTGATGGAGATCGCGGCGATTCTGTTGGCGGTCATCGTGTTCGTCGCGTTGGTGACCTACCAGGTGGCGTACTCGCGGCTCATCTTCGTCTCCGGGCTGGAGCGCCACCTGCCGCGCATCTTCACCCACCTCAACCCCCGCACCCGCAACCCGGTCACCGCGGTGCTCGTCCAGGGCACGTTGTCGTCACTGATCATCGTGGCGCTGTACTCGCAGAGCAGCATGGCCAACGTGACGGTCTACCTGCAGGGCGGCCTGAGCGTGGTGTGGCTGATCTCCGGCTTCTTCTTCTTCATCCCGCTGGTGATCGCCCGCCGCAAGTACGCGGATCGCTACGCCGGCGAGGACTTCTGGCGCATCCCCGGCGGGATGGCCGCGGTGTGGACGGTGGTCGTGATCGGCTGCCTGGCCACCTGCGCCGGTATCTACTACTCGTTCGCCGAACCGTGGATCGACGTGCCGAGAGGCACCTGGATGAGCTGGGTGGGTGGCATCTCGGTGGCGATGTTCCTGCTCGGCGCCCTCGTGTACTACTTCGGCCGCCGCGCCGCCGCCAAGGTGAACCAGGAAGACGCACTGGCGCATCTGGCCGTCCTCGATCTGACCACCTCTGAATCGCCCAGCCCGGAAAGGGGTTGATCGTCATATGACCGTCAACAGCAACGTCCTGCAGTCGCACAGCACCGATGGCTCGGTCGCCTACCCGCTCGACCCACTGAGCGGAGCGGAGATCGAGGCCACGGCCGCCATCATCATGGACTCCGAATATGCGACGCCCACACTGAAATTCGTGATGATCTCGCTGGCCGAGCCGGCCAAGACCCCCACCCTCACCTTCGAGGGCGTCGACGGGGTGTCGCGCCGCGCGCTCGCCACCATGTACGACGGCGCGGCCAAACTGGTCTACGAGGCGATCGTCGACCTCGGCGCCCGCGTCATCGACGCGTGGGAGCCGGTACCCGGACGCTTCCCGTCCTACCTCGTCGAGCACATGACCGGGGTGGAGGAGAAGGTGCGGGAGGATCCGCGCTGGCAGGAAGCGATGCGCAAACGCGGCGTCACCGATTTCAGTCTGGCCATGATCGATCCGTGGCCAGCCGGGTACTACGGCCCGCAGGACCACTATGACAATTCACCGCTGATCTGCCGCCCATTGACGTTCGTGCGGGCCGCACCCTCCGAACACGGATACGCCCGGCCCGTCGAGGGTCTGATCGTCACGTTCGACCTCGACGCCATGGCGGTGATCGACGTCGAGGACCACGGTGTGGTGCCGTTGCCTCCGACCGCGGGCAACTACAGCGAGAAGTTCATGTTCGATCCGAACAACCGCCCGGCGTTCACCGCGTTCCGCGACGATGTCAAACCCATCGAGATCACCCAGCCGGACGGGCCGAGCTTCACCGTCGACGGCTGGCGGGTGCAGTGGCAGAAATGGTCGATGCGTGTGGGTTTCAATCCACGCGAGGGCATCGTGCTGCACGAGATCACCTATACCGACCGGGGTGAGACGCGGCCGATCGTGTACCGGGCGTCGCTGTCGGAGATGGTGGTGCCCTACGGCGACACCTCGCCGACGCACTGGAACAAGAACGTCTTCGACATGGGCGAGGTCGGGATGGGTTTCTCGGCCAACCCGCTGACCCTGGGATGCGACTGTCTCGGCGAGATCTTCTACTTCGACGGGACCGTGAACGACTCGTCTGGCAACGCCGTCACCATCCCCAACGCCATCTGCATGCACGAGGAGGACTACGGAATCTCGTGGAAGCACACCGACTTCCGCACCGGTGAGGTCGAGGTGCGGCGGTCGCGGCGGCTGGTGATCTCGATGATCTGCACCGTCGGCAACTACGAGTACGGGTTCTTCTGGTACTTCTACAACGACGCCTCGATGGAGGTCGAGGTCAAACTGTCGGGGGTGCTGACCACCGGCGCCGTCGAGGACGGTGAGGAGCCCCGCTGGGGGAAAATGGTGGCGCCCGGCATCTACGGCCCGAACCATCAGCACTTCTTCAACTTCCGGCTGGACATGAGCATCGACGGCCCGGGAAACAGCGTCTACGAGGTGGATTCGATCCCTGAACCCGATCCGGCGCTCAACCCGCACCACAACGCGTGGATCACCCGCGACACGCTGGTCGCCTCGGAGGCCGAGGGCGCACGGGACTGGGACTGGTCGACCGGCAGGTACTGGAAGATCGCCAACCCGTCGAAGCGCAACGAGCTCGGCAACCCCGTCGCCTACAAGCTCACGCCCAAGGACGTGGTGCCGGTGATGGTGCAGGAGGGTTCCTACATCTACGACCGGGCCCGGTTCGTCCAGCACAACCTGTGGGTGACACGCTACGAGCCGGGTGAGTTGTACGCCGCGGGCGACTACATGTACCAGTCACCCGACATGCAGGGGCTGCCGCAGTACGTCGCCGACGACGCGCCGCTGGAGGACACCGACGTGGTGCTCTGGTACACCGTCGGCGCGCACCACGTCGTGCGGCCGGAGGACTGGCCCGTCATGCCCTGCGCCTACACCGGTTTCCACCTCAAGCCGGTCGGCTTCTTCGACGGCAACCCGGCGCTCGACCTGCCCCCGTCACCGCCGAAGGCGTGCCACGCGCACCAGGCGGGTCTGCCGGTGGCCGACGTCGCGCGCGAGTCATAGAGGGTCGCGAGCCTACGGTTGCTGACCGGAATCCGCGAGATTCCGGTCAGCAACCGTAGTGTCGGCGCAGGAAGTCGGCGGCCGCCCGGGCCAGTGACTGCGGTCCCGTGCGCAGGGCCTCCGCGAGCGGCGTGCCGGGTGCGGTGATGCCGACGATCTCGTCGACGCCGTGGTCGAGCAGCACCGACGCGTCGTCGCCGACGCGGCCGGCGAAGATCACCACCCGGGTTCCGGTGCGTGCGGCGACCTGGGCCACCCCGTAGGGCGTCTTCCCCATCAACGTCTGGGCGTCGACGCCACCCTCGCCGGTGAACACCCACGCCGCACCCTGCAGCGCCTGCTCCAGCCCGACGGTCTCGGCCACCACGTCGACGCCGGGTCTGCTTGTGGCGCCGAGGAATTCGAGCAGCGCGAAGCCGAGCCCACCCGCCGCTCCCGCCCCCGGCGTGTCGGCGTGCGCCGCGTCGGCCACCTCGGCGAACCGGCCGAGCGCGGCTTCCAGGCGGTCGACGTCGGCGGGTGCGGCGCCCTTCTGCGGTCCGAAGACCGCGCTGGCGCCGCGGGGGCCGAGCAGGGGAGCGGTGACGTCACAGGCCAGTTGAATACGCACCCCCGCCAGCCGCGGATCGAGGTCGCTGACGTCGATGCGGTGCAGATCGGCCAGCGCGGCACCACCCGGTGGCAGGGGGGCGCCCTCGGCGTCGGTGAGCGACACCCCCAGCGCGGTGAGCATGCCCGCCCCCGCGTCGTTGGTGGCCGAACCGCCGAGCCCGACCAGGAATTCGGTGGCGCCGCGGTCCAGCGCGTTCGCGATCAGCTGACCGATACCGAAGGTGCTGGCGCGCAACACATCCCGCTCCGGCGGCGGAATCAGCTCCAGGCCCGCCGCGGCGGCCATCTCGATGACCGCCAGCCGGCGGCTCGGGACGTAACCGTAGCCGGCGCGTACCGGCCGGCCCAGCGCGTCGGCCACCTCGACGGTCACCCGCTCACCGTCGAGCGCGTCCACCACGGCGTCGACGGTGCCCTCACCGCCGTCGGCCATCGGCACCCCGACGCATTCGGCGTCGGGCAGCGCGGCGCGGACGCCGTCGCGCATGGCGGCGATCGCTTGCGCGGCGGTCATGGACTCCTTGAACGAGTCCGGTGCGAGAACGATTCTCATCGGACCGGGGTCAGCGCGGGCCGGCCGGCCAGGACGGCCGCGACGTTGTCGACGGCCAGGATGCCCATGGCGTCGCGGGTGGCCGCACCCGCGCTGGCGATGTGCGGGGTGAGGACGAGGTTCGGGACGTCGAGCAGCGCGGGATTGACATGGGGTTCATTCTCGAACACATCGAGCGCGGCGCCCGCGATATGTCCGGCGGTGAGCGCGTCGACGAGTGCCGCCTCGTCGACGACGCCGCCGCGTGCGGTGTTGACCAGATAGGCGGTCGGTTTCATGCGGGCCAGTGCCGCGGCGTCGATGAGGTGGCGGGTCTGCGGGGTGAGTGGGGTCAGCACACACACGACGTCGCTGTCGGCCAGCAGCGTGTCGGTGTCGACGAACCGGACGCCGTCGTCGACGCCGGAGGTGCGGTGCCGCGAGGTGGCCAGCACCGTCATGTCGAAGGCGTGGGCCCGTCGCGCCACCGCCCTGCCGATCCGGCCGAAGCCGAGGATGCCCAGCGTGGCACCCGCGCTCACGTCCAGACCGGTGAACATGCGCGGACCCCAGATCCACGGCTGGCGAGTGCGCAGGAAGCGGTCGCCGTCGACCACCCTGCGGGTGGCGGCGAGCACGAGGGCGAATGTGTGGTCGGCCGTGGCGTTGTCGAGCACACCGGGGGTGTTGGTGACGGTCACCCCGGCGGCGCTGGCGGCCGCGACGTCGATGTTGTCGTAGCCGACGGCCACGTTGGCGACCACCTGCAACCCGTTGCCCGCGCACGCGAGCAGCTCGGCGTCGACGCGTTCGGTCAGCGTCACCACGGCCGCGCACGCCCCGGCGAAGCCGTCCTCGAGCGCCGCGCGGGTGGGCGGGTTCTCCTCGCCGATCACCAGGGGCCGGCCGAGCTGGTGGAGCCGCGCCATCGCGCCGTCGGTGAGCAACCGCGACAGGTACACATGCCCGGCCGGTGACGTCATGACGCCCGACTCTAGTCGGCGCCGAGCGCGACCAGGATCCGCCCGAACTCGCGCCCCGGCCCCTACACCGGAGTCGGTGCGCGCCAGGATTTCTCGGCCGCCGTCGGTGAGCGCGGCGGGCCGACCGCCCCGGCCGCCGCGCCAGCATCGTCAGGCAGACGTCCTGCGGGAAGGTCAGACGCCCAGAGGTGATCCGTCAGCGAATCCGACGCGTCAAAATCTTGTCGACATGGATCCACCGGGTTGATATCAACGGGGGGTGACCAGTCCTGGAGAGATGTTCGAATCCGCCTACCGCGGTGACGCCCCGGAATTCGTCGGAGCGCGGCCGCCCTGGAGCATCGGCGAACCGCAACCGGAGATCGCCGCTCTGATCGAGGCGGGCAAATTCCACGGCGACGTCCTCGACGCCGGTTGCGGGGAGGCGGCAACGGCGCTGTACCTCGCCGAACGCGGATTCACCACCGTCGGGCTGGACCTGGCGCCGACCGGGATCGAGCTGGCCCGGGCCGAGGCGGCGCGGCGCGGTCTGACCAACGCCACGTTCGAGGTCGCCGACATCAGCGATTTCACCGGATACGACGGCCGCTTCGGCACGATCGTCGACAGCACCCTGTTCCACTCCATGCCCGTCGAACTGCGTGAGGGCTACCAGCGCTCCATCGTGCGCGCCGCCGCCCCCGGCGCCAGCTATTTCGTGCTGGTCTTCGACGCGGCCGGGGTGCCGTCGATGGGCCCGGCGAACCCGGTGACCGAGGACGAACTGCGCGACGTGGTCGGCAAGTACTGGCAGATCGACGAGATCCGGCCCGCGCGCATCCACGCCAACTTCCCGCCGCACGTCGACCCGGCCGGCCACGTCGGCTTCACCGACGTCCGCGACGAGCCGGGCGGCCGCAAGTCGGTGGCGGCCTGGCTGCTTTCGGCCCACCTCGGCTGACGCGCCGCCGGGGCGAATTCACGCGCCCCGGCCACATCGGGAACCCCGCATGAGGCAGGATGGGTGTGCCACCTGGGGGAGCGCCCGGTACGTCGTAGCGAGGAGGCCGGAAGGGCATGTCGGAGCCGAACAACACCCACGGCGCCGGCGCGGCAGTCGGCGACATCCGGCCGCTGTACTCGCGAGTGCTGCTCAAACTGGGCGGCGAGATGTTCGGCGGCGGCGCCGTCGGCCTCGATCCGGACGTCGTGCACCTGGTGGCCCGCCAGATCGCCGAGGTGGTGCGCAGCGGTGTGCAGGTGGCCGTCGTGATCGGCGGCGGCAATTTCTTCCGCGGGGCTCAGCTGCAGCAACGCGGGATGGAGCGCACCCGCAGCGACTACATGGGCATGCTCGGCACCGTGATGAACAGCCTGGCGCTGCAGGACTTCCTGGAGAAGGAAGGTATCGACACCCGCGTGCAGACGGCGATCACGATGGGTCAGGTCGCCGAGCCCTACATCCCGCTGCGCGCGGTGCGCCACCTGGAGAAGGGTCGCGTCGTGATCTTCGGCGCCGGTATGGGGCTGCCGTACTTCTCGACCGACACCACAGCCGCCCAGCGGGCGCTCGAGATCGGCGCCGAGGTGGTGTTGATGGCCAAGGCGGTCGACGGTGTCTACACCGCCGATCCCCGCACCGAACCGGACGCCGAGCTGCTCACCGCGATCACCCACCGGGAGGTCATCGACCGCGGCCTTGCGGTGGCCGACGCGACCGCCTTCTCGCTGTGCATGGACAACGGCATGCCGATCCTGGTGTTCAACCTGCTCGTCGACGGCAATATCGCCCGCGCGGTCGCGGGTGAGAAGATCGGAACACTGGTCACCACCTGAACGGGTGCGGCGACGCCGGGCGAACGTAGCGACGGGAGATACAGACAGTGATCGACGAAACGCTCTTCGATGCCGAAGAGAAGATGGAGAAGGCGGTGGCGGTGGCGCGCGACGATCTGGCGTCGATCCGCACCGGCCGCGCCAATCCGGGCATGTTCTCCCGGATCCACGTCGACTACTACGGCGCCTCGACGCCGATCACCCAGCTGTCGAGCATCAACGTCCCCGAGGCGCGTCTGGTGGTCATCAAGCCCTACGAGGCCAGCCAGCTGCGCAACATCGAAGATGCGATCCGCAACTCCGACCTCGGCGTCAACCCCACCAACGACGGCAACGTCATCCGCGTGGCGATCCCGCAGCTGACCGAGGAGCGCCGCCGCGACCTGGTCAAGCAGGCCAAGGCCAAGGGTGAGGACGCCAAGGTGTCGGTACGCAACATCCGTCGCAAGGCGATGGAGGAGCTCACCCGTATCAAGAAGGACGGCGAAGCCGGCGAGGACGAGGTCAGCCGCGCCGAGAAGGACCTCGACAAGACCACCCACACCTACACCAGTCAGATCGACGATCTGGTGAAGCACAAAGAGGGTGAGTTGCTGGAGGTCTGATGGCCTCCCAGCAGCAAGCGGATCCCGTGTCAGAAACCCCGGTCGACGAGCCTCAGAAGAAGTCCTCGCGCGCCGGGCGCAACCTTCCCGCCGCGATCGCGGTGGGGGTGGCGCTCGGCGGCGGCCTCATCGCGATCCTGTTGTTCGCGCCGTACCTGTGGCTGGCGCTGGTCGCGGCGGCCGTGGCCGTCAGCACCTACGAGGTGTGTCAGCGGCTGACCGAGGCCGGATACCGGATGCCGATGATCCCGCTGCTCGTCGGCGGTCAGGCCACGCTGTGGCTGACGTGGCCGTTCGGACCCGCCGGGGCGCTCGGCGGGTTCGCGGCCACCGTCGTGGTCTGCATGATCTGGCGGCTGGTGGGCCAGGGCCTGCACCACACACCGCAGAACTACTCCCGCGACATCGGCGCTGCGGTGTTCCTGGCCACCTGGGTGCCGCTGTTCGCCAGTTTCGGTGCGCTGCTGATCTATCCGGACGACGGCGCCAACCGGGTGTTCTGCCTGATGCTGGGCGTGGTGTTCTCCGACATCGGCGGCTACGTGGCCGGTGTCCTGTTCGGCAAACACACGATGGCGCCGGCGATCAGCCCGAAGAAGTCGTGGGAGGGGCTGGCCGGATCGTTTCTGTTCGGGGTGACGGCTTCGGTGCTGGCGGTCGTCTACCTGCTGGACAAGCCGTGGTGGGCCGGCGTCGCGCTCGGGGTGATGCTGGTGATCACCGGCACGCTCGGCGACCTGGTCGAGTCGCAGTTCAAGCGTGATCTCGGCATCAAGGACATGAGCAATCTGCTGCCCGGACACGGCGGGATGATGGACCGCATCGACGCGATGCTGCCGTCGGCGGTCGCGACCTGGATCGTGCTGACGCTGCTGGCCTGAGCGAGCACCCCGGTTCTGGTGGGATACTCGGTGCAGACATGCCTGAATCCCCCGCGGCGCTGCCGCTCGTCTTCGATGCCCCGCGCCGCGCCAAGCCGCCGCGGCATCTCGCCGACCTCGACGACGCGGGCCGTGCCGCCGCGGTCGCCGAGCTCGGACTGCCCGCCTTCCGTGCCAAGCAGCTGGCCAACCAGTACTACGGCCGGTTGAGCGCGGATCCGCACGCCATGACCGACCTGCCGGCGGGGGTGCGCGACCAGGTGTCCGCGGCGCTGTTCCCGACGCTGCTGCACGCGGTCCGCGAGATCGAGACCGACGCGGGGGAGACTCGCAAGGTGCTGTGGCGGGCAGTGGACGGGACGACGTTCGAATCCGTCCTCATGCGCTACGCGGACCGCAACACCGTGTGCATTTCCTCACAGGCCGGCTGCGGGATGGCGTGCCCGTTCTGCGCGACCGGGCAGGGCGGGCTGCAGCGCAACCTGTCGACGGCCGAGATCCTCGAGCAGGTGCGCGCCGCGGCGGTCGAGCTGCGTGACCGCGACGGTGAGGGCATCGCCCGTGGGGGCCGGCTGTCGAACATCGTGTTCATGGGGATGGGTGAACCGCTGGCCAACTACAACCGGGTGGTCGCCGCGGTGCGCCGCATCACCGCGCCGGCACCCAATGGATTCGGCATCTCGGCGCGGTCGGTGACGGTGTCGACGGTCGGTCTCGCGCCGGCGATCCGCAAACTCGCCGACGAGCGACTCAACGTCACCCTGGCGTTGTCGCTGCACGCCCCCGACGACGAGCTGCGCGACACGCTGGTTCCGGTCAACAACCGGTGGAAGGTCGGCGAAGCGCTCGACGCGGCCCGCTATTACGCCGACGTGACCGGGCGCCGCGTGTCCGTCGAGTATGCGCTGATCCGCGACGTCAACGACCAGCCGTGGCGGGCCGACCTGCTCGGTAAACGTCTGCACGGGGCGCTCGGCCCGCTCGTGCACGTCAACCTCATCCCGCTCAACCCGACGCCGGGCAGCCAGTGGGATGCGAGCCCCAAACCCGTCGAGCGCGAGTTCGTGCGGCGGGTCCGCGAACGCGGCGTCTCGTGCACGGTGCGCGACACCCGCGGCCGCGAAATCGCCGCCGCCTGCGGTCAGTTGGCCGCCGAAGCCTGACACCCCCGCTCGCGTCCCGTTCCGCCCAAACGAACACATTGGCGCAGAAGTGCGAGACGTCGCCGCCATTTCGTCGATCTCGGCGGCGGGGTCGGCGCGTGATCACGGGGCGTTGGTGAACCAGACGTTCTCCTCGCGCAGGCTGCGGCTGCGCCAGCCGTCCGGCGTGCGTACCAGTTCGTGGTGGTAGTAGCCGCCGCAGGCCGACATCTGCTCCATCCCGGGCAGTTGCATCGGGTTGTAGAACATCGCCCGCACCCGCGCTGTGCCACTTGAACTCTCGAGGATCTCGATGTTGGTGATGTAGTGCATGCTCCACGGGATCACCCCGAAATTGGCGGCGAACCAGTCGACCACCTCGTCGCGGCTTCCGACGATCGCACCGGCCGACGAGTAGTCGATCTGCGCGTCGTCGGTGAACACCGAGCGGTAGAGCTCCCAGTCCTTGCTGTCGACGGCCCGCGCGTAGGTCGTCAGCAGCCGGGCGATCTCGAGCTCGTCGCTGATGCGTTGGGTTTCCATGGCCTCCCGCTCGCCGAGATCGACGAAATGCCGCCGACGTCTCGCACTTTTGCGCCCGTTTGTTCGTTTGGGCGCAAACGGCGTCACTCTGGCATGCCGATGGTCTTGGCCTCGAGGTACTCCTTGTAGCCCTCTTCGCCGTTGCGGTATCCCAGCCCCGACTGCTTGGTCCCGCCGAACGGGCTGGTGATCCCGAAGTGGCTCTTGCCGTTGATCGTCACGTTGCCGGTACGCATCCGGCAGGCCACCGCGAACGCCCGGTCCACATCGTTGCTCGAGACCTCGCCGGACAGCCCGTAGATGGTGTTGTTGGCGATCGCGACGGCCTCGTCGTCGGTGTCGTACGGCGTCACCGTCAACACCGGCCCGAAGATCTCCTCCTGGGCGATCTGGGAGTCGGGGTCGACGTCGGCGAGCAGCGTGGGTTGGGTGTAGTAGCCGACGGGCAGGTTCTCCGGGATGCCGCCACCGGTGACCAGTCGCGCCCCCGAGTCGATCCCCGATTGGATCAGCCCGAGCACCTTCTGGCGCTGCGTCTCGCTGATCTGCGGGCCCTGCATGTTGCCCGGTGTCCACGGATCCCCGACCGGGAAACCCTCCATCATGGTCTTGAGGATCTCGAGACCCTCGTCGTATCGACTGCGCGGCAACAGGATTCGCGACGGAAGGATGCAGGATTGGCCGCTCATCACACACGCCATCATCGCCGCCATGGGCAGTGCGGCATTGAAGTCGGCGTCGTCGAGCACGATATGAGCGCTCTTGCCGCCCAACTCCAGCAGTGTCTTCTTCACCGTCGCCGCCCCCGCGGCCAGAATGGCGCGCCCCGTCGCGGTCGAACCGGTGAAGGTGATCATGTCGACCCGCGGATCGGCCGACAGTGCCGCCCCGACCTCGTTGGCGTTGGACACCACGACGTTGAACACCCCGGCCGGGATGTCGGTCTCCTCGGCCACGATGCGCCCGTACTCGCTGCCCGACCACGGGGTGAGCTGTGCGGGTTTGAGGACCACGGTGTTGCCGGCCATCAGGGCGGGCACCGTTTCGGCGATGTTGAGATAGAACGGCACATTCCACGGCGTGATCGCCCCGACCACCCCGACCGGCTCGTAGTGGATCTTGCGCCGTGCCGGGCCCAACTGGGTGGGATGCACGCCGGTGTCGACCAGATAGTCGAAGTTCCTCCCGTGCTCGGCCCAGTGTTTGACCTCTTCGATCGGGCTTTCGATCTGGCTACCGCTGACGGTGACCGGGCAGCCCACCTCGGTGATCAGGATGCGGCGCAGCCGTTCCTTGTTGCGCTCCAGCGCCTCGTGCAACTGCGTCAGGCAGTGGTAGCGGAAGTCGAGATCGCGCGACCAGTCCGTCTCGTCGAAGGCCCGCCGCGCCGCCGCCACCGCGCGGCCCATGTCCTCGACCGTGCCGTCGGTGGCCTGACCCGCCACCTGCTCACTGGCCGGATGGATGACGTCGAACATGGCGCCACTGCTCGTCAGCTGCAGTTCGCCGTCGATCAGCATCCGCTCGTCGCCGGCCAACACACCCGATTCGGTCTCCATTGTCGTCATGCGCCTAGCGTTACAAACAACGCCCAAAGCGTCAGGCGAATCGCGGAAATAGCGTTCTCCGAATCCGAGGTGGCGATTCTCCTTGTCTCCGTCGGACTCGAACCCGACCCGCGCGGAACACGCCAACGCCGCAAAGCCCACCCGAGCCAGGGCGGTGTCGTCTAGTCCTGGTTCTTGATGCCGACCGCGTGGCGCAACTGGGCGAGGAACTCGTCTCCGTCGTCACTGCGCACGATGTAGTGACACACCGCGACGCGGATCGCCGTGGCGGCCTTGACCGCGGCATTGGGCCCCGACAGCAGCTTCTCCAGGCGCGCCCGCATCAGCGGGATGATCCGCGACAACTGCGCGATGACCACCTCGGGTTCGATGTCGACGAGCCGGACACCCGAGTAGGACTGCTGGTAGGAAACGATGAATCTCAGCGCGGCATCGAGTTTCTCGGTACCCCGCAGACCCTGGGTGGCCTTGCTGATGCCCTGGTCGAACATCGACCGCTCGTAGCGGCCGAACGCGTCGAGCAACTCCTGTTTGGAGGCGAACCAGCGGTACAGCGTCGGCCGTGACACCCCCGCCTGCAGCGCGACCTCCGACAGGCTCAGCTTCGTCTGGCCGCTGCGCCCGAGCACCTCGGCGGTGGCCGCGAGGATGCGGTGCTGCGTCGACGAATCGTCGTATTCGGCGGCGTCGCGCCGGGCGGTCAGTGGTTCGTTCACGTCCAGGGCCTCGAGTGATCGGATGTTCCACAAATCGTAGAGCCTGTAATGCCGCGTCGGGGCATCCGCAGGGTCCGGCCGTCGCGAATCACAGCGATTTCTTCAGCAGCGCCACCGTGTCGAGGTCCTTCAGCGCGGCCACACCCCGTCGCAGCCCCTCGTACGCGATGTTCTCGTCCTGCATGCCGCCCAAGCCTGCGGTGATGAGCGCGGCGACATAGGCGTAGAGCGCGGCCTGGCGGTACCGGTGCCACAGTTGCTCGCGGTCGAGATCCGGACCGCCCGCGGCGACGAGTGCACGGCGGTACGTGTCGAGCAGCTCGCGTTGCGATTCCTGTCGGGCCGCCGGGGTCATCCCGGTGACCAGGGTGTACGCCAGTTCGCGGCTGGGATGTCCGCGGCGGATCGCCTGCCAGTCGAGCAATCCGGCGGCGCCGTTGCGGAAGTAGAGGTTCCCGGGGTGGGCGTCGCCGTGCATGATCGTGTGCGGCGGTTCGTCGATCAACTGCGCGGCGGCGCGGTAGTTGGCGTCGATGTAGCCGCCCTGGTGCACCGCGATGTCGGTGCGTTCGGCCACCCGCCGTGCCGACGCCGTCAGCAGGCGTCCGGTCAGCATGGACGTGTGGTCGGCCGACGCGGAGTAGACCCACCCCAGCGGGCCGCCGCCGGAGGACGGCAGCCGGCCCCAGAACGTCGCGTGCAGGCGCGCCAGGAGTTCGACGACCGACGCCGCCTCGTCACGGGTCAGCGGGTGGAGCGTGTCGGGGAAGCGGCATTCGGCCACCGGCAGGTCCTCGAGCACCAGGACGTAGCGGCCGGTGAGACGGTCGAACGCCGAACCGTACGGCATCGGCGCCCCGCTGAGTTCCGGACGCAACTGCCGGTAGAACCGCACCTCGGTGTCGCCGAGCCGGCCGAGTTCGCCCATGAGCCGCGTCGCCACCGTCCGGGCCGGCAGCTTGACGAATACTGTGGGCGGAACGCCGTCACCGGTCAGCGCCAGCCGGGCCCGCGACGAGGTGCCGGCGTCCGCGCCGACGACCGAGACCGAGGTGACCGTGCGGTTCATCAGACGTGACAGTGCCGGTGCGTCGAGGTCGGCGACCGAGCGGGGGAACGCCCGCATCCGCCGCAGCGCGGCGTCGGTCGCCACCCGCTGCAGGCCACGCCCGAGATGGGCGGCCAGGCCCGCGGCGGGCGAAATACGCAGCGTCGTCGTCACCGATGCGAGTCTCCTCGGGGCACCATGCTGAGATGAGTTTACAAAGAAGCTTCAGACTGTAAATCAGTTTCCGCTCACGTCAAACAGGAGGGTCGATGCCGGGACCGCTGGACGGTGTCAAGGTCGTCGAACTGGGGGTGTGGGTCGCCGCCCCGGCCACGGGCGGAATCCTCGCCGACTGGGGTGCGGACGTCATCAAGGTGGAACCGCCGTCCGGGGATCCGGCGCGGACGTTCGGGCGGATGCTCGGACTCGACGACGAGGTGAACCCGCCGTTCGAGATGGACAACCGGTCAAAGCGCAGTGTCGTGGTCGATCTCACCGACGAGAACGGGCAGCGGGTGATGCACGAGCTGCTCAGCGCCGCAGATGTTTTCGTGACGAATGTGCGCCCCCTCGCGTTGCGCCGCCTCGGGCTGGATTTCGAGACGGTCGCCACCGGCAATCCCCGGCTCGTCTACGGGTTGATCACCGGGTACGGCATGGTGGGACCCGACGCCGACCGGGCCGCCTACGACGTGGCCGCGTTCTGGGCCCGCGCGGGGCTGGCGCATCTGCTCACCCGTCCCGGTGAGGATCCGCCGTTCCAACGCGGCGGGATGGGCGACCACACGGTGGGGATGACGCTCGCCGCCGCGGTGTGTGCGGCGCTGGTGTCGCGCGCCACCACGGGCGCCGGTCAGCTCGTGACGACCTCGCTGTACCGACAGGGCGTCTACACGGTCAGCTTCGACCTCAACACGTTCCTGCTCACCGGCCACCAGATCGCGATCGGCCGGCGGGAATCGATGGGCAACCCGTGTATGAACAACTACGCGGCCGGAGACGGACGCCGGTTCTGGATCGTCGGGCTGGAGGGGGAGCGGCACTGGCCGGCGTTGTGCCGCACCGTCGGTCGTCAGGACTGGTTGACCGATGACCGGTTCGCCACCGGCCGATCGCGGGCGGTCAACGCCCACATCCTCATCGCGGAACTCGACGCCGTCTTCGCAACCCGGCCGCTGTCGGAGTGGGCGGAGGTCTTCGCGGCCGAACCGGACCTGTTCTGGTCGCCGATCAACACACTGGAGGACGTCGTCTCCGACGATCAGTTCCATGCCGCCGGGGGAGCCGTCTTCGTTCCCGACGGCGACGGGACCATTCCCATGGTCGCCACGCCCGCCGACTTCCACGGCACACCCTGTGCGCCGCGCGCTGCCGCCCCGCGACTCGGTGCACACACCGGTGAGGTCCTGGCCGATCCCCGGTCGGCCTGGCTCAGCTGACCGCTTCGCCGTCGGTGACGCCGGCGGCATGACGCAGCTGCGCCAGGAAGTCGTCGGCGTCGTCGCTGCGCACCAGATAGTGCGAGATCGCCACCCGCACAGCGGTCGACGCTGCGACGGCGGCATCGGGACCGGCCATGCCGCGCTGCAACCGGTCGCGCATGCGCGGCAGGATGCGCGACAGCCGCGCGATGACCTGTGCGGGTTCGATGTCGACCATGCGCAGACCCGGATAGGACTGCTGGTAGGAGACGATGATGCGCAGTGCCGCGTCGAGTCGCTCGTCTGCAGGCAGCTCCGCGGCCGCGGATGCGACGGCGCGCTCGTAGATGGAGCGTTCCCACACCACGAAGGCGGCCAACAGATCCTGCTTGGACGGGAACCAGCGGTAGAGGGTGGGGCGCGACACCCTGGCCTGCGCGGCCACCTGCGAGAGGCTCAGCTTCGTCATCCCGTTGCGGCCGAGCACTTCCGCGGTGGCGGCGAGGATCCGCTCTCGGGTGGTGGCCTCGTCGCCCGACACCGTCGTCATCGTCGTAGCTTTACAAATTTTGCGACGACTGTCACGCTGGATCGGTGACCTCCCCATCAGCGGCGGCCCGCGAGTACAGCTCGGTCGACATCACCTCGTCGTCGTTCTGGCAGCAGCCGTTCGGCCGGCGGGACAGCACGTTCGCGCAGTTGCGTGCGGCGGACGGGCTGAGCTGGCATCACCCGCTGTCCTCGCTGTTCCCGGTGGAGGAGGCCGGCTTCTGGGCGGTCACCCGCCGCGCCGACATCGTGTTCGTCAGCCAGCACCCCGAACTGTTCACCTCCGCACAGGGAGTCGCGCTGGATCCGATGCCGGCCGACGTGCAGCGGTTCGCATCGTTCTTCCTCACCATGGACCCGCCCGAGCACACCGTGTACCGGCGGCTGATCAGTTCCGCGTTCACCCCGCGCAATGTGCGCCGGATCGAAGAGCAGATCCACGACAACGCGGTCGCGGTCGTCGACGATCTGGTCGGTGCGGGTGAGCTCGATTTCGTCGCAGCGTGTTCGGCGCGCTTGCCGATGCTGACCATCATGGAGATGCTCGGGGTGCCCGCCGCCGACCAGCCGGCCGTCGCCCAAGCCGCCGAGAAGCTGTTCTCCATGAGCGACGACGAGTACAGCACGCTCGAGGAACGGGCGGCGGATACGGTCAACGAGATCATGCTGCTGTCGGCCACCGGCGCGGAACTCGCCCAATTCCGGCGCAGCCACCCGGGAGACGATCTGATGACCAGCATCGTCAACGCCGAGGTCGACGGAAAACGGTTGACCGACGAGGAGATCGGCGCGTTCCTGATCCTGCTGGCGTCGGCGGGTAACGACACCACGAAGCAGACGACGACGCACGCGATGCTGGCGCTGTCCGAGCACCCCGCCCAGCGCGAGTGGCTGATGGCCGACTTCGAAGGCCGCATCGGCACCGCGGTCGAGGAATTCGTCCGCTGGTCCACACCGGTCCTGCAGTTCGCGCGGTTCGCCACCACCGACACCGAGATCAACGGACAGCCGGTCAGCGCCGGCGACAAAGTGGGCCTCTTCTACTGTTCGGCCAACCGCGACGAAACGGTGTTCAGCGATCCGCACGGCTTCGACCTGAGCCGGTCGCCGAACCCGCATCTCGGCTTCGGTGGCGGCGGCCCGCACTTCTGCCTGGGTAGCCAACTGGCGAAAACCGAACTGCGGCATCTGTTCCGGGAACTGCTGACCCGACTGACCCACGTCGAGTTCGGCGAGCCCGACCTGCTGTACAGCACCTTCGTGCACGGCATCAAACGGCTCCCGGCCGTCGTCCGCTGAGGCGGGCGACCCACTCAGCGTGGATCGATCGCGTTGCGCAGGCGCTCGGCCGGGTAGGTCGATGCCCCCGCAGCGCGTACGCGTTCGGTCAGCGCACGGTCTGATGTCGCGATACGCAATGCGCCCGGGTCCTCGGCTGCCCGCACCAGCCGGACGATCTCGTCGTCGGCGGAATCGGGCGCCGACACCGGAGCGTGGGTGACGGTGACCGTCTCGGACGTGATCGGTGGGGACAGCGGCTTCTCGAACACGACTGTCACGTCGACGGATTCGGTACGCGCCCAGCGTTCGAGCGCTTCGACGAGGCGCACCATCGCGCCGCGCCGGTCACGCCACCATCCGTCCGGGCGGGAGCCGATGACGTTCATCCCGTCGACGATCCACCGCATCGCTCCAGCGTAGGCCTCACCGAGGGGGTCGTGGGCGCACCAGCACCGCCTGCTGGATCGCGCCGACCGGCCCGTACTCGTCGAAGAGTGTGCCACTGGTGGTGCCGATCCCGTCCGGCCCGTAGCTGGTGTCGGCGCGGATGCCGATCCACTCTCCGTCGGGGATCCGATGCACGTGGACGACCAGGTCGGTGTTGAGGAACGTCCACGTGCGGATGTCGAGTTTCGCGCCGATGCCGTTCGCGTCGTCGGCGACGGCGAACAACCGCTCCAGCGGCGTCATCGTCTCGCCCTGCACGAGGTCGACGGTCGGGGTGATCCACGATTCGCCCGGCCCGTCGTTCAGGGGCGGGGTGAGCCACCGCCAGTCGAGGCTGTGGACGTAGTTGCGGTCCCAGTCCTTGGCCATGTCCCGGCGTCGGGCCTCCGACAGCGGGCGCAGCGGCGGCGCCCCCGCGTGCTGGATTCCGGTGGTGTCGAGCTGCTGCAGGCGCCAGCCGCTGGCCCGCGCCACCGGCCGCGGTGAGCCGTCCGGGCCCAGCGCGGACATCTGCGCGCTGACCAACTCGATCTGCCTACCCGTTCGCTCCCGCCGGGCGCTGACCCACAGGTCGCCCTCGGCCGGGACCGGACCCAGCAGATCGACCATCACCCGGCTCAACCGGGTGTCGTCACGCTGTTCGCAGCGTTGCAGGGCACGCACCAACAGTGCCGACACGGGTGCGGCGTGCTGGATCGCCGCCGACCATGTGCTGCGCACCAGATCGGTGGCGAGGAATTTCTCACCGTGTGAATCATCGCCCACCCGTTGGTAATACGCCTCCGACATCAGGGCAGGCCCGCGCCGGGGAGGTCGACGATCGTCGTGTCGACACAGGAGTTCTTCGTACCGACGAGTCGCTCCGGATAGGCGTCGGTGGCCGATACGAGGAACAGCATGCGACGCTCCGGGCCGCCGAGCGCACACGCGACGGCGATGCGGTCACCGATGTCGATGCGGTCGGTGACTGCCCCGCCGTCGACCACTCGCTGGAATTGGTGAGCCAGCGTCAGCGCGGTCCAGACCCCACCGCCGGCGTCGATCGCGATGCCGTCGGGTGGTCCGTCGAGCCCGTCGGCGAACGTCCTGCGGTCCCGCAGGGCGCCGTCGTCGCCGATGGTGAACGCCGTCAGGCGCCGTCCGGTGGATTCGGCGACGATCAACGTGGCGCGGTCTTCGGTGATCGCCATGCCGTTGGGGAAGTCGAGCCCGTGGGCGACGACGGTTGCGGCACCGTCACCGTCGAGGCGGACGATGACCCCGTCCGTGCGCGCCTGGGAGCCGATGTAGGCGCGGCCCGCGTCGTCGACGACCATGTCGCCGAGGTCTGCCCCGGTCAGTTCGGCGAGATCGGCGACGACCGTGACGGTCTCACCGTCGTAGCGCAGCACCTGCCTGCTCCTGGTGGAGGCGATGAGCAGCGAACCGTCCGGCCGGAATCCCAGCCCGGACGGCGCGTGGCCCGGCACGGGGAGGGTGGTCACCGACCCGCTGAGGTCGACGGTGTGCACCGCTTCGCCCAGCATGTCGGAGAACCACAGCAGCCCTTCGAACCACCGCGGCCCCTCCCCGAGGCAGTAGCCTGCCGTCAGCAGTGTGGGTACCGGTCGGTCCGAGATCTGCCGCGCTGTCACGTCACGCCTTTACAAAACACGCGACAAGTGTCACGCTCCCTACGTGCCACTGTCAACCACCTGCGGCGTTGGCGCGCCATGAAGAAGTACCACAGCCACACACTGCTGTACCTCCACGAGACGATCGCGCTGGGATCGGGTCGGTCCGACCGGTTCACCGAACGCTTCAGCGCCGTCTACCACCCCATGATGACCGACCTCGGTGCCAGGCTGTTCGCCATCTGGGAGACCACACCGTACAACGGGCACTGGCCGCAGGTCACGATCATCTGGGAGATCGACGCCTTCGCCGACTACGCCCGTATCGGCAAGGCGCAGGGCAGAGGCGGCAGCCACGCCGGACCCGCGGCGGCGTGGGCGGAGTTCCTCGCCGAGACAGGGGCCAGCGGCGAGGGCCGGATCATGTACGCCGGACGGAGCAACCGCACGCTGGCACAGCTGCAGGAGGCGGAATTCGGTGCGGGACTGGTGATCCAAGAGGTGATGCAGACCAAACCGGGCCGGCAGGACGACTACATCCGCGAATTGGAACGACTCTACGTGCCGTGGTCCGAGCGCACCGGCAAGCGGTGGCTGGGCTCCTTCATCACGACGTTCCGGTTCAACGAGGTCATCCATTACTGGGCGCTCGACGGCGAGTGGGACTGCTTCGCCGAGCACTACCCGTCGTGGAAGGACAGCCCGCCCGCGGAGATCGTCACCTGGATGAGCGTCGCGCCCGCGTTGCGCGACGGTTGGGAGGACTCCATCCTGGCCGCGCTACCACCGTCGCCGCTGCAGTGAACGCCGGCGGGAAGACCCCGGTGAAGCACCGGTTCTCCTACGATCCGTTCGACGCGGCCGTGATGGCCGATCCGCTGCCGTTCTATCGGACGCTGCGCGACGAACACCCCCTCTATTACGTGCAGAGGTGGGATACCTACGCACTGTCGCGGTTCGCCGACATCTGGGACGTGCTCGCAATCAACGACGGAACGTTCGTCGCCTCCGAGGGCACGCTGCCGTCGTCGGCCGTGCTCGCCACCCACAACACCGGGCCGGTGCCGGATCCACCGTTGTCCCCCATGCCCTTCCATGCCAACTTCGACGCACCGGTCTACACCGACGTGCGGCGCTGCACCTCGGGTCCCTTCCGGTCGCGGTCGGTGAGCCGGCTGGTCGACAGAGTCCGGGAACTGGCCAACGAACGCCTCGACGAACTGCTGCCGCGCGGGCGGTTCGACCTCACCCAGGATTACGGTGGAATGGTGGCCGCCGCGATGGTGTGCGAGCTGATCGGGCTGCCCACCGAACTGGCCCCTGAGGTGTTGGCCACCGTCAATGCCGGCAGCCTCGCCCAGCCCGGGAGCGGAGTCGAGGTGGCCAACGCCCGGCCGGGCTACCTCGAGTACCTGCGGCCGGTGGTCGAACGCCGACGCGCCGACCGGTCCGTCTCCGCGCTGGCGATCGTGGACGCCCTGCTCGCGTACCGCAAACCCGACGGCACGCCGCTGACGGACACGGAGGCCGCCGTGCAGATGCTCGGAGTCTTCATCGGCGGGACGGAGACCGTGCCCAAGATCGTCGCCCACGGACTGTGGGAACTCGGCCGGCGACCCGATCAGATGGCGCAGGTGCGTGCGGATCCGGCGGCGACCGTCCCGTTGGCCCGCGAGGAGATGATCCGCTACTGCGCGCCCGCGCAGTGGTTCGCCCGCACGGTGCGCAGGCCCTTCACGATTCACGGCACCACCATCGAGCCGGGGCAGCGCATCATCACACTCCTGGCGTCGGCGAACCGCGACGAGCGGGAGTATCCGGATCCCGACGAATTCGTCTGGGACCGGCGGATCGAACGCCAGCTGGCATTCGGCCGCGGCCAGCACTCCTGCCTCGGGGTCCATCTGGCACGCCTGGAGATCACCGTCATGGTCACCGAATGGCTCAGGCGGGTCGCGGATTTCAGCGTCGACACCGAGCACGCGTCGCGCCCGCCGTCGAGTTTCCAGTGGGGCTGGAACCGCCTGCCCGTGCACGTCGAGGTGGAGGGCGTCTGACGTGTGGGCGTATCGGCTGGTGGCCCCGTACACCTTCGAGAAGCGGCAACTGCCCGAACCGACGGCCCGAGGACTGGGCGACGGCCAGGTGCTGCTGCGGTTCCTGGCGGCGGGGATCTGTGGGAGCGATCTGCCCGGATTCCGCGGTGCCAAGGGGCGGCTACCCGGCGACACCGGGGCCAGCGCCGCCGAGATGGACGGCTTTCCCGTCCACGAGATCACCGGTGAGGTGGTGGCGAGCAGGCATCCGGCGCACCAGCCGGGGGACCGGGTGGTCGGATGGGCCTCGGGGTTCGACGGTCTGATGCAGTTCGTCGTGGCCGACGGCGAAGGGCTGGGCTCCTACGATGCCGCGCTGGCGCCACACCGCGCCGTCGCACTGCAGCCGCTGGCCTGCGTGCTCTACGCGGTCGAACAACTGCCCGACCTCAGCGGCCGCCACGTGGCGGTCATCGGTCAGGGGTCGATCGGTGTGCTGTTCTCCTATGTCGCGAAAACCGCGGGCGCCCGGCGGGTTACGGGCGTCGATCCGATCGACCGCAGCGCGTTCGGGACGGCATTCGGCGTCGACACCGCCGTCCGGGCGTCCAGTGACCGATGGGTCAGTCATCTGGGCGCCGAGGACCGGCCGGATGTGGTGGTCGAAGCCGTCGGCCACCAGGTGGCCACCCTCAACCACGCGATCGAGGCCGTCGCGCCCGGCGGTACGGTCTTCTACTTCGGTGTTGCCGACGACGACACCTACCCGATCAGCATGCGGCTGATGCTTCGTAACAACCTGACGCTCAAATCCGGTGTCACACTGGAGCGTAGGCGCATGCTCGCGCGGGCTGGCGACTTCGCACGCGACCATCCCGACCTCCTGCCCACCTACGTGACCCACACGTTCGGCGTCGACGAGGTGCAGGCGGCCTTCGAACTGGCATCCCGGCCGACCCCCTGCCGGGTCAAGATCGCGATCACCGCATGAGCGCCCGCGGCCCACTGCGTGACGTGCTCGACGGGGGCGCGCCGGTCTTCGGCGGGTGGGTGGTCGGCCCGACCGTCATCGGACCCGAGGAGTTCGCGGCCGCCGGCTACGACTACGTCGGCATCGACCTGCAGCACGGGTACCTCGACGACGCCGATGCCGCGCTACTGCTGCGCCGACTCGAGCACGTACCCGTCGCCACCGTCGTGCGACTGCCCACCGCCCACGCCGCACCGATCGGCCGCGTGCTCGACGCCGGCGCCGACGCGGTGGTCGTCGCGATGGTCGAGTCGGCCGACGAGGCGGCGGCCGCGGTCGCAGCCACCCGGTATCCGCCGGCCGGGATACGCAGCTTCGGACCGCTGCGGGCGAGTCTCGGCCACGATCCGGCCGAACTGGAGGACAGGGTCGGCGTGTTCGCGATGGTCGAGACCGTTCGGGGAGTCGCCCACCTCGCGGAGATCTGCGCGGTACCGGGCCTGAGCGGGTTGTACGCCGGGCCCGCCGACCTGGCCGTCTCGATGGGATACGAGCCGGCGTCCGCATGGCGCCGGGAGGAGGTGTGCGCCGCCATGGCCGAGATCGTCACCGCGGCGCACACCGCCGGTCTGGTGGCCGGGGTGCACGCAGGCACGGGTGCCGCCGGACGCCAGGCGGCGCATCTCGGTTTCAGGATGATCACCCTCGCATCGGAATCACAGGCTCTGCGGCGCGGTGCGCAGATGCACCTGGCCGAGGCGAGAGCCACCGCACCACCCGACACGTCGACGGACGGGGGATACCGGTGAGCCGGGTGGCGCTGGTGACGGGTGCGGCGCGCGGACAGGGCGCGGCGATCGTCGCGCGGTTGCACGCCGACGGCTTCCGGGTGGCCGCCTGCGACGTCCGGTTCGACGAACTGCGCAGCACCGTAGGAGATCTCGGCGACGCGGTGCTCCCGATCCGGATGGACGTCACCTCACCGCAGCAGTGGGCGGACGCGGTCCGCGACACCGTCGCGCGGTTCGGTGCGCTCACCACCCTGGTGAACAACGCGGGCATCCTGCACCGGGCCGCGATCGCCGACGAGACCCCGGCCGGCTTCGAGAGCAGTTGGCGCGTGAACTGTCTTGGACCGTTCCTCGGCATCCAGGCGGTGACGGAGCACCTGACCGGCGTCGACGGCGCGGCGATCGTCAACACCTGCAGCACAGGCGCGATCCGTCCGTTCCCGCACCATGCGGCGTACGGCTCCGCGAAGTGGGCGCTGCGCGGGCTGACCCAGGTGGCGGCCGCCGAACTCGCGTCGTCGGGGATCCGGGTCAACGCCGTGTTCCCCGGACCGGTGCAGACACCGATGCTCGACCCGCAGACGCAGAGCCGGCTCGCGGCCGCCGCGACGCTGGGCCGGATCGGCAGGCCGGGCGAGATCGCCGACGCGGTGGCGTTCCTGGTCTCGGAGCAGGCGTCGTTCATCACCGGTGCCGAACTCGTCGTCGACGGCGGCCAGACCCTGCAGATCGGATGAGTGCGTTGGCCGAATCGTTGTCCGTGGCGGTCATCGGCGCCGGTCCCGGCGGGCTCGCGCTGGGGATCTTCCTGAAGAAGGCCGGATTCGAGGACTTCACGATCTTCGACCGGGAGGACGGCGTCGGCGGGACCTGGCGCATCAACACCTATCCGGGCCTGGCCTGTGACGTGAAATCGCACCTGTACTCGTACTCGTTCGACCTCAACCCGAACTGGTCGCGGTTGTGGTCGGGGCAGCCGGAGATCCTCGAGTACTTCGAGACATGCGCACGCCGCCATCACCTCGGCGCCCACCTGAGGCTGCGGACCGAGATCGTCTCCGCCCGTTGGGACGGCGCGTCGCGGCAGTGGGACCTGCGCACCGCCCACGGGCAGCGGTACCGCTTCGACGTCGTGGTCTCCGCGGTCGGGATGTTCACCCGACCGGTCATGCCGGACCTGGTCGAGGAGGAGCCGTTCACCGGTGTGGTGATGCACACCGCGCGGTGGGACCATTCGGTGGACCTGACAGGTCTCAAGGTGGCGGTGCTGGGAACCGGTTCGACTGCGGCGCAACTGCTTCCGGAGGTCGCCAAGGTCGCGGCCACGGTGTACTCGGTGCAGCGGTCGCCGACCTGGATTCTGCCCAAGCCGGACCGTCCGTACAGCGACCGCGAGAAGTGGCTGTTCGCCCACGTCCCCCTGGCCAGACGCGTCTACCGCGCGCGGCTGTGGCTGCGCAGCGAGCGCAACATCTCGGTCATCGAGCACGGCAGCGACAAGACCCGGGAGTTCACGGACATCGCCACCCGGGTCCTGGAGGCGACGGTGGCCGACCAGCAGTTGCGGCGCGCACTGACCCCCACGCACCCGTTCGGGTGCAAGCGACTGGTGTTCGCCACCGACTACCTGCAGACGCTCACCCACCCGCATGTCCAGGTCGTGTCCAGCGCCGCCCGCGCCCTTCGCGCTCGGTCACTGGTGACCGAGGACGGGACCGAACTCGACGTCGACGTGGTGCTGTGTGCCACCGGTTACGCCGCCGCCGACTACCTCGGCCAGATCGAGGTGGTCGGCGAAGACGGTGCCCTGCGGGAGAAGTGGCGTGGCGGCGCGTACGCCTACCTGGGGATGACGGTCCCCGGATTCCCGAACTTCTTCATGCTCTACGGCCCGAACACCAACGTCGGGTCCAACAGCGTCATCTTCATCCTGGAAGCACAGGCCCGTTACATCGTGCGGGCGCTCACACACATGCGGCGCAGGGGCCGATCGTATCTCGCGGTGCGGCCGCAGACCATGGTCGACTACCTCGCCAAGATCGACCGGTGGATGGTGGGGACCGTCTGGACCACTCGGTGCAGCAACTACTTTCGCGCCGCCAACGGCCGTGTGGTCACCCAGTGGCCGCGCAGTGCCCGCGCGTTCTGGTCGATGACGCGGCGGTTCCGTGCCGCGGACTACACCTTCGACCCACCCGCACACCTGCCGCCGATCGACGTGCATTCCCACCCGACGGCGGACCGATGACCCACGACACGAGGAGCACACCACCCATGACGATCCCCGGTCCGCACATCTCACGCCGTATCCAAGGTGTCATGGGCGCGCTCATGCTGCTCGTCGGAGTCGTCGGCACGGTGACACCGCGACGGTTGAGCACCGCGTCGGCACCACCTGCGGGTGCGGACGCTGCCGCGCAACGGGACCACCTGACCCAGATGTACTCGATGCGGGAAGCCGCGCTGGGGACGATCCTGCTCAGCGGCGCGGGCGTTGAGGCGGTGCTGGGCGCCACGATCGGCCTCACCGCCGTGGAGGTGGCCACCGCCCTGCGGTCGCCCGCGCTGGATCGGCGGGCCCGGATCACCACGGTGCTCAGCGCGTCCGTGTTCGGGGCGGCCGCGGCGTATGCGCTGAGCGGAGCGAGAACCAAGGTCCGTTGACCCCCACCCAGGACGTCGAGTCGCGGCTGCACCCCGCGCTGAGGCGGTTCGCCGCGGCCCGCACCGACCTGTCGCCGGGAAACCTCGGCTTCGTGCGGGAATCGCTCGACGACCGGCGACGCGAGAGTGCGGCGGCGCTCGACGTGGCCGGTGTCGAGATCACCGAGGATCGGGCACGGTCCGGGCGGTCCGCGGTGGGCGTGCGGGTCTACCGCGGCGGAGCCGGCCCGGCGCCCGCGGTGGTGTACTGCCATTCCGGCGCCTTCGTGCTGGGCAACCTCGACACCGATCACCTGCAGTGCGTGCAGTTCGCCCGGCGCGCCGAGTGCACCGTCGTCTCCGTCGACTACCGGCTGGCGCCCGAACACCCGTATCCCGCCGCCGTCGAGGACGTGATGACCGCGCTGCGCTGGGTCGCCGCGAAATCAGCCCTCCTGCAGGTGGATCCGTCGCGTATCGCGGTCGCCGGCAGCAGCGCCGGCGCGGCACTGGCGGCGCTGTCGGCTCAGGCGGCCGCCACGGGGTCCGCGCCGCCCGTGGTGTTCCAGCTTCTGCACCAACCCGTCCTGGACGACCGGCCGACTCCCTCGCGCCACGAGTTCACCACGACCCCGGGGTTCGACGGCGCCGCCGTCGAGCAGATGTGGCGTCACTACCGTCCCGCGGACGGCGCGGTGCCTGCCCGCAGCACCGGCCTCACGGGTCTGCCGCCCGCATTCCTCAGCTGCTCCGAACTCGACCCGTTACGCGACGAAGCCCTCGACTATGCACGGCGCCTGCTCGCCGCCGGCGTGTCGACCGAACTCCACCTGTTCTCGGGCACATGCCACGGGTTCGACTCGCTGCTGCCGGATTGGGACACCAGCCGACGGCTTTTCGACCTGCAGACGGCCGCGCTGAGGCGGGCGCTCCACGACTGACCGGTCAGGCCGAGACGCGCTGGGCGTCGAGTTCCCGGGCGACCGCGGCGTGGTAGCGGTCGATGTTGGCCGGATTGACGATCCTGAAGAAGCCGTCCGGCATCGGCGAATCCTTCGGCGCCTCGATCGTCATCGTCCTGCGGAACAGGGTCACGTCCGCACCGGGCCGGGTGAACTGGTACTCGACGGTGATGCGACCGTCCATGCCGCCGTTGCCGTCACGGTCGTGTCCGAGACGCCCCACGGAGGTGAACACCCACAGGCGCGGGCGGACCGCCATCGCGAGTTGCCACGTGAAGATCCTCTCGCTGTCGGCGCCGCCCTCCTCCCACATGTCGCCGACCTGTAGCGGCAGACTGTCGAGGCGGCCGACGTAGCTACTCCCCGGATAGGTCCTGGTCCAGTTGCCGGGGTTGGTGACGAAGTCGTAGACGACCTCGGGCGCATGACGGAACGCGGTGTCCGAGCTGGTCGTGACGATGCCCAACGGCGTGCCTTCCCCGTGCGGCGCCCACAGCGGCGCGACGTCCTCCTCACCTTTACAGACAGCCGCCGCAATGTCACGCTCAGGACATGGACTTCTCCGTCGTCGACCTGTCCGACGAAGACCGGGCCTTCCAGCGTGAGCTCCGGGGGTTCCTGGGTGCGGTGGTGACCGACGAGGTGCTCGCCCGCGACCGGGCGACGGGGGAGAACTTCGACGAGAGCGTCCATCTGGCGCTCGGCGACGCGGGTTACCTCGCCGCCGACTACCGCAGCGAGGCCGAGGGTGGCTTCTCCGCGGTCCGCAGGCGCATCTGGGAACTCGAGATCGGCCGGGCGCACACGCCCTGGTTCCACTGGGGTACCACCGCGATGGTGGCGCACACGGTCGAGCGGTTCGGCTCGCCGGAACTGCGGGACGAAGTGCTCCCCGGCGTCGTCTCCGGCCGGCTGCGACTGTGTCTGGGCTACACCGAACCGGAAGGCGGCTCCGATGTGGCGACGTGCAAGACCAGGGCCGTGCGCGACGGTGACGACTGGATCGTCAACGGCGCCAAGATGTTCACGTCGAACGCGCATAACGCGCACTACGTCTTCCTGATCGCCAACACCGACCCGGCCGCGCCCAAACACAAGAGCCTCACCATGTTCCTGCTGCCGCTCGATGCGCCGGGCGTGGAGATCCAGCCGCTGCGGACCGTCGACGGCGACCGCACCAACATCACCTACTACAGCGACGTCCGGATCGGCGACCGTTACCGCGTCGGTGACGTCAACGGAGGCTGGACGGTGTTGCGCGGTGCGTTGGACGCCGAACACGGCACGGTGCAGCGCGACGACGACGGACTGCAGAAGATCGCGGTGATGACCGAGCACATCACGCTGATGGCGGAGGCGGTGGACCGGATCGCCGCCCTCCTCGGCACGCCCGACGCCGAGGGGCATCGACGCGTCGACGACGGCGCGGTCGCCCACCGGTTGGGCCGCGGGATCGCCCGGATGGAGGCGGCGATGAGCACCCCCGAGATGTTCGGCCGAGTGGCGATCGCCCAGACCATGCGTGACGTCTCGCCGGATCTGATGGATCTGCTCGGCGCCGCCGGCGCACTGCCGACCGGCACACCCGGCGCCGCCGACGACGGTGGCGCGGAGTATGTGTTCCGGCTCGCCGGCCCGACCGGGATCTACGGCGGCACCCTCGAGGTCTTCCGCAACATGATCGCCCGACACGCCCTCGGCCTCGCGCCGCCCGTCACAGCCGCGCGATGACCTCGTCGGCGAGCAGGCCGAGGGTGCGGTCGGAGGCGCGGTCGTGAGTGAACAGAACCACCTGCCTGAAACCCATGTCCGCCAGTTCGTGCAGCCGGTCCACGATCGCAGAGGCCGTGCCCACCAGGCCCCCGTCGGCCAACCCGAAACCCTCTGCGCCGAACCGTTTCTCGGCCAGCCGGCGCACGTCGGGCAGGGATGCGTCGTCCGGCGCCAGCGCCATCACGGCCTCGACCGACATCACGATCGTGTCGGGATCGCGTCCCACGTCGGCGCAGATGCCGCGCAGCACGTCGACCTTGTGTCGCAGGTCGCCCAGCGCGTACGTGGGCACGTTCCAGACGTCGGCGTAGCGGGCGACCAGCGGCAGCGTGTACTTCTCGCCGACCCCGCCCACCACGATCGGCGGCCGGGTGCCCCCATCCGGCGCGGGTGTCATCGGCAGGTCCCGGACGCGGTAGTGCCTGCCCTGAACGTCGACGGTCCCCGTGGTGAACGCCTGAGCGACGATCTCCAGCGTCTCGGCCAGTCGCTGCGATCGTGCGGCGGACGAACCCCAATCCAGGCCGGCCCGCCGGTGTTCGTCCTCGATCGAACCGCTGCCGATGCCGAACTGGAAGCGGCCGCCACAGATGTGATCGAGCGTGGTCGCCATCTTGGCCAGCACGGCCGGATGCCGGAACTGGTTGCACAGCACCATGTGTCCCACCCGCAGCCGCTCGGTCCGCGCCAGCAGCGCCGTCGCCAGAGTCCACGCCTCCATCGACGGGTACTGCGGCGCACCGGGTCCGTACAGGTGGTCGTAGAGCCACAGCGATCCGATTCCGAGCGCTTCGCACCGCATGGCTCGGTCCAGCATGTCCCGGTAGGTGAACCCGATCTGAGGTACGTAGACACCGACGTCCAGATCCGACACCGTCGCTCCCGCCTCGGCGAAAGTAGGCTTCGCCGTCGACGAGAATCGTATTCTCATGGCCGGGCCGGCACAACGACGCGGCGGCCCGCCCGCCGAGGCGAGGAGCGCGCAGTGCACTTCAGCATCACCCATCCCATGCACACCCATCCCTACAACCCGGAGTTCGTGACCGGCGCCGGGGTGGCCGCGGTGGCGGTGGCGGCCGAGCAGGCGGGCTTCGCCGGCCTCGGATTCACCGATCACCCGGCGCCCACCCAGCGCTGGCTCGACGCCGGCGGCCACGACGCGCTCGACCCGTTCGTCGCGATGGGCTACGCCGCCGCTCACACGACCACCCTGCGCCTGATCCCGAACATCGTGGTGCTGCCGTACCGCAACCCCTTCGTCGTCGCGAAATCCGGTGCGACGCTCGACCTTCTGTCCGGCGGACGGTTCACGCTGGCCGTCGGCGTCGGCTACCTCAAGCGGGAGTTCGCCGCGCTCGGGGTCGACTTCGACGAGCGTGCCGAGTTGTTCACCGAGGCGCTGTCGGTGATCCGCAGGGTGTGGACCTCCGACGACGTCACGGTCGAGGGCAGGCACTTCACCGCAACGGGCATCACCGCACATCCCCGGCCGCTCACCGCGCCGCGTCCGCCGATCTGGATCGGCGGCAACACCGCCGCCGCCCGCGCCCGAGTCGCCACGTTCGGCGACGGGTGGTGCCCGTTCCCGGCGCCGGCCATGCTCGCGCAGACGGCGCGCACCGCGCCCCTCGACTCGTTCGCCCGGCTCGGCGAGGCGATCGACGATCTGCGCCGCCGCTGCGAGGCCGAGGGCCGTGACCCGGCGGCTGTCGACGTCACGTTCACCAACCTCGGCGGTGGCGATCCCGGTAGCGACGACTTCGACGCCGACCGCTACCTCGAGGGAGTGGCCGCGCTCGACCGCCTCGGCGTGACGTGGCTGCAGGTCACGATCCCCGGCGACAGCCTCGCCCACGCGCGGGAGGCGATCGAGCGGTTCGGGACCCTGGTCATCAAGGGGAGTTGAGCGGCAGTTCCGCCACGACGTCGGCACGCGCCGGATCGAAGCTGAAACAGCCTGCGAGAGAAGCTGATTCCGCCAATGGCTGCGCATACGACCAGGCGACGTCGTCCACCACGGCGCCGTCGACGACCGCCGACCAGTACGTCGCCCAACCCTTGTAGTTGCAGTAGCTGGTGGTGGCGCTCGGGTGGAGCACATCCACCCGGACCTGGGCCGGATCGACGTAGAGCACCGGTGGCAGCGCGGTCTCGAACACCACCACGGTGTGCGTCGTGTCGACCAGCACGGTGCCTCCCACGCTGACACGCAGCGCGCGGTCGGCCGGCCGGCAGTCCACGCGGTGGTAGGGGTTCGGTGGGTAGTGGACCAGTTCGCGGCCTTCTTCGAACCACGTGTCCACCGCATCCCACGGCACGTAGACGTATCCCGGCGCCTCCGCGGCGGGCGTGGCGGGCAGATCCCCGACGGCGCTGCTGCGGAAGGCGTAGCTCAGCGGATGCCCGCGGCGGTGCACCATGACCACGTCGTCGGTGTCGAGGACGGTGCGGCCCGCGCGCACCGCCACCACCCGTCGCCGGTGAGGTTCGGCATAGACCGCGCCGTCGGGCAGCGGTGGGACGAACCACCCGGCGGGGTCGGCACTGAGCGGACCGCGTCCGGCGGTGAGTGTCATCCTGCGCTCCTCGGGCGATGCTCCGGCTCGTGGTTGACAAACTACCGCTTCGGTGTCACGTCACCCGCCGCCGGGCGGGTACGCACCGGGCGGCGGCCGGCGGGCTGACGTGACACAGTGTGTGAGACGAACCAGTCGGGGGCACACCATCGGTGACGACGACGGACGGGGGACGTGTGAAGCGACTCAACGGCGTCGACGCGCTGATGCTCTACAGCGAGACGCCCGAGATCCACATGCACACGCTGAAGGTCGGCGTACTCGACATCTCCGACGTGGCCGGCGGATACACCCGCGACCTCGTCCGCAAGGTGGCCGCACCGCGGCTTCTGGCGCTGTCGCCGTTGCGCCGCCGGCTCGTCGAGATCCCCGGCCGGGTGCACCATCCGATGTGGGTGCAGAACCCGACCATCGACTTCGACTATCACCTGCGCTTCGTCGAGGTGCCCGCACCGGGTGGCCGCCGCGAACTCGACGAGCTGATCGGCCGGATCGCGAGCACCCCGCTCGACCGGTCGAGACCGCTGTGGGAGATGTACGTCGTCGAGGGCCTGGTGGGTGACCGCATCGCGATCGTGCACAAGGTGCACCACGTCCTTGCCGACGGGGTGGCGTCGGCCAATCAGATGTCTCGGGTCATCTCACCGGAGGGCCCGGCGCCGTGCGAGGACGACGCGGCCGGCGACAGCGGACACACCCCGGCGGGGCTGCTGCGCTCGGCGGCCGACGACCACCTCCGGCAGATCGGCCGGCTACCCGCACTGTTGCGTGACACCGCGGCGGGGGTGTCGCAGGTGTACCGCAGGGGACGCGAGCGCGGGGCCCATCCGGATCTGGCGCGCAATTTCGCGCCGCCGCGCACGTTCCTCAACCATGTCGTCAGCCCGGCGCGCCGCTTCGCCACCGCGCCCGTCGCGCTCGCCGACGCCAAACTCCTCGCCCGCACCCTCGGTGTCACGCTCAACGACATCGTGCTGGCGACCGCCGCGGGCGCCCTGCGCGAGCTGCAGCTGCGTTACGACGGATACGCCGACGCACCGCTCATCGCCGGTGTGCCGATCGCCTTCAACACCTCGCCGGACCGGCTGTCGGGCAACGAGTTCTCGTACATGACACCGTCGCTGCCCGTGCATGTCGACGATCCGCTGGAGAGGGTGCGGTTGACGTCGCTGGCGACGCGGATCGCCAAGGAGAACCACCACCTCCTCGGTCCCACCCTCATCGCGTCGTGGCTGAACTATCTGCCGCCGCGCCTCGTCCCGCCCGTGTTCCGGTGGCAGGCGCAGCGGCGCGAGTCCAGCATGATCATGAACCTGACCATCTCCAATGTTCCGGGCCCACGCGAACTGGGGCTGGTGGCGGGCGCATCCGTCGACGAGATCTACTCCGTCGGCCCGCTGGTGGTCGGCAGCGGGATGAACATCACCGTGTGGAGCTACGTCGACCAGTTGAGCATCTCGGTGCTCACCGACGACCGGACCCTCGAGGATCCGCACGAGGCGACCGATGCGATGGTGCGCTCGTTCGCCGGGATCCGCGCGGCCGCGGGGATCGACGGACCGCTCACCGACGTGCCCGCGGCACTACCCCTCGCTGTCGCCGCCCTCTGACCGCACGCCGGAGCGACCGAACCGAGACTTTACAGATCGCGACGATAGTGTCACGCTGGGGCAATCATCCGACGGCGAACGGAGCTGCCCATGGTGAGCCAGTCCCTTCAGGTCGACGACCTCGGCCGCACCTCGCGTATCCCCGGCGCGACGGCGACCCGACTGGAGTACCGGCTCGACGTGCTGGCCACCGACCCGGCCGATCTGGTGCGGTTCGCGGGCGGCTGGATGTTCGACCGCGCGATGGCGGGGTGGCGGGTCAACGCCTGGCTGCTCGACGCCGACGACCTACGCCCGCTGCAGATCCTGGGCGTACCGGCGCATCGACTCGAACCCGGCGCGATCGCGTTGGACGACGATCGCGCCGCGGGGTTGGCGGTGTCGGCGGATCTGACCGCGTCGGCGGCCGTGCGAGACGAGGTGCGCAGCGCGCTGACCAACGGATCCACCGAGGTGGTGCTGTGGGGCGGACGCTGGCCTGAACAGTGGGGCGGGCGGCCGGAACCGGTGCGGTACCGGCTCAGCGCGGCCGCGCGGATCTTCAAGAAGCACGCGTTGACCGCGGCCGGCTGCCCGGACGCCCCGGTCGGCGCCACCGAGTCGCTGGTGTGCGGTGGTCACCGCCCGGTCGACTCGGATCTGGTGACGAGCGGCCGCTAGCTAGCGGGTCCAGCCGCGGCGACGCATCCACCAGTCGCGGGCGACCCACGCCACCAGGATCGCGGCGAAGCCGATCAGGAACGCGTCCTCGACGTGACCCACGTGGTTGCCGCGCAGCATCACCAGGATGAAGGCGGCGCCCAGCAGCAGTGAGATGTGGATGACCCGCGGGTTCTCCTTGCTCCAGCCCCACTGCGCAGACGGCACGTCCTCGACGTCGACGCCGGTGTGTCGTTCCACCTCGGTGTTGGCCACGGGGTGCTCCTCACGGTCGAATCGCAACTGCCGACATTCTGACATACGACGGTGTGTCGTAACCGGCGCGCCTAGCCGATCTCGGCATACCGGCGCAACGCCTCGGCCCGCTCCAGGGCGTGGTCGACGATCGGCGCGGGGTAACCGTCGGGGCGATCGGCACCCAGCGCATGCACGTCGGCCACCCGCCGCAACTCGGGCACCCAGCGCCGCACGTACGTGCCGTCCGGATCGAATGTGGCGCCCTGCGTCGAAGGGTTGAACACCCGGAAGAAGGGCGCGGCATCGGTGCCGCATCCCGCCGTCCACTGCCAACCGTGCTGGTTGTTGGCCATGTCGCCGTCGACCAGCTGCTCCAGGAACCAGCGCGCCCCCCACTGCCACGGCAGGTGCAGGTCCTTGACCAGAAACGACGCCACGATCATCCGGACCCGATTGTGCATCCAGCCGGTCTCGGCGAGTTGGCGCATCCCGGCGTCGACGATCGGGAAGCCGGTGCGGCCCTCCTTCCACGCGTCGAACAGCTTCTCGGCCGCCGCGCCCTCGTCGACCCTGATCGCGTCGAAACCGGTGTTCCAGTTCCACCACAGGCTGTGCGGCCACTCGTGGAGCACCGCGGCATAGAAGTCGCGGAACGCCAGTTCACGCAGATAGGCCTGCGCACCCGTGCCGCGCCCGAGATCGCCGGCCATCGTGCGCGGATGGATCGAGCCGAACTTCAGATGTGCCGACATCCGGCTGGTGACGTCGAGATCGGGGCGGTTGCGGTCGTCGGCGTACCCCTCGAGGCCGTCGGCGACGAAGGTCGTCCACTGCTGCAGCGCCGCCCGCTCACCCGACGGGATGTCCAAGGCGACGTCGTCGTCGGGGATGTCGCCGCGCAGCTCGCCGGCCATCTGTTCCGGGTCGATCCACCGCGCCGTCGCCGCACCGGTCGGCGCGGGCGCGCGCCAACCGTGTCTGCGCCACGCGTTGAAGAACGGGCTGAACACCTTGTAGGGCGTTCCGTCGGCCTTCGTGATCCGGCCCGGCGACACCAGATACGGGGAACCGGACGCCTCGAGCGGGATGTCGCCCAGCGCACGGCGGACGGCGTCGTCGCGGCGCCGGCCGAAGGGCGTGAAATCGTCGGACACGTGCACGGCGGAGGCGTCGACCCGCTTCGCCACGGTCGGGATCCGCTCTTCGGGGCGGCCGTGCGTCACCAGTAGCCTGCCGTCGAGCTGGTCGCGCAGGTCCCGCAGCGCATCGTGCAGATACCGCAACCGCCGCGGCCCCGACGACCTGTGCAGTCGCGGGTCGAGGACGTAGCAGGCGAGCACCTCGCCGTCGCCCTGTGCCGCATCGAGCAGCGCCGGCAGATCGCGCAGCCGCAGATCGCGGCGGAACCACAGCACCGTGGGCATGAGGTGTTGCTGCCCCCATGCCCGACGCGGGAAACCCGGTGCGGATGACGGAATCGTGACCACTGCCGCCTCCGGCGCACCGGCCCACCGCCTGCCAGAATCGGCCCATGAGTGGCAGCGCCGCGGACTATCCGCGTGACATGGTCGGCTACGGAGCCTGCCCACCAGATCCCGGCTGGCCCGGCGACGCGCGCATCGCCGTGCAGTTCGTGCTCAACTACGAAGAGGGCGCGGAGAACTCGGTGCTGCACGGGGATCCGGCGTCCGAGACGTTCCTCTCCGAGATCATCGGGGCGCAGGCGTTCCCGAACCGGCACATGAGCATGGAATCGCTCTACGAGTACGGCTCACGGGCGGGTCTGTGGCGGGTGCTGCGCGTCTTCGAACGTCGCGGGTTGCCGCTCACCGTGTTCGGGGTGGCGCTCGCGCTGGCGCGCAATCCCGAGGCGGTCGCGGCGTTCACCGAACGTGGTGACGAGATCGCCTGTCACGGGCTGCGGTGGATCAGCTATCAGCTCGTCGAACCGGACGTCGAGCGGGCCCACATGGCCGAGGCCGTCGCGCTGTTGACCGAGCTGACCGGCAGCGCGCCGCTGGGCTGGTACACCGGTCGCGACTCTCCGCAGACACGCAGACTCGTCGTGGAGCACGGCGGCTTCCTCTACGACTCCGACTCCTACGCCGACGATCTGCCGTACTGGACCGCGGTCGACGGACACGATCACCTGGTGGTGCCGTACACGCTGGACACCAACGACATGCGGTTCGCCATCGCGGGCGGATTCCCCAGTGGCACAGAGTTCTTCACCCATCTGCGCGACGCCTTCGACGTGCTCTACGCCGAAGGGGAGGCAGGCAGCCCGAAGATGCTGTCCATCGGTCTGCACTGCCGGCTCGCCGGCCGCCCCGCCCGCACGGCGGCGCTGGAGCGCTTCCTCGACCACGTGCAGTCGCACGACAGGGTGTGGATCACCCGGCGGGTCGACATCGCCCGCCACTGGATCGACCGCTTCCCACCGGCGGGCTGAGCGGCCCGGTCGCGACGACCGGGCCGCCCACCGCTTGCCGGTCAGTTCGCCGGCGGCATCAGCACCGTGTCGATCAGGTACACCGTGGCGTTGGCCGTCTCGACGCCGCCGCACACCACCGAGGCGTCGTTGACGGTGAGATCCGCACCGTGCCCGGTGACGGTGACGTCGGCACCCTGCACCGTTCTGTGCGTGCCGACCACCGCGTCCGGGGCGGCCTGACCGGGCACCACGTGGTAGGTCAGAATGCCGGTCAGCAACGGCGCGTCGGTCTTGAGCCGCTCGATCGTGGCCGGGTCGATCTTCGCGAAGGCCTCATCGGTGGGCGCGAACACTGTGAACTGTCCGCCGTTGAGCGTGTCGACCAGGTTCACCTGTGGATTGAGCTGCCCCGACACGGCTTTCGTCAGGGTGGTCAGCATCGGGTTGTTGGACGCGGCGGTCACGACGGGATCCATCGCCATGCCGGCCACCGAACCGGGTCCGGTCGGCACCTGCTGGGCGTAGGCGGCGCATCCGGGGCCCACCAGGCCGGCGGCCGGCTGAGCCTGTACGGTGGCGGCGGCCCCCAACGACAGCCCTGCGGCCGCGACGGCCGCGAGACTTGCCGTCAGTACACGATTGCTGTTGCGGTTCATGGGTTCTCACTCCTTTGTGATGGGTTTCGGAGGGGGGTCAGTTCGCGGGTGGCATCAAGACGGTGTCGATCATGTAGACCGTGGCGTTGGCGGTCTGCACGCCGCCGCACACCAGCCCGGCCTCGTTGACCTTCAGGGTCTCGCCCTCGCCGGTGACGGTGACGTTGGCGCCCTGAACGGTCTTGTGGTCACCGGGCACCTGATCGGGCGCGGCCTGTCCGGGGACCACGTGGTAGGTCAGGATGCTGGTGAGCAGGTCCGTGTCGGTCTTCAGCGTCTCGACCGTGGCGGGGTCGAGTTTGGCGAACGCGTCGTCGGTCGGCGCGAAGACGGTGAACGCGCCGCCGTCGAGCGTGTCGACCAGGTTGACGTTGGGGTTGAGCTGTCCCGACAGCGCCTGACTCAGCGTCTTGAGCATCGGGTTGTTCGACGCGGCCACCGTCACCGGTTCGGCCGCCATGCCGGGGACCGATCCCGGTCCGCTGGGGACCTGTTCGGCGTAGGCCGCGCAACCCGGCCCGACGAGGTTGGCCGCGGGGTCGGCGGCCGCGCTCGACGTGGGTGCCGACGAGGTGGCCGACTCCAGCGCCGACGACGCGGCGCTCGACGCCGACGAGGCGGTGCTCGCGGCCTCCTCGCTCGAACACGCCGCGACGCCGAAGATCGCCAACGCGCTAAGCCCGGCGCCGGCCAGGGTCCTGCGGTGTGTGTGCTTCATCGACACTGTCCCTTCCTCACGTGCGGCCCCGGGCCGCCTTGATGTCTGACGCGGGAGATTCGGTGCCCCGGCCGGTTCCGGATGGGCGGGCCGGTGACCTGTCAGATTCGCGTCACATCCCGCGGGGGCTACGGCCGACGGCGCGTGAGGCGGCACAATGGGCCCGTGGGCACAAGACTTCGGGTGCTGATCCTGGGCAGTACCGGGTCGATCGGCACCCAGGCGCTGGACGTGATCGCCGCCAATCCCGACCGCTTCGAGGTGGTCGGGTTGGCCGCGGGCGGCGCGAACCCCGAGCTGTTGGCCCGCCAGCAGGCCGAGACCGGCGTGAGCGCGGTGGCCGTGACCGACCCCGCGGCTGCCGAGAAGATCGGCGACGTCACCTACACCGGACCCGGCGCGGTCACCCGGTTGGTCGAGGACACCGAGGCGGACGTCGTGCTCAACGCGCTCGTCGGCGCACTGGGTCTCGAGCCGACGCTGGCCGCACTGGCCACCGGCGCCCGACTGGCCCTGGCGAACAAGGAGTCACTGGTCGCCGGCGGCCCGCTGGTGCTCAAGGCCGCCGCACCCGGACAGATCGTGCCCGTGGACTCCGAGCACTCCGCGATGGCGCAGTGCCTGCGCGGCGGCAGCGCCGACGAAGTGGCCAAACTCGTACTCACCGCGTCCGGGGGACCGTTCCTCGGCTGGTCGGCCGACGACCTGTGGTCGGTGACCCCCGAACAGGCCGGTAAGCACCCGACCTGGTCGATGGGACCGATGAACACGCTGAACTCCGCGACGCTGGTCAACAAGGGTCTCGAGCTCATCGAGACGCACCTGCTGTTCGGCATCGACTACGACCGCATCGAGGTCGTGGTGCACCCGCAGTCGATCGTGCACTCGATGGCCACCTTCACCGACGGCTCCACCCTCGCCCAGGCCAGTCCGCCCGATATGAAGTTGCCCATCGCGCTGGCGCTGGGCTGGCCCGACCGGGTGCCCGGTGCGGCGCTGGCCTGCGACTTCTCCGCTGCATCGACTTGGGAATTCCTCCCGCTCGACGACGAGGTGTTCCCCGCGGTGCGGCTCGCCCGCGAGGCCGGCACACGCGGCGGCAGCCTCACCGCCGTCTACAACGCCGCCAACGAGGAGGCGGCCGCCGCATTCCTCGCCGGTCGGATCCGGTTCCCCGAGATCGTCGAGACCGTCGCCGACGTCCTGCGCGCTGCCGACCAGTGGGCCGCCGAACCCGCTACCGTGGAAGAGGTCCTCGACGCGCAGCGCTGGGCGCGGGATCGCGCAGGGCGCTCCGTCGAGCGGGCCGCAACTCCTCCGGATAAAGGGTTAGTCACCAGATGATGTTTGCTCTCGGCATCGTGCTCTTCGCACTGGCCATCCTGGTGTCGGTGGCCCTGCACGAGTGCGGCCACATGTGGGTCGCACGGGCGACCGGCATGAAGGTCCGGCGCTACTTCGTCGGGTTCGGCCCCACCCTGTGGTCGACCCGCAGGCCCAACCGGCTCGGCAGCACCGAGTACGGCGTCAAGGCCGTGCCGCTCGGCGGGTTCTGCGACATCGCCGGGATGACGTCGGTCGAGGAACTCGCCCCCGAGGACCGGCCCTATGCGATGTACCGCCAGAAGGTGTGGAAGCGCGTCGCCGTGCTCTTCGCCGGACCGGGGATGAACTTCATCATCGGCCTGGTGCTGATCTACGCGATCGCGGTGATCTGGGGCCTGCCGAACCTGAACCCGCCGACCGCCGCCATCGTCGGCGAAACCGGCTGTGTGGCATCACAGATCAGCAAGGACCAGCTGGGCGAGTGCACCGGCCCAGGGCCGGCGGCCGAGGCCGGCATCCGGGCCGGCGACGTCATCGTCAAGGTCGGCGACACCGACGTCGCCACCTTCGACGAGGCGCGCACGACGCTGCAGAAGGCGTCCGGTCCGACTCCGGTGGTGATCGAGCGCGACGGTGAGCGGCTCACCAAGATCGTCGACGTCACCCAGACCCAGCGCTTCACCGGAGAGGGCGACGAGCCCGTCACGGTCGGCGCCATCGGCATCGCGGCCGCGCAGTTCGGGCCCGTCCACCACAACGCGCTGTCCGCGGTGCCCGCGACGTTCGCGTTCACCGGCGACCTGGCCGTCGAACTGGGCAAGTCGCTGGCGAAGATCCCGACCAAGGTCGGGGCGCTCGTCGAGTCCATCGGCGGCGGCGAGCGCGATCCGGAGACCCCCATCAGCGTGGTCGGCGCCAGCATCATCGGCGGGGACACCGTCGACGCCGGGTTGTGGGTGGCGTTCTGGTTCTTCCTCGCCCAGCTGAACTTCGTGCTCGGCGCGGTGAACCTGGTGCCGCTGCTGCCGTTCGACGGCGGGCACATCGCCATCGCCGTGTTCGAGAAGATCCGCAACATGATCCGGTCGGCGCGCGGCATGGTGGCCGCGGCGCCGGTGAACTATCTCAAGCTCATGCCCGCCACCTACGTAGTGTTGGTGGTGGTGGTCGGCTACATGCTGCTGACCGTGACCGCTGACCTGGTCAACCCGATCAGGTTGTTCCAATAGGAGACCTCATGACTTCCGGCCCCGTCATCGGGCTTGGTATGCCGCCTGCGCCCCCGCCGGTGCTGGCCCCGCGGCGCAAGACGCGCCAGCTGATGGTGCGCGACGTTGGCGTGGGCAGTGACTATCCCGTCTCGGTCCAGTCCATGTGCACGACCAAGACCCACGACATCAACTCGACGCTGCAGCAGATCGCCGAGCTGACGGCGTCGGGCTGCGACATCGTGCGGGTCGCGTGCCCGCGGCAGGAAGACGCCGATGCGCTGCCGATCATCGCCAAGAAGTCGAAGATCCCGGTCATCGCCGACATCCACTTCCAGCCGAAGTACATCTTCGCCGCGATCGACGCGGGCTGTGCGGCGGTGCGCGTCAACCCCGGCAACATCAAGGAGTTCGACGGCCGGGTCAGGGAGGTCGCCAAGGCCGCCGGTGACGCGGGCATCCCGATCCGCATCGGCGTCAACGCCGGATCGCTGGACAAGCGGTTCATGGAGAAGTACGGGAAGGCGACCCCGGAGGCGCTGGTCGAATCGGCGCTGTGGGAGGCCTCGCTGTTCGAGGAGCACGGCTTCGGCAACATCAAGATCAGCGTCAAGCACAACGACCCGGTCGTGATGGTCGCCGCCTATGAGCAGCTCGCCGCCCAGTGCGACTACCCGCTGCACCTCGGGGTGACCGAGGCCGGACCCGCGTTCCAGGGCACGATCAAATCCGCGGTCGCCTTCGGGGCGTTGCTGTCCAAGGGCATCGGCGACACCATCCGAGTGTCGCTGTCGGCGCCGCCGGCCGAGGAGGTCAAGGTCGGCAACCAGATCCTCGAATCGCTCAACCTGCGTCCGCGATCGCTGGAGATCGTGTCCTGTCCGTCGTGCGGACGCGCCCAGGTCGACGTGTACACCCTCGCCAACGAGGTGTCCGCCGGGCTGGAGGGGTTGGAGGTGCCGCTGCGGGTCGCCGTGATGGGGTGCGTCGTCAACGGTCCCGGCGAGGCGCGCGAGGCCGACCTCGGGGTGGCCTCGGGTAACGGCAAGGGCCAGATCTTCGTCAAGGGTGAGGTCATCAAGACCGTGCCGGAGGCGCAGATCGTCGAGACGCTGATCGAAGAAGCCATGCGCATCGCCGCCGAGAGCGGCGACAGCCCGGAGGGAAGTGCGAGCGGTTCGCCCGTTGTGACCGTAAGCTGAATCTCGACGCGGTGAGTGGTGTCACCGCTTCGGTCCAGCAGAAAGCAGTATCGATGTCGGCTCCGCCGCTCTTCCGCCTCGCCGACGACCGACGAGTGTCGGTGGTGCGCGACGCCGCCGCGGTGCGGCGGGTGCTCGACGACGATCCGGTCGGCGGTTGCATGGTCGCCTCGCGGGTGGCCGACCACGGTGTCGATCCCGGCGCGATCGGCGGCGAGCTGTGGACGCGCCGACGCGCCACCGAATCGCTGTGTTACGCCGGTGCGAACCTCATCCCGCTGCGCGGTGAACCCGCCGACATGTACGCGTTCGCCGACAAGGCCACCAGCAGCGCCCGGCGGTGCTCGTCGCTGGTCGGGCGTGCCGAGCTGGTCATGCCGATGTGGCGGCGGCTGGAGCGGTCGTGGGGTCCGGCCCGCGATGTGCGCGACCACCAGCCGCTGATGGCCCTCGACACCGCCCCGCAGATTCCTGTCGATCCCGCGGTGCGTCCCGTGCGCATCGAGGAACTCGACGCATACCTGGTGGCCACCATCGACATGTTCATCGGTGAGGTGGGCATCGACCCACGAGCCGGGGACGGCGGACGCGGCTACCGGCGCCGGGTCGCCGGTCTGATCGCGGCGGGCCGTGCCTGGGCGCGGTTCGAACACGGCGAGGTGGTGTTCAAGGCGGAGGTCGGATCGCAGTCGCCGGCCGTCGGGCAGATCCAGGGTGTCTGGGTGCACCCGGACCGGCGCGGCCACGGACTCGGCACGGCGGGCACCGCGGCGCTGGCCGCCGCCGTCGTCCGCGGTGGCCGGATCGCCAGCCTGTACGTCAACAGCTACAACACCGTGGCCCGGGCGACGTACGCCCGCATCGGTTTCCGTCAGGTCGGCACCTTCGCCACCGTCCTGCTCGACTGAGGCCGGCGGCTACGCTGGCGTGATGACCGAGCCGGACGACGACGTCTCTGCAAGCGGCGAAGCCGGTGACCGCCGCGTCGTCCGCAGGGAGATCGCCGACGCGCTGATGCGCGCACTGGAACGTCGCCACGAAGTCCTCGACGCGATCGTCGCCTCCGAGGACTACGACGCGGCCATCGAGAATCTCGCCGACCTGTTGGGCACCTCGGTGACCGGCGGGGAGGCGGTGCTTCGGCTGTCCTTCGACCGGTTGACCAAGGTGGGGCGGCGCCGGATCGCCGCGGAACTCGACGACCTCAACAACCAGCTCAGCTTCACCAGGGGCGACCAGCCGCGCCGTCCGGAACCCCTTGTGCTGCGGCCCTTTTCGGCAGACGAGGACCGCGACGTGTTCGCGGCGCGGACAGCTGACGTGCGGGCGGCCGGCGACGGCTCGGGTGCGCCGGCCGGTGCGCTCGACGACGAGATCAGCGCGGCCGTCGACCGGGTCGACGCCGAGGAGGCGGTCTGGCTGGTCGCGACCGCCGGCGCCGACAAGATCGGCATGGTGTTCGGCGAGCTCTCCGGCGGCGAGGTCAACGTGCGCATCTGGATCCACCCGGACCACCGCAAGCGGGGCTACGGGACGGCGGCGTTGCGGGCTTCCCGCTCGGAGATGGCCGCCTACTTCCCCGCGGTGCCCCTGGTGGTGCGCGCCCCCGCCGCCGAGGCCTGAGCGGCCGGCCTCGCCTGCCGCGCCGGCCTCGCCTGCCGCGCCGGCCCGCCGAGATCGACGAAATGGCGGGATCTACCCGCACAAATCCGCCGGTTTGTTCGTTTGGGCGACAATTGAGCCGGTGACGCCGAGAACACGGAGGCATCACAGCGGCGTCACGGTGCGCCTCCGCGGAAACCTGTCACCACATCCCTAACATCTGCCTCAATGGCAACTAAAACCTCAGCAGCAACAAGGGTCACCTGTCTGCTCACGGTGGCCACATTCCTGGGCAGCCTCGGTCTCAGCGGTTGCACCCCCAAGCCCAACGGTCCCGAACCCGCCGCGGAGGAGTTCTTCGCCGCCCTGGCCACCGGTGACACCGCCGCGGCCGCCGAACTCGCCGACCGCCCGGCCGATGCGCGCGCGGCGCTCAACGACGCCTGGGCCGGACTGCAGGCCACCCGCCTCGACGCGCAGATCCTGGGGTCGAAGTACACCGAGGACACCGGCAGCGTCAGCTACCGCTACACCTGGCACCTGCCCAAGGACCGCACCTGGACCTACGACGGTCAGCTCAACATGGTGCGCGACGAGGGCCGCTGGGAAGTCCGTTGGGCGACAACGGGTCTGCACCCGCGGCTGGGGGAGAACCAGTCGTTCGCACTGCGCGCCGACCCGCCACCGCGCGCCTCGGTCAACGAGCGTGGCGGCACCGACGTGCTGGTGCCCGGATACCGCTACCACATCTCGCTCGACGCCAGGGCCGCAGGCGCCGAGCTGATGGCGACCGCACGCGTGGTCGCCGACACGTTGCGTCCCTTCGTCCCCGCGATCGACGCCCAGCGACTCGCCGAACAGGCCAGCTCGATGGCCGAACCGATGAGCCTGGTCATGCTCAACCAGGCCGACCACGACCGGGTGGCGGGGATCCTCGGTCCCCGGCCGGGAGTAGTCATCACCCCCCAGGCCGATCTGCTGCCCACCGACGAGCGGTTCGCGACCGCCATCATCAACGAGGTCAAGAAGGAGGTGGCCGACGAGCTCGACGGCCGCTCCGGATGGCGGGTGGTCACCGTCAACCAGAACGGGGTCGACGTCGACGTTCTCAACGAGGTCCCGGGAGATCCGGCCCCGTCGGTGACGATCAGCCTCGACCGCGCCGTCCAGACCGCCGCCCAGAACGCGGTCAACTTCACCGGCAAGCAGGCGATGATCGTGGCGATCAAGGCCTCCACCGGTGAGATCCTGGCCGTCGCGCAGAACGCCGCCGCCGACGCGGAGGGCCCGCTGGCCACCATGGGCCTCTACCCGCCGGGGTCGACGTTCAAGATCGTGACCGCCGGCGCGGCGATCGAACGCGACATGGCCACCCCGAACACCCTTCTCGGCTGCCCGGGGCACATGGACATCGGCCATCGCACCGTGCCGAACTACGGCGGATTCGACCTCGGGACCGTGCCGATGTCGCGCGCGTTCGCCAGCTCGTGCAACACGACGTTCGCCGAACTGGCCAGCCGCATGCCACCGCGCGGCCTGACCACCGCGGCCGCCCAGTACGGGATCGGGCCCGATTACCAGATCGAGGGCATCCCCACGGTGTCCGGTTCGGTGCCGCCCACCGTCAACCTCGCCGAGCGCACCGAGGACGGCTTCGGGCAGGGCAAGGTGGTGGTCAGCCCGTTCGGCATGGCGCTCGTCGCCGCGACCGTCGCCGCCGGGCAGACCCCGGTGCCGCGCCTGATCGAGGGGCGCGACACCGTTGTCACCGGCCAGCACGAACCCGTCGACCCGAAGGTCGTCGAGGCGCTGCGGCCGATGATGCGGCTGGTGGTGACGAACGGCACCGCCAAGGATCTGGCCGGCGCCGGTGACGTCCGCGGCAAGACCGGAGAGGCGGAGTTCGCCGGTGGTTCGCACTCGTGGTTCGCCGGCTACCGCGGCGACCTCGCCTTCGCCGCGCTCATCGTGGGTGGCGGCAGCTCGGAGTACGCGGTGCGGATGTTGCGCGGCATGCTCGACGGACTGCCCGCCGACTACCTGGCCTGAGTAGCCTGGAGGGGCTATGACGACCCCGGCCCACAACGGTGAACCGGCGCCGATGCGCATCTCGGACGCCGACCGCAACGGCACGTTGCGCCGGCTGCACAACGCCGTCGCGCTCGGTCTGCTCGACATCGAGGAGTTCGAGGAGCGCTCGGCGCTGGTGTCGCAGGCCCGGTTGCGTTCGGATCTCGACGCATTGGTCACCGACCTGCCGGGGCCCGGCGCGATCGTCACCTCGGCGACCGACCGGGTGGAACTGCGCGGCGTGTTCGGTTCGCTCAAACGTCACGGGGAGTGGATCGTGCCGACGCGGCTGGCACTGCACCGCCGCATGGGTTCGATCGACCTCGACCTGACCCGGGCCCGGTTCGCCGGCCCGATGGTCGTCATCGAACTCGACCTGAGGTTCGGCGGGCTCGATCTGCGGCTTCCCGACGGGGCGAGCGCCTCGATCGACGACGTGGAGGTGATCGTCGGCAGCGCGACCGACCACCGCAGGGACGTCCCCGCCGAGGGGCGGCCGCACGTGGTGCTCACCGGCAAGGTGGTGTGGGGTTCGGTCGACATCCGCGGCCCGCAGACCGGCTGGTTGCGGCGGCCGCGGTTCCTCGAGCGCGGCTGACTACCGCGGGTCGAGTACCGAGAAACTCAGCGTCGCGCGCGCGGCCAGGCGGTCGCGCCCGATATCGGTGACGTCGACGGCGGTCACGATGGTGCGCCGGCCGGCCCGCACGATCGTCGCCTCCGCCCTGGCCGGACCGGTGATGACGGGGGCGAGGAAGTGCACGGTCATGTCCGCCGTCGTCACGCTCTGACCGGCGGTGACGTGCCGGTCCGCCAGCCGGCCGGCGGCGATGTCGATGAGGGTGGCGACCAGCCCGCCCTGCAGGGCGCCGCGGGTGTTGACGAGGTCGGGCCGGTTGGCCATCTCCAGGACCAGCCGTTCGTCGGTCTCGAGCAGGTCGTGGATACCCAGCCGTCCCAACAGGTGGTCGGGGGTGGTCTTCATCGGGGTCGACTCGCCGAGCATGGTCGGAAACATAGCATTCTCACATCAGGAGAGTCGCGTTCTCCTGGCTATCCTGGATGGATGTCTGTGCGCACCGCCCTCCGTCCCGGCGAGCTGTCTCCCACGTTGCCGGTACCCAAGTCGATCGCGCGCCCCGAGTACGCGTGGCGGCCGACCGCCGTCGAGGGCGACGAACCGTGGGTGCAGACCCCTGAGGTGATCGAGAAGATGCGTGTCGCCGGCCGGATCGCCGCAGGCGCACTGGCCGAGGCCGGAAAGGCCGTCGCTCCCGGCGTCGCCACCGACGAACTGGACCGCATCGCCCACGAGTACATGATCGACCACGGCGCGTATCCGTCGACCTTGGGCTACAAGGGCTTTCCCAAGTCGTGCTGCACGTCGCTGAACGAGGTGATCTGCCACGGCATCCCCGATTCGACGGTGATCGAGGACGGGGACATCGTCAACATCGACGTGACCGCCTACATCGACGGCGTGCACGGCGACACCAACGCCACGTTCCTCGCGGGCAACGTCTCCGAGGAACACCGCCTGCTCGTCGAGCGCACCCACGAGGCGACCATGCGGGCGATCAAGGCGGTCAAACCCGGCCGGGCGCTGTCGGTGGTCGGCCGGGTCATCGAGGCCTACGCAAACCGCTTCGGCTACAACGTGGTCCGCGACTTCACCGGACACGGCATCGGCACCACCTTCCACAACGGCCTGGTCGTGCTGCACTACGACCAGCCCAGCGTCGAGACCGTCATCGAACCCGGGATGACGTTCACCATCGAACCGATGATCAACCTCGGCGGACTCGACTACGAGATCTGGGACGACGGCTGGACCGTGGTCACCAAGGACCGCAAGTGGACCGCGCAGTTCGAGCACACCCTGGTCGTCACCGATACGGGCGCTGAGATCCTCACCCAGCTGTGAGACCGTCCGCGAGTGTGACACTGCGCGTTTGCGCCCGGAAAGTCGCACTCAGTTCACGTTCGGCGCGATGAACGGGGCGCTGCTCGTCGCCGGCACCACCTCGGACGCCGGGAAATCGATGGTGGTGGCCGGGCTCTGCCGCCTGCTGGCACGCAACGGCGTCCGCGTCGCCCCGTTCAAGGCGCAGAACATGTCCAACAATTCGGCGGTCACCGTCGAGGGCGGTGAGATCGGCCGTGCCCAGGCGATGCAGGCCCGCGCCGCGGGCCTCGCCCCGAGCGTGCGGTTCAACCCGGTGCTGCTCAAACCGGGCAGCGACCGCACCTCGCAGCTGGTGGTGCGCGGGCGCGTCACCGGTACCGTCGGCGCCAAGGACTACATCACCCACCGCGACCGGCTCGCCGACGTGGTCGCCGACGAACTGCGTTCGCTGCGTGCGGAATTCGACGTCGTCCTCTGCGAGGGCGCGGGATCACCGGCCGAGATCAACCTGCGCGGCACCGATCTGGCCAACATGGGGCTGGCCCGCCGCGCCCACCTGCCGGTCCTCGTGGTCGGCGACATCGACCGGGGTGGGGTGCTGGCCCACCTGTTCGGCACGGTCGCGGTGTTGCATCCCGACGACCAGGCGTTGATCGCCGGGTTCGTGGTCAACAAGTTCCGCGGCGACCCCGCGCTGCTCGCGCCGGGCCTCGACCAACTCCGTGAGCTCACGGGGCGGCCCACCTACGGGGTGGTCCCGTACAGCGAGGAACTGTGGATGGACACCGAGGACTCGGTGTCTGTCGTGACGGGCCGGGTCGTCGGCAGGCCGTCTCCGCCGCGCGGCAGCGAGGTGCTGCGGGTCGCGGTGCTGCGACTGCCGCGAATCTCCAACTCCACCGACGTGGAGGCGCTGGCATGCGAGCCCGGCGTGACGGTGCGGTGGGTGACAGAACCCGCCGACGTGACCGATGCCGACGTCGTGGTGCTGCCCGGCACCAAGGCCACCGTCGCCGATCTGCAGTGGCTGCGCGACAACGGCCTGGCGGATCCGATCGCCGCCCACGCGCGTGCCGGCCGTCCCGTGCTGGGCATCTGCGGAGGCTTCCAGATGCTCTGCCGCCACATCGACGACCCTGTCGAGTCCCGAGCGGGCCGGGTGGAGGGCCTCGGAGTCCTCGACGCCGACATCGCGTTCGTACCCGACAAGACGTTGCGGCACTGGACGACACCCCTGCACGGCTACGAGATCCACCACGGGCAGGTGGTGCGCTCCGGCGCCGACGACTGGGCGGGCATCGGGCTGCGCGCCGGTGCGGTGTTCGGCACCCACTGGCACGGCCTGTTCGACAACGACGCGTTCCGGCGGACGTGGCTGCGCGACGCCGCCGCCGCGGCCGGCCGGTCCGGCTTCACCGTCGCCGACGACATCGACGTGTCCGCCCGCCGCGACGCCCAGTTGGACGTCATGGCAGACCTGCTGCAGACCCATCTCGACGTCGACGCCGTCCTCGGACTCCTCCAGTCGGGCCCGCCCGCCCGACCCACCGTCACCACGGGGCTGCGCCGCTAGGGAATCGAGTACCGCACTACTCGCGACCCTCCTCGGATGGCGCCTTACGTTCCCCGTGACCGAGCCGGATCCGCCGGCTCGCATCACGGGAGCAACGCCATGAACATCCTTTACACCCAAGCTCTTCCGCTCACGCCGACGTCGAAGACGCCGAGGAAGGTGATCGTCACCGAGCGCGAGGTGATGCTGGCCTCCACGATGGCGCTGCTGGCGCCGCCGCGTGACACGCGGCGTCGCCGGTTCGCGGTCGCCGGCTGGTTCGCGGCGCTGCGCCGGGAACCGCGGCGCCACGTCGTGTCGCGGTATGACTTCACCGAGCACTCACGGATGGCGCGGGAGATGAACCGGCTCTGAGACTCGATCGATTGACATCGCAACGACCACAGCGCTTTCCGTCCGACGAGTAGTGCGATACGCACGCCAACGGGCGGCGGCCGCGTCACAATCGCTTCCACCGACCGATCGAGGAGACTCCGGTGACCGACGACACGCCTTACCGCACCATGCGACTCGCTTTGGCGATGCGAGGGGGAGTGAGCCTGGCGGTCTGGATCGGCGGCGCCGTCGCCGAACTGGACCTGTTCCGCAGGGCGTGCAACAACCTCGACATCGGGCCGGATCCGAACGGCTACCGCAAAGCCCGTGCCAAAACCTACCGCGGCCTGCTCGAGGACACCAGGAGATTCAACCGGGTCGAGATCGACATCCTGGCCGGCGCCAGCGCGGGCGGCCTCAACGCGGTGTTGTTCGGTCTCGCCCAGGCGTGCGACACGGTCATGGACGACACCGTGCGCCGCACGTGGATAAGAGACGGCGGAATCTGGGAGTTGTTGCGCGAGCCCGGATCCGGCCGGGTGCAGTCGATCCTGCAGGGCGACGGGCGGCTGTTCACGGTGGTGCGGGAGGCCCTCGGCGAGATCGCCGGTGACCTCGACCCCGGGACGGTCGCCCACCACGAGAGCGACGTGCGCGCCGGCAGGAACGCCCGGCCGCTGCTGGCCAACGGCGCGTCGCCGGCACAACGGATCAATGTCGAACTGGCGGCCACGCTGCTCGACGATCCGCGACACCCCGGGCGGCAGAACCGCGCCCGGTTCTCCTTCTCGAAGACGAGCGGCACCCTCGACAGCGCCTTCTCGACGATCCCCGCGCCTGCCGACCGGATTGCCGGTGAGCCCGTGCTCGTCGACGAGGACCGTCCGGTGGCAGTGCAGGCGATGTGGCGCCGTCAGATGGCGCTCGACCGCATGGCGCTCGCAGCCAGGGCGACGTCCTCCTTCCCGGGAGCCTTCGAACCGGCCCGGATCTTCTCGATGCACTCCGGCGCCGCCCTTCCTGGAGCGTCCGCACCGCTGCCCTTCGACTACGCCACCAGCGCGCAGGTGACGGTCAACATGGCGCGAGCCTTCCTGTACTCGGCCGGTCGCGCCGAACCCTTCGGTGTCGTCGACGGCGGGGTGTTCGACAACATCCCGATCGACCGAGCGATCCGCGCCATCCAGCGGGCGTCGTCGTCCGAGCCGTCGGACCGCTCGTTGATCTACCTCGACCCGGAGCCGCCGGAGAACCGCGGGTCGGTCGTCGACGCTCCGGAGAAGTCGAGCGCGGCCAGCTGGCTGCCGGTCATCCGCAGTTCGCTGACGCTCAAACAGCGGCAGGAATCCGCCAGCGACGAGCTGTCACTGGTGCGCGAGTACAACGACCGGGTGCTGCAGACCCGCGGCCGGCTCGAGGCGTTGGCGGCGATCATGCGCGCCCTGCGCCAATCGGCGGGCGACCCGATCGCCGAGACGGTCGACTTCGTCGACGACCTCGTGCGCGAGGAGTCGTACGTCCAGTGCCGCATCGCGATGGACGCGCCTCGTATCGCGAGCCTGCTGACCGAACCGTGGTCGGAGCTGTGCTACCCGCCGCGCGAGGCCGTCGACTACGTCGCGCTGCCGCCGGAGGACGCGATTCGCATCAAGAACCAGGTCGCCCGGGCCTACAACGACCCGGACCTCGAGTGGCACCTGTCGACCGACGTGGTCGCGATGCTCGACTGGGTCCGGGTGCTGATCGCCTGGGTGCGGGCGCTCGAGGATCTGCTGGTGGGCTACGCACGTGTGAGAGCCGACGGCGGCGACGAATCGGAAGCCGAACTCCCCGGCGGCTTCCGAGACGACGAGGGGCGCGGCGAGTTGCTGGGCAAGCTGCGATGCTGGAAGGCGGCGCTGTACCGGTGGTTGACGGTGCTCGCCGAGGCCAGACACCGGGCGGTCGACGAGGTCCTCGCCCGTCCGCTGCGCACGGAGAACCCCCGCACCGGCGACAGGTATCCGCTGATCGCGAGTCTGCAGGAAAGCCGCGGGGCGCAGATGGGCCTGCGGCTCACCCCGGAACTGGGTTCGCTGCTGACGACGATCGACGGGGACCCCGAGCAACTCGACCGTGACCTCTACCGACATCTGTCCGCGCCCAACCAGTTCCGATATCCGAGTGGGGCCAACCTCGTCACGGTGGTGCGGGCCGGACTCGACAGCATGCTGGCGGAGATCCGCGAGCACTCGGGGCCCGTCGTCGACGGGCTCTACACTCCGGCGACCTCCGCAACCGAGGCACCGGTTCCGACCTGGCGGGCATCATGGGCGGAATCGGTGTATCCGCACCTCTACCTGTATCCGCTGTCCAGCTACACCATCGAGCAGATCGCCAAGATCTTCGCGTCGACAGGTGTTCCGGACACCGCACACATGATCCGCTTCGACCGCATCACCGGCGACGAGCGCCCGCAGATCGATGTCCGTGAACTCGAGAAGGGAGCCCGGGCCAAGCATCTCGCTGCCTGGATCGGCAAGAAGACGCCGGAGGCCAGGATCGTCCAGGTCGTCAGCGACTCCAGGGGCCTACTCACCGCGGACGGCAAACTCGCCGGCAATGCGCTGAGCCGATTCGGTGGCTTCTTCCTCTGGCACTGGCGCGAAAACGACTGGCACTGGGGACGAATGGACGCCGCCGCCGGTATCGCTCGGATCCTCGCGCATCGGATCGACTTCGGTGCGGACACAGCCCGGGATCCCGACCAGCAGCTACAGGCCGCGGTGAACACCGAGGCCGAACTCCGGCGCCACCGCATCGAGGAGACCACCAGGGCACTGCAGGAGCAGATCCTCGCGGAATCGGCGGAACAGCAGAAGGACATCGTCGCCGACTCCGCCGATACGGCGCGACGCGGCGCCACCCCACCGTTCGTCACGACGGTGGGCGCCGAAACACTGAGCGCCATCAGCCCTCGCTACCGGTTCGCCTTGGCTTCGCGCATTGTTCCCCTGGTGTTTCGGGCGCTCTGGCCGGCCAACAGCTCACCCTTCTCGGTCGGGGGTGCGTTGAGCCGGCTGGGCAACATCGTCTTGCGCCCTCTCGCCGTTGCCCTTCCCCTGGTGGCCGACCCGTTGCGGCTCGGTATGGCCCTGATCGTCGCGCTGGCCGCGGCGGGTGCCCTCGGTGCCAGCGTGGCGACTCAGGGCTGGCACCTCGCCACGGCCGCCCTCCTGGCGGCCATGAGCCTGGCGATCGCCGCCCGCGTCTGGCGGATCGGCAACGGCAGGCGACGACTCCGACGCACGCTGTCATCGATCCACACACAGTTCCCGCACCTGAACGTCGACGCGCACTGGACGAGGCTGCTCGACGAGCAGAGCACGCGGTGGTGGCGGGTCGCCTCGTGGACGTTGGCCGTCGTCTCCGCGGGACTGGCCGTCGTGTTCGCAATGGCGGGGAGCCGCCCTCTTCCGGTGGATCCGTTCGCGGCGGTGGAGTCGGCGGTGGCGACAGTCGCGGTCGTTCTCGGGTTGCAGCACTGGTTCAACCAGCGGTCACTGCGCATCGTCGAACCGCGGGCGGCGGTGTCGACCCGCAAGCGGATCGTGTTCTGGGCGCTCACCGTGGCGGCCGGAATCGCCGTCGTCGTGGTGCCCCTGTTCGCCGAGTCCTTCCTGGAATCCGGCGGCCACGACAGGTGGCCGCTCAACGTCGTGGTCGCGGGTGTGGCGAGCGGCCTCCTGACGGCCGTCTCCCTGTGGGGGTGGGCTCGTAGCTGGTGGGCGGTGTTGTCCATCGCGGTCACGGCGGCGTTGGGAGCAACTGTCCAGTGGGGCCTCGACACACTCACCCGAGGCGCCGGGTTGTGCGATCTCGTGCCGGTCGTGGTGTGGCTGGCCACCGTGGCCGCGATCAGCCAGCGGATACCGCACCGCCGCCGCGGCTACGGTCAACCGCCGCTGGCCGAACGTGAGGAGGACAAGGGTCCGGGGGACACGTACGAGGACGGCTCGACGGCCCGCTCCAGGGTGCAGAACCCGCCCCCGGATGCCGACGGACAGGTCGGCAAGGAACTGACCGGGACGTCTGTGCATCGGTAACCTGGGGCGATGACCAGGTGGCCCCCGGTGGCTCCCGCCCTTGTGGTGGCCACGGTGCTCGGCGGATGCGCCACCACCGTGACGGGGACACCGACCTGGCCGGGAGCACGCCTCGAGCGGGTACTGCTCACCGCCGAGGATTTCCCGCCCGGCGTGCAGTACGACCGGATCATCGACGATCCCGACGGCTCCGGCGCGGCGAGCAGTCCGCCGCCGATGCTGTCGCGACCCGAGGGTTGCTCCGACGGACTGACCCGGGTCATCGAGGCCTCCGCGCAGCGCGGACCCGGCAGCGCGGCGAAATACGTGGCCGCCTACGACGGCGCGCGCTCGGTGATGACGGTGCTGACATGGCGGCTCGACGTCGACCAACTCGCCGCCACCGCGGAACGGTGCGCCGAGTACGAGACGTTCTTCGACCCCACCGATGTGGGGATCCCGATGACCACCACCCGCATCGAGGGTCCGCGCCGCGACGCGTTGGTGTACCAGCAGACCATGACACTGTCCGGTGTCGACAACAGTGTGTACTTCAGCTTCGAGAACGTCGGCACGATGGCGGTCTTCGGCATCGCCTTCCCCACACCCAATCCCGGCATAGCGGCCAAAGGTGCCCTCCCACAGACGTTTCTGGATGTCGCCACCCGGCAGGCCGAGCGCATCGGCGCCGGCTGAGACCGGCGCAACACCGACAATCCCGCCCGTCGGCACCGTTCTGCCGGTAGCGTGGCCGAATGCTCTCCTCCATGGTCACCGTCGACGGATTCTCCGTGCCGGTGGACGTGGCAGGCCCGGAGAAGGGCTCAGCGGTGGTTCTGCTGGGTGCGGCCCAACTTTCGCCCGCCGCGTACGACGGTATCTGTCAGCGCCTGCACACCGCATCGTTGCGGACCATCGTGATCGGAGCCGACCCCCGGCTCACGAGCAAGGCCGTCGTGGGCATCCTCGACGCGATCGACGTCCGGTGGGCGCTGCTGGTCGGTGACCGCCACGGCGGCGAACTGGCCTGGGAGTTGGCCGCCACCCGGCTCGACCGATTCATCGGGCTGGTCGTCATCGACCGCGGCCATCCGCGCGTCCCGGACCCGGCCGGCTCCGTCCGTGACGAGCACTGCCCGCCGGTGGAGATGAACACCACGGCGCTGGTCAGCACACCCGCGTCGCGGTCGGTCGCACTGGCCAGCCAGCGCTTCGTGTACGGCGACTACCGCCTCGTCGACCTGCTGGGCCGGCGCAACGCCGCCGACTCCACGGCACAGGTCGCCGCGGAGATCGTGCTGCGCACCAGCACCTGGTGACCTAGGCGGGCTTCTCGTCCGGAGTCCACGCCTGCGGCAGTCCCGGCTGCATCGGGAACAGGAAGTCCACGAAAGCCGCTGCGGTGGGCTGTGGTTCGTGGTTCGCCAGCCCGGGCCGCTCGTTGGCCTCGACGAAGACGTACTCGACCCCTGTGACGTCGGGGACCAGCAGGTCGATCCCGGTGACCGGGATACCGATCGCCTCCGCGGCGGCCACCGCGACCCGGCACAGCTCCGGGTTGACCTCGGCGGTGACGTCGTGAATGGTGCCGCCCTGGTGCAGGTTGGCCGTGCGGCGTACCCGCAGCCGCTCGCCCTCGGGCAGAACGTCATCCAGTGACCAGCCGGCATCCTTGACGGTGCCCTCGGTGACCTTGTCCATCGGGATCCGCGATTCGCCGCCGGTGGCCGCCGCCCGCCTGCGGCTCTGTGTCTCGATGAGCTCCCGGATGGTGTGTTTCCCGGTGCCGAGGATCTCGGCGGGCATGCGCAGTGCAGCCGCGACCACCTTGCCGTCGATGACCACCAGGCGCAGGTCGTCGCCCGGCGCGCGCTGTTCGATCAGCACCTCGGGGTGCTGCTCGCGGGCGCGCGCCAGAGCGGCGTCGAGTTCCTCCGGGCTCTCGACGCCGACGGTGATGCCCTTGCCCTGTTCGCCGCGGGTCGGTTTGACCACGACGTCGCCGACCTCGGCGAGGAACCTGTGGTCCTCCTCGTCGAACGTCGCGAGGCGGCCCTTGGGGACGGCGATCCCCGCCTCGGACACGATCCGCCGGGTCTGGCGTTTGTCGTCGCACCGCGCCATCGCCACCGCTGAGGTGAACTCCGACAGCGATTCCCGGGTGATGACGCTGCGTCCGCCGTGGCTCAGCCGCATCTCTCCGGCGCCCGCGTCGAGCACCTCCACCCAGATGCCGCGGCGGATCGCCTCGTCGGCGATGATGCGCGCATACGGGTTGAGGTCGTCGATGGTCTCCGGGGAATGGGTGAACAACGGTTCGTTGATCGCGTTCTTGCGCTTGACCGCCAGCACCGGCACCCGCTGGAAACCGAGCTTCTCGTACAGCGCGATCGCCGCGGTGTTGTCGTGTGCCACCGACAGATCCATGTACGACAGCCCGCGCTGGCGGAACAGCCGCGCCAGCGCACGGGTCAGTGCGGCACCCACGCCGGGCAGGCTCGACGTGGGGTCGACCGCCAGCGTCCACAGGCTCGATCCGTCCTCAGGATCGTTGAACAGTCGTTTGTGGTCCACACCCGTGACGGTGCCGACCACGCTGCCGTCGTCGTCGCGGACGGCCACCAGGTATTCGACGGCGTCGGCGTTCTCGTGGTTGTCCCAGATGACGTCGGTCGGCGCCGGCACCATGCCGCACTGCACGTACACCCGGTTCATCGAATCGGCGTCGGCGGGGTCGCGCAGCGACCGCACCGTGAATCCCAGGGGTTTGCCGTGGTCGGAGTCCTCGTGCTCGGGGAAGCGCAACCGGTACGTGTGGCTGGGGTCGATGAAGAGCTCCGAGGGGGAGCGCGCCACCAGCACATGCGATTCGCGCGCGTAGATGCAGATGTCGCGGCGGCCGGGACCCTCGTGCTGCAGTACCTGGGCCAGCTTCTCCGGATCGGCGAACGTCTGACCGAAGATCAGACGGCCCCAACCCAGTTCGAGAACGACGTCGTCGGCCATCGCGTCCACCAGGTGCTGCGGCGACGCGTCGTGCAGCCCGAGCGTGATGGCCTCGGTGTGGTCGCTGTCGGGGTCGAGATGCGACCCGAGGTCGGTCATGCCGCCGGCCCCGTGATGCCGTTGCGCTGCAACCACAGTTCCAGCAGCCCGATCTGCCACAGCTCGTTGCCGCGCAGCGGGGTGAGCCGGCCGTTCGGGTCGGCCAGCAGCCGGTCGACCGCGTCGGGCCGGAACAGGTCGCGTTCCTTGGCCGCAGGCGCGTACAGCGCGTCCCGGACGAGGTCGAGGTAGGGCCCTTCGAGATGGGTGAGGGCGGGCACCGGGAAGTACCCCTTCGGGCGGTCGATGACCTCGGCCGGGATGACGCGCCGGGCCGCCTCTTTGAGGACGCCCTTGCCGCCCTGTGCGGTCTTGAGCTCCGGCGGGCAGGTCGCGGCCAGTTCGACCAGTTCGTGGTCGAGGAACGGAACCCGTCCCTCCAGCCCCCAGGCCATCGTCATGTTGTCGACGCGTTTGACCGGGTCGTCGACCAGCATGACGGTGGTGTCCAGGCGCAGCGCCCGGTCGACGCCGGTCTGCGCGCCTTCCCGCGCGAAGTGTTCGGTGACGAAGCGCCCGCTGGGGTCGCCCTCGGTGAAGTACGGGGGAGTGATGAGCGCGTTGACGGCGTCGGGGTCGCGGTCGAAGAACGCCGCCCGGTAGCTGGCCACCGCACCCTCCACCGACGCGGCGCCGGGTTCGGCCATCGGCGGGTACCAGTGGTAGCCGGCGAACACCTCGTCGGCGCCCTGCCCCGACTGCACCACCTTCACGTACTTGGCGACTTCCTCGCTCAGCAGATAGAACGCCACACAGTCGTGGCTGACCATCGGCTCGCTCATGGCCGCGACGGCACCGTCGAGCGCGGGGAGCATGCGCGCGGTGTCGATCCGGATCTGGTGGTGATCGGTGCCGAAGCGCTGCGCGACGATGTCGGAGTACGTGAACTCGTCGCCCGCCACGCCGTTGACCGATTCGAAACCGATCGAGAACGTCTGCAGCCCGGTCTGGCCCGCTTCGGCGAGTAGGCCGACGATCAGGCTGGAGTCGACGCCGCCGGACAGCAGGCAGCCCACCGGCACGTCGGAGACCAGGCGCCGCTCGACCGCGCGCCGCAGCGCGGACAGCACCGCATCCTCCCAGTCGCGCTCCGACCAGTCGGCGCGGTCGGCGCGCCGGGTGAAGTCCGGGGTCCAGTACGTCGTGGTGGTGCGCCTGCCGTCGGGTTCGATGGCGATCAGCGAGGCGGGTGGAACCTTGCGCACCCCGCGCAGGATGGTCAGCGGCGCCGGGACCACGGAGTGGAACGACAGGTAGTGGTGCAGCGCCACCGGGTCGATGCGGGTGTCGACGCCGCCACCGGCGACCAGCGCGGGCAGTGAGGAGGCGAACCGGATGCGGTGCGCGTCCTCGGAGATGTAGAGCGGTTTGATGCCCAGCCGGTCGCGGCCCAGCAGCACCCGGCCGCTGTCGCGTTCGACGATCGCGAACGCGAACATCCCGTACAGCCGGTCGACGAACCGGTCGCCCCAGTGGTGGTAGGCCTTGAGCAACACCTCGGTGTCGCTGGTCGAGAAGAAGCGGTACCCGTGCCCGGCGAGCTCGTCGCGAAGCTGCTGGTAATTGTAGATGCAGCCGTTCCACGCGATGGCCAGCCCGAGGTCGGCGTCGACCATCGGCTGAGCGCCGGCTTCGGACAGGTCGATGATCTTGAGGCGGCGATGGCCGAGTGCGACCCTGCCCTGTGACCAGGCGCCGGCGCCGTCCGGGCCGCGTCGCGACAACGTCTCGGCCATCGCCGAGACGGCGGCTATGTCAGGCGTTCGGCCGTCGAGGCGAACCTCGCCGGTGGCTCCACACATCGCTTAGACCCTACCGCGACCAGGCTCGGAGTGCTTTGCGGCTGCGTCAACCGAGTGGTCGCAATTTCGCTTGATGGACACCGCAGATACGTACCCAGGTGTCGGCGCAATATGCGCTCGACATGGCCTACTTCACACTCCGGGGTCTCGGAGAGCCGGGAGTTCCCGGCGCGCCGGTCTCGCGCTGCGCGGTTTCGGCCAATAAGGTGTCAAAGGTCGGCTGCCCGACCTTTGGACGGTAGGGTGGCCGGGATTCACCAGCGGGTCACCCTCGCCAATGGTTGACCGCACCCACGTTCGTCGTCAGGTCACTGTTTTCGAGGAAGGTCAGCAATGAGCCCCAACCCAGGGATGCTGTCGCAATCCGAGCTTGAGCAACGGGTGTCCGCGCACGAGATAGACACCGTCATCGTCGCGTTCACCGACATGCAGGGCAGGCTGACCGGCAAGCGGGTGTCGGCGCGGCTGTTCGTCGACGACGTCGCGGCCCACGGGGCGGAGTGCTGCAATTACCTGCTGGCCGTCGACGTGGAGAACAACACCGTCGGTGGTTACACCGTCTCCAGCTGGGAGACCGGCTACGGCGACATGGTGATGACACCGGACTTCGACACGCTGCGGCTGATCCCGTGGCTGCCGGGCACCGCGCTGGTCATGGCCGACCTGTCGTGGACCGACGGCCGGCCGGTCGCCCAGGCGCCGCGCAGCATCCTCAACCGTCAGATCGACCGGCTGGCGGACCGGGGTCTGGTGCCCTACGCCGCCACCGAACTCGAGTTCATGGTGTTCGACGACTCCTTCCGGGCGGCGTGGGCCGCGGGGTACAAGGACCTGACTCCGGCCACCGACTACAACATCGACTACGCGATGCTGGCGTCGACCCGGATGGAGCCGCTGCTGCGCGACATCCGGCTGGGCATGGAGGGCGCAGGCATGTACTGCGAAGGCGTCAAGGGGGAGTGCAACCTCGGCCAGCAGGAGATCGGCTTCCGCTACGACCACGCGCGGACCACCTGCGACAACCACACCATCTACAAGAACGGCGCCAAGGAGATCGCCGACCAGCACGGCAAGAGCCTGACTTTCATGGCGAAATTCGATGAGCGCGAGGGAAACAGCTGCCACATCCACATCTCGCTGCGCGGTGAGGACGGCAGCGCCGTGTTCGCCGACGACGACGCCGAGGACGGGATGTCGCCGATGTTCCGCAGCTTCATCGCCGGCCAGCTCGCCACGATGCGTGAGCTGTCCCTGTGTTACGCGCCGAACATCAACTCCTACAAGCGTTTCGCCGAAGGGAGCTTTGCTCCCACCGCGATCGCGTGGGGATTCGACAACCGGACCTGCGCACTGCGTGTCGTCGGTCACGGCGCCGCGATGCGCATGGAGAACCGCGCGCCCGGCGGTGACGTCAACCAGTACCTCGCGGTGTCGGCGCTGATCGCCGGCGGTCTCCACGGCATCGAGAACGAGCTCGAACTGCCCGAGCCCGTCACGGGGAACGCCTACACCAGTGGCGCCGAACGCCTTCCGACGACCCTGGCCGAAGCGGCCGAGCTGTTCGAGCGCTCCGAGGTGGCCCGGGCCGCCTTCGGTGACGACGTCGTGGAGCACTACCTCAACTATGCGCGCGTGGAGCTCAACGCGTTCAACGCCGCGGTCACCGACTGGGAAAGGGTGCGGGGTTTTGAACGACTCTGACGGGACTCGCCGCCCGGTGCTGGGCATGACCACCTACCTGCAGCAGGCGCAGACCGGTGTGTGGGACGTCCACGCGAGTTTCCTGCCCGCCATCTACTTCCAGGGGGTCAACCTCGCCGGCGGCGTCGCGGTGCTGCTGCCGCCGCAACCGGTCGACTCCGGCGCCGCCGCGCGGGTGCTCGACGGCCTGGACGGTTTGATCATCACCGGCGGCAAGGACGTCGACCCCGCCCGGTACGGCCAGGAGCCCCACCCCACCACCGACGAACCAGACCGGATCCGCGACGCGTGGGAGTTCGCGCTGCTCGACGAGGCACTGCGGCGCGGCGTCCCGGTGCTGGGGATCTGCCGCGGCGCACAGGTGCTCAACGTGGCGCTGGGCGGCACGCTGTTCCAGCACCTGCCCGACGTGATCGGCCACACCCACCACCAGAAGGGCAACGCGGTGTTCGGCACCTCGGCGGTCTGGACCGAGCCGGGCACCCGGCTGGCCGACCTGATCGGCGAGTCGTCGGACGCCCAGTGCTACCACCACCAGGCGATCGACCGCCTCGGCCAGGGCCTGGTCGTCAGCGCGCGCGACGACGACGGGGTGGTCGAGGCGGTCGAGCTGGACCGCCGGACGCATCCCGACCAGTGGGTGGTGGGCGTCCAGTGGCATCCCGAAGAGCGGCTCGACGATCTGCGGTTGTTCGCCGCGGTGGTGGCGGCCGCGAACCACTATGCGATGGAAAGGGTACGAACGTGACCTCCTGTGAGGTGATCAACCCGGCGACCGAGGAGGTGCTGGAGTCCGTCGAGCTCGTCGACGTCGAAGGCGTCGACGATGCGGTGGCGCGGGCCACGTCCGCGCAGCGGACCTGGGCGCGGCTGGCGCCCGCCGAACGCGCGGCCGCGCTGCGCTCGTTCGCCGCGGTGGTCGACGCGCACATCGACGAGCTGGCCGCGCTGGAGGTCGCCAACTCCGGGCATCCCATCGGCAGCGCCGAGTGGGAGGCCGGGCACGTGCGCGACGTGCTGCAGTACTACGCGGCCGCGCCGGAGCGGCTGTGCGGGAAGCAGATTCCGGTGGCCGGCGGCCTGGACGTCACCTTCAACGAGCCGCTGGGCGTGGTCGGTGTGATCACTCCGTGGAACTTCCCGATGACGATCGCCGCGTGGGGTTTCGCCCCGGCGCTGGCCGCGGGCAACGCGGTGCTGCTCAAACCGGCCGAGTGGACGCCGTTGACGTCGATCCGGCTCGGTGAGCTCGCGGTCGAGGCGGGTCTGCCCGAGGGTCTGCTCTGTGTGCTGCCCGGTCGTGGGTCGGTGGTCGGCGAGCGGTTCGTCACCCACCCCGACGTGCGCAAGGTCGTGTTCACCGGCTCCACCGCGACCGGCACCCGGGTGATGGCCGGGGCGGCCGCCCAGGTCAAACGCGTCACCCTCGAACTCGGCGGCAAGAGCGCCAACATCGTCTTCGACGACTGCGACCTGGAGAAGGCCGCCGCCACCGCGCCCTACGGGGTCTTCGACAACGCCGGGCAGGACTGCTGTGCCCGCAGCCGGATCCTGGTGCAGCGCAACGTCTACGACCGTTTCATGGAGCTGCTCGAGCCGGCGGTCAAAGGTGTGACGGTCGGCGACCCGGCCTCGCGGGACACCGAGATGGGTCCGCTGGTCAGCAAGGCGCACTGGGAGAAAGTGGCGTCGTTCGTTCCCGACGACGCGCCGGTCGCCTTCCGCGGCAAGGCTCCCGAGGGGCGCGGCTACTGGTTCGCGCCGACGGTGCTCACCCCGCAGCGCACCGACCGTGCCGTCACCGAGGAGATCTTCGGCCCGGTGGTGACCGTGCTGCCGTTCGACGACGAGGCCGATGCGATCGCCATCGCCAACGACACCCCGTACGGCCTGTCCGGATCCATCTGGACCGACAACCTGTCGCGGGCGCTGCGGGTCTCCCGGGCGGTGGAAGCCGGCAACCTGTCGGTCAATTCGCACTCCTCCGTCCGGTACAACACCCCGTTCGGCGGCTTCAAGCAATCGGGACTCGGCCGCGAACTCGGACCCGACGCCCCGCTGTCCTTCACCGAAACCAAGAACGTGTTCATCGCTGTCGCAGAATCGAACGGAGAGAATTCATGACCCCGTCCCGCGTGGACCTGACCCAGCGGCTCGCCGGCAAGGTCGCCGTCATCACCGGCGGCGCCAGCGGCATCGGCCTGGCCACCGCGAAGCGGATGAAGGCCGAGGGCGCCACCATCGTCATCGGCGACATCGACCCGGCCACCGGCAAATCCGTCGCCGATGACCTGAACGGCACGTTCGTCCCGGTCGACGTCTCGGATCAGGCCGCCGTCGACGCCCTGTTCGACACCGCCGCCGACACCTACGGTTCGGTCGACATCGCCTTCAACAACGCAGGCATCAGCCCGCCCGAGGACGACCTGATCGAGGTGACCGGCATCGACGCGTGGGACCGCGTGCAGGACATCAACCTCAAGTCGGTCTTCTTTTGCTGCAAGGCTGCGCTGCGCCACATGGTTCCCGCGCAGAAGGGGTCGATCGTCAACACCGCGTCGTTCGTCGCGGTGAACGGCTCGGCCACCTCACAGATCTCCTACACCGCCTCCAAGGGCGGCGTGCTGGCGATGTCGCGGGAACTGGGGATCCAGTACGCGCGGCAGGGGATCCGGGTCAACGCCCTGTGCCCCGGACCGGTGAACACCCCGCTGTTGCAGGAACTGTTCGCCAAGGATCCGGAGCGGGCCGCGCGCCGGCTGGTGCACGTGCCGATGGGGCGGTTCGCCGAACCGGAGGAACTGGCTGCGGCGGTGACGTTCCTGGCCAGCGATGACGCGTCGTTCATCACGGGCTCGACATTCCTGGTCGACGGCGGCATCACCGGGCACTACGTCACGCCGCTGTAATCACCTTCGCGCATGACCTCCGTACCGGAACCTCAGCCCGCCGGCGACCGCCTCGCCGCGGAGCCGGCGGCTGAGGTTCTGTTGCGCCCGGTGCGGCTGGGCAACGCCTTCGAGGACACCGTCGGCCGGTTGCTGGAGACGATCCGGCTCGGCGTTCTCGCCCCCGGGGAATCCCTGCCGCCGGAACGGGAACTCGCCGTACGTCTCGGGGTCAGCCGGGACACGGTGCGTGAGGCCATCAAATCGCTGGCCGACGCCGGGTACCTGGTGTCGCGCCGCGGCCGGTACGGCGGCACCTTCCTCGCCGACGAACTGCCGCGGCACACCCGTGACGGCCGCGGGCTGAACCGCGAGGAGATCGACGATGCGCTGCGGCTGCGCGAGATCCTCGAGGTCGGCGCCGCCCGGATGGCGGCCGGCCGCACGCTCACCGCACCGCAGCGCGAGGAGTTGTGGACCCGGCTCGCCGATGTCCGCGACGCCGCACCCGACGACTACCGACGGCTCGACTCCCGGCTGCACCTGGCGATCGCCGAAGCCGCCGGGTCGCCGTCGCTCATGCCGCTGGTCGCCGAGAACCGGATGCGGCTCAACGCGCTGCTCGACCAGATCCCTTTGCTGACACGCAACATCGCCCACTCCGACGAACAGCACAACGAGATCGTCATCGCCATCCTGGCCGGCGACGCCGATGCGGCGGAGTCGGCGATGCGCGCGCACGTGGCGGGCTCGGCCGCGCTGCTGCACGGGTTCCTCGACTAGTGGTGCGCCACCGCCAGCCGGCGTTCCTCGTTTAGATTGTCCCCAGTGGAACAACCCGGTGATCTCAGACAGGTCGAGCGCGCGGCCTCGGCGCTGGCCGACGTCGACACCGGCGGCTGGACGCAGCGCTTCGACCTGCTGTCGGACCCGCACCGGCTGGAGATCCTGCTCAGCCTGCACCGTGCGCCCGGAATCTGTGTCAGCGATCTGGCCGCGGCGCTCGGCCGTTCGGAGAACGCGGTCTCCCAGGCCCTGCGGGTGCTGCGCCAGCAGGGATGGGTGAGTTCGACCCGCGTCGGCCGGGTCGCCAGCTACCGGCTCGACGACGAGATCGTCCACGACCTGCTGCACTGGATCGGCGCCCGGCACGGCTGAGGCATGAACATCTGTTCATCTGGACAGATGTCAGGTGCCGCCCTAGGCTCGGTCCGTGACCGTCGACCACGTCGCCATGCACATGAGCGACGGCATCGTCAACGCGCCCACGTCGCTGCTGTTCGGTGTCATCGCCGTTGCGGCCCTCGGGTTCTGCGTCGTACGCGCCAGGACCGAACTCGATGACCGGGCGGTCCCGCTGGCCGGTCTGGTCGCGGCGTTTGTCTTCGCCGTGCAGATGGTCAACTTCCCGATCCTGCCCGGCGTCAGCGGACATCTGCTCGGCGGGGCGTTGGCGGCGATCCTGGTCGGCCCCTACACCGGTGCGCTGTGCATCGCGCTGGTGCTCACGGTGCAGTCACTGCTGTTCGCCGACGGCGGTGTCACCGCACTCGGCACCAACATCACCAACATGGCGGTGATCGGAGTCGCCGCGGGCTACGGCACCGCGGCCGTCCTCTACGCGCTCGCCCGCAGGCGCGGGGACGTGCCGGTGCCCGCCCTGGGGGTCATCGCGTTCATCGCCGCGTTGATCGGAACGATCTGCGCCGCAATGGGATTCGTGCTGGAGTACGCCATGGGCGGTGCGGCACCGGTGTCGCTGGGCGCCGTGCTGGCCTACATGGGCGGCACGCACGCGCTGATCGGGGTGGGGGAGGGCGTCATCACCGCCGTTACCGTCATGGCCGTCGCCCGGGCCCGCCCCGACCTGGTGTACCTGATGCGCTCCACCCGCACTGAGGTGCCGGTATGAGCAGGCGCTTCTGGATCGTCTTCGCCGCCGCGACCCTGCTCATCGCCGGCGGTCTGTCCTACGTCGCCAGCGCCAGCCCCGACGGACTCGATGCCACCACACTGCGCGGATGCGAGGTCGTCGAGACCGCCGAGGGTGAATCGCTGACCGGGCGGTGCATCGCCCAGCACGCCGACGACCACGCGCTGGCCGGTTCGCCCCTGGCCGACTATGCGGTGGGCGGCCGGTCCGGCACCAACGGTGTGGCCGGCGTGGTGGGTGTGCTGGTGACGGCCGGCCTCGGCTCGGCGCTGTTCTGGCTCGTCGCCCGCGGCCGTCGCAACCGGAGATGACCGTGGGTGCCGGCGTGCATCCGCTCTACCGGCACGGCGACACCGCCGTGCACCGCGTCGCGGCCGAGACGAAGATCGTCTGCCTGGTCGCGTTCGTGCTCGCCGTCGTGGCCACTCCACGGGACCTGCTCTGGCCGTACCCGCTCTACGGTGCGATCGTCGCCGCGACATGGTGGGCCGCCCGCATCCCGTTTCGCTGGGCGCTGCCGCGCATGCTCATCGAGGTGCCGTTCGTGGTCCTCGCGGTCCTGCTGCCGTTCGCCGAGGGAGGTGAGCGCACCGACGTCGCCGGGCTGTCACTGTCGGTCACCGGCCTGCAGGCGGCGTGGGGGATCGTCGCCAAGGGCACCCTCGGCGTCGCGGCGGCGCTGACCGTCGCCGCCACCACACCGGCCGCCGAACTGCCCGCCGCTCTGGGCCGGCTGAAGATGCCCGCCGTGATGACGTCGGTGCTCGTGCTGATGATCCGCTACATCGACGTGCTGACCGCCGAGGCCGCGCGCATGCGGGTCGCGCGGATCTCCCGCGGCGACTCGCCGCGGGCACTGCACCAGGCGGGCGCCGTCGCCAAGGGAATCGGCGCACTGTTCCTGCGCTCCTACGAACGCGGGGAACGGGTCCACCTCGCCATGCTGTCGCGCGGATTCGACGGTCACGCACCGGATCTGGCCGCAATCGGGGCCCGGCCGCGGGCCCGGCGGTCGCAGTGGGCGGTCGCGCTGCTGCCCGCCGCCGCCGCGGCCGCCGTCGCCGTGGCGGCCTGGGTGCTGCCGTGACCGTGCCGGACCGGGCGCCTGCCGTGCGCGTCGACGGGTTGCGGCACGTCTACCCCGACGGCCACGTCGCGCTCGCCGGCGTGGATCTCACCATCGGCGCGGGCGAACGCGTCGCGGTGCTCGGCCCCAACGGCGCCGGCAAGACGACGCTGATGCTGCACCTCAACGGTGTGCTCCGGGCGACCGAGGGCAGCGTGCACATCGGCGGAACCCCGGTCCACCGCACGACGCTGGGCGACATCCGCAGACGTGTCGGCCTGGTCTTCCAGGACCCCGACGACCAGCTGTTCATGCCGACGGTCGCCCAGGACGTGGCGTTCGGGCCCGCCAATTTCGGGGTCCGCGGCGACGAACTCCGCGCCCGCGTCCGGCGCGCGCTGGCCACTGTGTCACTCACCGACGAGGCCGACCGCAGCCCCACCCACCTGTCGGCCGGACAGCGCAGGCGGGCAGCCCTGGCCACGGTGCTGGCGTGCGAGCCGGAGATCCTCGTGCTCGACGAACCCTCGGCCAACCTCGACCCGGTCGCACGCCGAGAACTCGCCGAAACCCTGCGGGCGGTCGACGCCACCACCATCGTCGTCACGCACGATCTGCCCTACGCCGCCCAGCTGTGCGAACGCGCGGTCATCGTCGACGCCGGACTGGTGGTGGCCGACGGCCCGATCGGCGAGCTGCTCGCCGACGGCGATCTGCTGGCGGCCCATCGGCTCGAGTTGCCGTGGGGCTTCGCGGCTCCGGGAAAATGACTTGACCTCAACTCCGGTTGAGGTGCCAGTCTGCCCGTGTGGGCACGACGATCGACGATCAGAGGACGGCACGTTTCATCCGCGACGTGCTGCCGCTGGTCGACACGCTCTACCGGGCCGCCCGCCGCTACACCGTCACCCCCGCCGACGCCGAGGATCTCGTGCAGGAGACCTTGGCCAAGGCGTACGCGGGATTTCACTCCTACGCCGACGGAACCAACCTGCGGGCGTGGCTGCTGCGCATCATGACCAACACCTGGATCTCCTCCTACCGAGCAGCGCAACGCCGCCCCGACGAGGTCAGCGCCGAGGTCACCGACGCCGAACTCGCGGCGATGGCCGCCCACACCGCCACCGGACTGCCGTCGGCCGAACTGGCCGCGCTGGAGGCGATGGGCGATGACGACGTGCGCGCAGCGCTCGCGGCGCTGCCCGTCGAGCAGCGGCTGGTCGTCTACTACGCCGACGTGGAAGGCATGCGCTACAAGGAGATCGCGTCGATCCTCGACATCCCGCAGGGCACCGTCATGTCACGGCTGCACCGCGGGCGCACCCGGCTGCGGCGACTGCTCACCGACGTCGCGACGGCACGAGGCTATCTGCCCGGGGTCAGTGCCGACGTGCCGGCGGCCACGGCGGCTCACCGCAGAGCGCCAACAGGGCGTTCTCGACCACCTCGGGCAGCGCCGGATGAATCCAGTACTGGCCCCGCGCCATGTCCTGCGCCGGCAGGCCGAACGCCATGGCCTGGACGAGCGGCTGGATGATCGACGACGCCTGGTGGCCCATGATGTGCGCGCCGAGCAACAGCCCGGTGTCGTCGTCGACGATCAGTTTCGCGAAACCGGAGGTGTCCTCCATCGCCCAGCCGTAGGCCACGTCGCTGTAGTCCTGGACCTTGGTCCTGATCCGGAAACCCTGTGCGCGCGCCTCGTTCTCGGTCAGCCCGACCGAGGCGATCTGCGGTTCGGTGAACACCGCCGACGGCACATTGCGGTGATTGGCCGGCATCAGCGCGTCGGTGTCGTCCCAGTCGACGAGCAGGTTGTTCTTCACCACTCGCGCTTCGTGATTGGCGACGTGCTTGAGCTGGTACGGCGAGCAGACGTCGCCGAGCGCGAAGACGTTGCGCGCGGTGGTGCGCTGGTACTCGTCGACGGTCACCAACCCGTCCTCGACCGCCACTCCCGCCAGATGCGCGTCGAGCCGGTCGCCGTTGGGAACCCGGCCGGTGGCGACCAGCAGGACGTCACCGTGCAACGAGGACCCGTCGTCCAGTTCGAGCGTCACCCCTGACTCGTCGGTGCGGCCGCCGATGATGTTGCGCCTGCTGCGGATCTCCCACTTCTTGCCCGCGATGTCGGTGAACCGCTCGCAGAGCGTGTCGTCGGTGTGGGCGAGCATGGCCGTACCGCGGATCACGATGGTGACCCGCGAGCCCAGCGACGAGAAGATGTGCGCGAACTCCGCGGCGACGTAGCCACCGCCGGCGATGATGATGTGGTCGGGCAGCTCCGCCAGGCGCATGATCGTGTCGCTGGTGTGGTAGGCCACCCCGCAGTCGCCGATGGCCGGCGGCACGGTCGCCCGCGAACCCGCCGCGATCACCACCTGATCGGCGGTGAACTCGTCACCGTCGTCGGTGCGCAGCCGGTACCGGCCGTCGGGCAGTACGTCGGCGAATCGGGTGTGGCTGGCGAACACCTCGACGTTGGGCGTGGACCGCCGGTAGTGCTCACCGCCGGTGGCCAGCGGGTCGATCCGGCCGAAGACCCGCGAGACGATGTCGCCCCAGCGCACCCCGTCGACGTGGGCGTCGACGCCGAAACGCGCTGCCTCGCGGACGTTCTGCGTCACCCCGGCCGAGTAGACGAACATCTTCGTGGGAATGCACCCGACGTTGAGGCAGGTGCCGCCGAAGACGCCCTGCTCGCAGACGGCGACCCGCTTGTCCACATAACGCTCGTCGAGAATCGTGTTGCCCGAACCGGTTCCGATGATCGCGATATCGAAGTGCGCCATCTAATCCCCCCTTCGCGTCGCGTTCTCGGACAGATACCAGTCCAGCCAGCGATCCAGTTCACCGTAGGCGGCGCGGCGCGGCTCGGCCAGCGAAAGGAACACGTCGTGTTTCGCGTCGGTGATCGGCACGATGGTGCTTCGGTTACCCACACAGCCCGCCCAGCGGGCGATGTGCGCGACGTCGAGGACCGCGTCGCCGCGCTGCATCGCCGCCGGATCGGTCGCCTCCCGCACGCTGTGGTCCGACCGCAGGATCAGGTTGGGCACGCCGACGTCGAGCCCGCGGTGCAGCCGGGCGTGGCCGCGGCGGATCGCATGGATCCACCCCGCCGTCACCGGGAAACCGCCGACCGGCTTCCAGTCGAGGTTGTAGTCGAACTCCCCGGCGTAGTCCCGGTGCAGCGTGGCGCCGTACCCGCCGCCCGGATTGGGCGACCGCACGATCCGGCGCTTGTCGATGCGCGACACCGCACCGAGCGCGGCCGAGGTGGCCGCCGAACGCAGCACGGCAGGCCCCTGCAGGTCGAACCACGGGCTGTTGAGCACCAGGCCGGTCACGCCGAGCCGGGCGGTCATGCCCCGCCGCCGCAGCCGGTCCAGCCACAGCGACACCACCAGCCCACCCGCGGAATGGCCGACCACCAACACCGCCGCCCCGTTCGTCTCGTCCCCGATGATTCCGAGGGCCGCTTCGAGTTCGCGGTCGTAGCGCGCAAGGTCGGTGGTGAAGTGCGGTGTCTGTCCGTCGCGTCGGGAACGACCGCATTTGTGCAGGTCCAGAGCGTAGAAGGCGAACCCGCGGGCGGCCAGGTGGTCGGCGAGTTCGGTGTGGAAGAAGTAGTCGGTGAACCCGTGCACCAGCAACACCGCATGTGGTGCGCCGGGCTGCGGCCGACCGCGCCGCACGACCGTCGCGACGAGGTCGCCCTCCCCGTCGGGATCGCGTCCGAGCGCAAGGGTGTGCCGCTGATAATCCGGCAGCACGTCGGCTTCCCAGTCCAGCACCCGGGACGTCACGATGTCACCTTAGGCGGGTCGGCAACGGCGCAGGCCACCGCGGTGAGGGATGGCACAGTGGCCGAACGGTTGGCGCGCACCCCAGCGGGATAATCTGGTCTGCAGAGTTCCGTCACAAAGCCGCGACGAAAAGGACCATGAGCCGGTGTCTGATACCCAGGTAGCCAAGACCGACGTCGTGCTGGTCGGTGCCGGCATCATGAGCGCCACGTTGAGCGTCCTGTTGAAGCTGATGGAGCCCGACTGGTCGATCACCCTGGTCGAGCGGCTCGACGGGGCCGCGGCCGAGAGCAGCGACCCGTGGAACAACGCCGGCACCGGGCACTCCGCGCTCTGCGAACTCAACTACACCCCGAAGACCGCCGACGGCGGCATCGACATCACCAAAGCGGTACACGTCAACGAGCAGTTCCAGGTGTCGCGGCAGTTCTGGACCTACGCCGTCGAGAACGGTGTGCTGCCCGACGTCCGCAACTTCATCAACCCCATCCCGCACGTCAGCTTCGTCAGCGGGGCCGAGAACGTCCGGTACCTGCGCGCCCGGTACGACGCCCTCGTCACCAACCCGCTGTTCGGGTCGATGGAGTACATCGACGACCGCGACGAGTTCACCCGCCGGCTACCGCTGATGGCCGAGAAGCGCGACTTCCGCGAGCCGGTGGCGCTGAACTGGACGCAGGACGGCACGGACGTCGACTTCGGTTCGCTGTCGCGCCAGCTGATCGGCTACTCCGCTCAGCGGGGGATGACCACCCTGTTCGGTCACGAGGTGCGCGACCTGGACAAGCAGTCCGACGGCAGCTGGTCGCTCAAGGTGGTCAACCGCCGTACCGGCGCCAAGCGCAAACTCAACGCCAGATTCGTGTTCGTCGGCGCGGGGGGCGGCGCGCTGCCGCTGCTGCAGAAGGCCGGCATCAAGGAGGCCAAGGGCTTCGGCGGCTTCCCCGTCGGCGGCCAGTTCCTGCGCACCGACAAGCAGTCACTGACCGCGGCCCACCAGGCCAAGGTGTACGGGATGCCGCCGCTGGGCGCGCCGCCGATGTCGGTGCCGCACCTCGACACCCGGGTCATCAACGGCCGGTCGTGGCTGCTGTTCGGCCCCTTCGCCGGCTGGTCGCCGAAGTTCCTCAAACAGGGCAAGATCACCGACCTGCCCTTCTCGGTCCGGCCGAACAACCTCGCCTCGATGCTCGGCGTCGGACTCACCGAGATGGGGCTGCTCAAGTACCTCATCGGCCAGCTGATGCTGACCGAGGCCGACCGGGTGCAGTCGCTGCGCGAATTCGCCCCCAGCGCTGTGGATTCGGACTGGGAGCTCGACATCGCCGGTCAGCGGGTCCAGGTGATCCGACGCAAGGGACGTGGAGGGGTGCTGGAGTTCGGCACGACGGTGCTGGCCGCGGAGGACGGCAGCATGGCCGGCCTGCTCGGTGCCTCACCGGGCGCCTCGACGGCGGTGCCCGCGATGCTCGACATCATGGAGCGCTGCTTCGCCGACCGCTACCGCACGTGGCTGCCGAAGCTGAAGGAGATCGTGCCGTCGCTGGGCGTCCCGCTGTCCACCAATCCCAAACTCTTCGAAGAGGTGTGGGCGCACGGCACCAGGGTGCTCAAACTCGACCGCCCGGCCGAGGGGCTGCCTGTCGCCGGACCAGACACCGAGCACCACGAGCCCGGCGGCTCGCCCACGCGCGCGGTGACTGCCTGACGTGGTGCGGCGATGACGGTCGCGCTGCGCCGCAGCTGGGCCAAGGACCTCGACGCGGCGACGCTCTACGAACTGCTCAAGCTGCGGGTCGAGGTGTTCGTCGTCGAACAGGCCTGCCCCTATCCGGAACTCGACGGGCGTGACCTGCTCGCCGAGACGCGCCATTTCTGGCTGGAAGGCCCGGACGGGCAGGTGATCTCCACGCTGCGGCTGATGGAGGAGCATCCCGGCGGCAACAAGGGATTCCGCATCGGCCGCGTCTGCACCCGGCGCGACGCCCGCGGACACGGCCACACCGCGCGGCTCATGCAGGCGGCGCTCGCCGACGTGGGCGACCACCCGTGCCGCATCGACGCGCAGACGTATCTCGAGGCCATGTACGCCCGGCACGGATTCGTCCGCGCCGGTGACGAATTCGTCGAGGACGGGATCCCACACGTGCCGATGCTGCGACCGGGCGCGCCGTGACGGCGCCGGTCTACCCGTTCAGCGCGATCGTCGGACACGACCGGTTGCTGCTCGCCCTGCTGCTGTGTGCGGTGCGCCCCGAGATCGGCGGTGTGCTGATCCGCGGCGAGAAGGGCACCGCCAAGTCGACCGCGGTACGCGGGCTGGCGCAGATACTCGCCCAGGTCGACGGCGGCGCGCTGGTGGAACTGCCCATCGGCGCCACCGAGGACCGCGTGGTCGGATCGCTGGACCTGCAGAAGGTGTTGCGCGACGGCGAACACGCCTTCTCGCCGGGGCTGCTGGCCCGCGCGCACGGCGGCGTGCTCTACGTCGACGAGGTCAACCTGCTGCACGACCATCTGGTCGACGTGCTGCTCGACGCGGCGGCGATGGGCCGAGTCCACGTCGAACGCGACGGCATCTCGCACAGCCACGAGGCCCGCTTCGTGCTGATCGGCACCATGAATCCCGAAGAGGGCGAACTGCGCCCGCAATTGCTCGACCGGTTCGGGTTGACCGTCGACGTGGCCGCGAGCCGCGACGTCGACGTCCGGGTCGAGGTGATCCGGCAGCGCATGGCGTTCGAGGCCGACCCCGCCGGATTCGCCGACCGCTACGCCGGCCGGGACGCCGAACTGGCCCGGCGGGTGGCCGACGCCCGTGCGCTGGTGGACTCGGTTTCCCTACCCGACGCCGAGTTACGGCGTATCGCGGCGTTGTGCGCGGCGTTCGACGTCGACGGGATGCGCGCCGACCTGGTGGTCGCGCGCACCGCGGTGGCGCACGCCGCGTGGCGCGGCGCGGCGACCGTCGGAGAAGAAGACATCCGGGTGGCCGCCGAACTGGCGTTGCCGCACCGGCGCAGGCGCGACCCGTTCGACGATCCCGGGCTGGACCCGCAGCGCCTCGACGAGGCGATGGAGCAGGCCGGTGAGTCCGCCTCCGACGCCGAAGGCGCGCCGGAGCCCGACCCGGACCCCGGCCCGCCCGGCGGCGGCGGTGGCGCCGCCGAGTCGTCGGGTTCTGCGGCCCCACAACGGGATTCGTCGTCTCGGACCCGTAGCAGCGGGGCGCCGTCGGCGGTGTTCAAGACCCGCACCCTGGTGGTGCCCGGGGTGGGGGAGGGCGCACCCGGGCGGCGCTCACGCGCCCGCAACCGCACCGGCACCGTCATCGCGTCGACGGCCGACACCGATGCCGGGCACGGCATGCACGTGTTCGGCACGCTGCTCGCGGCCGCGGAGAACCAGCGCGGGCCCGGACGGCCCCGTCCGCGGCCGCAGGACGTCCGCCGCGCCGTGCGCGAAGGGCAGGAGGGCAACCTCGTCATCTTCGTCGTCGACGCCTCGGGCTCGATGGCCGCACGCGACCGGATGGCCGCCGTCGGCGGCGCGACCCTGTCGCTGCTTCGCGACGCCTACCAGCGCCGCGACAAGGTCGCCGTCATCACCTTCCGGCAGCGGCAGGCCACCGTACTGCTGCCGCCGACGACGTCGGTCTACATCGCCAGCCGCCGGCTCTCGCGTTTCGACACCGGCGGCAAGACGCCGCTGGCCGAGGGTCTGCTCGCCGCCCGCGACGTCGTGGTCCGCGAGAAGGCCCGCGACCGCGCCCGCCGCTGTCTGGTGGTCGTGCTGACCGACGGCCGCGCCACCGGGGGACCCGATCCGCTGGGCCGCACCCGTCAGGCCGCTGCCCGGCTGGTGGCCGAGGGCGCCGCCGCGGTGGTCGTCGACTGCGAGACGTCGTTCGTTCGGCTCGGACTGGCCGAGGAACTCGCCACCGCACTGCGCGCCCCCGCCGTGCGTCTGGCCCACCTTCGGGCCGACGACCTCACCCGGCTGGTCACCCAGACCGACCGCACCGCCGCCTAACGGAGGAATCCATGCCGCAGGGCCGACCTCTGACCGTTCCCGACGACGGGCTGACCACCCGCGCCCGCCGTAACGCACCGCTGTTGGCGGTCCACACCGGAGCCGGAAAAGGCAAGTCGACGGCGGCATTCGGGATGGCGCTGCGGGCGTGGAACCAGGGCTTTCGCATCGCGGTGTTCCAGTTCGTCAAGAGCGCGAAGTGGAAGGTCGGCGAGGAGTCGGTGTTCACCGAACTCGGCCGCCTGCACGACGAACACGGTGCCGGCGGCGCCGTCGAATGGCACAAGATGGGCTCGGGCTGGTCGTGGTCGCGCAAAGCAGGCAGCGACGACGACCACGCTGCCGCGGCGGCCGACGGCTGGGCGGAGATCACCCGCCGGCTGGCCGAGGAGCGGCACGACTTCTACGTGCTCGACGAATTCACCTATCCGCTCAAATGGGGCTGGGTGGACGTCGACGAGGTCGTCGAGGTGTTGCGGGCGCGCCCGGGCCGGCAGCACGTCGTGATCACCGGGCGTGATGCGCCGCAGGCGCTGATCGACGCCGCCGACCTGGTCACCGAGATGACGAAGGTCAAGCATCCGATGGATGTCGGCCGCAAGGGCCAGAAAGGCATCGAGTGGTGACTTCCACGCACGCTGACACCCCGCGAGCGTGCGCACAGTGTTGGGCAAACCCCGGGGTGTCGGGTGCAGACACGCACGCTCGCGGTGGGAGGCGAGGGTGAGCGTTCCCGCCGTCGTGATCGCCGCACCCGCCTCCGGCAGTGGGAAGACCACCGTGGCAACGGGTCTGATGGGCGCGCTGCGACGGGCGGGGCACGCGGTCGCGCCGTTCAAGGTGGGCCCCGACTTCATCGACCCCGGCTACCACGCGCTGGCGACCGGACGTCCGGGACGCAACCTCGACCCGGTCCTGGTCGGTGAACCCCTGATCGGCCCGCTGTACGCCCACGGCGCCGCGGGCAGCGACATCGCCGTCGTTGAGGGTGTGATGGGTCTGTTCGACGGCCGCATCGGCGACCGGATGTCTGGAGCGGCAACGGGTTCCACCGCCCATGTCGCCGGGCTGATCGGCGCTCCGGTGGTGCTGGTGGTCGACGCCCGCGGCCAGAGCCACAGTATCGCCGCACTGCTGCACGGGTTCTCCACGTTCGACCCGCACACCCGCATCGCCGGGGTGGTGCTCAACCGCGTCGGCTCGCCGCGCCACGACGAGGTGCTGCGGCAGGCGTGCGAACACGCCGGCCTGGCGGTGTTCGGGTCGATTCCGCGGGCCGAGGCGCTGGCCGTGCCGTCCCGTCACCTCGGGCTGGTCACCGCCGCGGAGCACGGCCGCGCGGCCCGCGACGCGGTCGCCGCGATGACCGATCTCGTCGCCCGCCACGTCGACCTGGACGCCGTCGTCGCCGGCGCGCGCGTCACCGTCGCCGCTGCGCCGTGGGAGCCCGAGGTCACCACGACCCCCGGGGTGAGGGTGGCGCTGGCCGCAGGCAAGGCGTTCACGTTCGGCTATCCCGAACACGGCGAACTGTTGCGCGCGGCCGGGGCGGAGGTCGTCGCGTTCGACCCGATGACCGAGACCCTGCCGCCGGGCGCGGGGGCGCTGGTGATCCCCGGCGGCTTCCCCGAAGAGCACGCCGCCGAATTGTCCGCGAATTCCATTGTGCGCCAACAGATCTCCGATCTGGCCGCGACCGGCGCCCCGATTCACGCGGAGTGCGCGGGGCTGACCTACCTGGTCGACGACCTCGACGGCGCGCCGATGTGCGGGGTGGTGGGCGGTTCGGCGCGGTTCACCGACCGCCTCACCCTTGGCTACCGGCAGGCCGTCGCGGCCACCGACTCGGCGCTGCACCACGCCGGCGAGCGCGTGACCGGACACGAGTTCCACCGCACCGCGGTGACATTCGCCGGACCTCACGAGCCCGCCTGGCACTTCGCCGGCCGGCCCGGCGGACCCGGCACCGACGGCGTCGTCCACCGCGGGCTGCACGCCGGCTACCTGCACACCCACCCCGCCGCCCATCCGCAGGCCATCGCCCGCTTCGTGGCGTCGGCCGCACGCTCTAAGCTCGCCGGGTGACCGATAACGCGTACCTCGTCGGCCTACGCCTCACCGGCAGGAAGGTCGTCATCGTCGGTGGGGGAACGGTCGCGCAGCGGCGGCTGCCGCTGTTGATCGCCAACGGCGCCGACGTGCACGTCATCGCCCGCGCCGCCACGCCCGCCGTGGAGGCTATGGCCGGAATCACACTGACACTGCGTGACTTCCGCGTCGGCGACCTCGACGGCGCCTGGTACGTCATCGCCGCCACCGACGACCCCGAGGTCAACGCGGCCGTCGTCGCCGAGGCCGAACTCCGCCACATCTTCTGTGTGCGCGCCGACATCGCCCGCGAGGGCACCGCGGTCACCCCCGCCTCCTTCGAGTACGAGGGGCTGTCGGTCGGGGTCCTGGCCGGCGGCGAGCACCGCCGGTCGGCGGCCATCCGGTCGGCCATCCACGAGGCGCTCGCCGGCGGGCTGATCTCCGGGGACGATCCGGACACCGTGACCACCGGTGTCGCCCTGGTCGGCGGCGGACCCGGCGATCCCGAACTCATCACGGTCCGGGGGCGGCGTCTGCTGGCCCAGGCCGACGTCGTGGTCGCCGACCGCCTGGCGCCCCAGGAGCTGCTCGCCGAGCTCCCACCGCACGTCGAGGTCATCGATGCCGCCAAGATCCCCTACGGCCGGGCGATGGCGCAGGACGCCATCAACCAGGTCCTCATCGACCGCGCGTCGGAAGGCAAGTTCGTGGTGCGCCTCAAGGGCGGCGACCCGTTCGTCTTCGCGCGGGGTTACGAAGAGGTGCTCGCGTGCGCCGAGGCGGGCATCCCGGTCACCGTCGTACCGGGTGTGACCAGCGCCATAGGCGTTCCGGCGCTGGCCGGGGTGCCGGTCACCCACCGGCACGTGACGCACGAATTCGTCGTGGTGAGCGGCCATGTTGCGCCGGATCACCCCGAATCGTTAGTGAATTGGGATGCGTTGGCCGCGCTCACCGGGACGATTGTTTTGCTGATGGCCGTCGAGCGCATCGAGCTGTTCACCAAGGCGCTGCTTGATGGCGGCCGACCTGCGGAGACGCCGGTCCTCGTGGTCCAGCACGGCACCACGAGCGCACAGCGGACTTTGCGGGCTACGCTGGCGGATGCACCGGAACGGATGAGTGCCGAGGGCATTCGGCCGCCTGCGATCATCGTGATCGGGCAGGTCGCCGCTTTCGGCGGATAAAGGATTTCTAAGAGTACTGTAAGGTAACTCGTTATGACGGCTCTCAATGACGCAGAGCGCGCCGCCATGGTCCGGAAGGCCGCGCAAAGCGGGTACAGCCGATGAGTGTGGAGCAAACGCCCGTGACAAGCACCAACAAAGCACCGACCTGGTTGCCGTCGCGTCGGTTCTTCGCCGCCGTGATCGCCATCGCCGGTATGCAGCTGCTCGCCACCATGGACAGCACGATCGCCATCGTCGCGCTGCCGCGCATCCAGGACGAACTGTCGCTGTCCGACGCCGGTCGCAGCTGGGTGATCACCGCCTACGTGCTCACCTTCGGCGGCCTGATGCTGCTCGGCGGGCGCCTCGGCGACACCATCGGCCGCAAGCGCGCCTTCATCGCCGGCGTCGCGCTGTTCACCATCGCCTCCATCCTGTGCGGTATCGCCTGGAACGAGGCGACGCTCGTGACCGCGCGGCTCCTGCAGGGCATCGGCGCCGCGATCGCCTCACCGACCGGCCTCGCGCTGGTCGCCACCACCTTCCCGAAGGGGCCGGCGCGCAACGCCGCCACGGCCGTGTTCGGGGCGATGACCGCCGTCGGCTCCGTGATGGGGCTGGTCGTCGGCGGCGCGCTGACCGAGGTGTCGTGGCGCTGGGCGTTCCTCGTCAACGTCCCGATCGGTCTGGTGATGATCTACCTGGCCCGCACCACGCTGCGTGAGACCAGCAAGGAGCGGATGAAGCTCGACGCCGCCGGCGCGATCCTCGCGACGCTGGGCTGCACGGCCGCCGTGTTCGGGTTCTCGATGGGCCCGGAGAAGGGCTGGCTGTCGCCGGTCACGATCGGCTCGGTCGCGGCCGCGCTGGTGTTCCTGCTGCTGTTCATCATCGTCGAACGCACCGCCGAGAACCCCGTCGTGCCGTTCGACCTGTTCAAGGACCGCAACCGGCTGGCCACCTTCGCCGCGATCTTCCTCGCCGGCGGCGTGCTGTTCACGCTGACCGTGCTGATCGGCCTCTACGTGCAGGACATCCTCGGCTACAGCGCGCTGCGTGCCGGCGTCGGCTTCATCCCGTTCGTCATCGCGATGGGCATCGGCCTGGCGCTGTCGTCGCAGCTGGTGTCGCTGCTGCCGCCGAGGGTGCTGGTCATCGCCGGCGGTGTGCTGGTGCTGGGCGCGATGATCTACGGGTCCACGCTCAACCGCGGCATCCCGTACTTCCCGAACCTCGTCGTGCCGATCACCGTCGGCGGCATCGGTATCGGCATGATCGTCGTCCCGCTCACGCTGTCGGCGATCGCCGGCGTCGGGTTCGACCGCATCGGTCCGGTGTCGGCGATCGCGCTGATGCTGCAGAACCTCGGCGGACCCGTCGTGCTGGCCATCATCCAGGCCGTGATCACCTCCCGCACGCTGTACCTCGGTGGCACCACCGGCCCGGTGAAGAACATGGACGGCACACAGCTGGCCGCGCTCGACGCCGGCTACACCTACGGGCTGCTGTGGGTGGCCGCCGTGGCGGTGCTCGTCGGCGGTGCCGCCCTGCTGATCGGCTACACCTCCCAACAGGTCGCGCACGCCCAGGAGGTCAAGGACGCGCTGGACGCCGGAGAGCTTTAGCTCGACATCGAGCTTGGGGGAGCTGTGATCTAGCCCCGACGCGCACCGCGCCCCGATGCCGGCGGGCTCGGCGCACGGACCAGACGGCTAAGCTGGCCCGCTGTGATCACCCGCATGTCCGAGCTGTTCCTGCGTACTCTCCGTGACGATCCCGCCGACGCGGAGGTGCCCAGCCACAAGCTGCTCATCCGGGCCGGTTACATCCGCCCGGTCGGACCGGGGCTCTACACCTGGCTGCCGCTGGGGCTTCGCGTGTTCCGCAAGATCGAGCAGATCGTCCGCGAGGAGATGACCGCGATCGGCGGGCAGGAGATCCTGTTCCCCGCGCTGCTGCCGCGCGCACCGTACGAGACGACCAACCGCTGGACCGAGTACGGCGACACCCTGTTCCGGCTCAAGGACCGCCGCGACAACGACTACCTGCTGGGGCCGACCCACGAGGAGTTGTTCACGCTCACGGTCAAGGGGGAGTACAGCTCCTACAAGGACTTCCCGCTCATCCTGTTCCAGATCCAGACCAAGTACCGCGACGAGGCCCGCCCGCGCGCGGGCATCCTGCGCGGCCGCGAGTTCGTCATGAAGGACTCGTACTCCTTCGACGTCGACGACGACGGTCTCAAGACCGCCTACCACCTGCACCGCGAGGCCTATCAGCGGATCTTCGCCCGGCTCGGCCTGCAGTACGTCATCGTGTCCGCGGTGTCGGGCGCCATGGGCGGTTCGGCGTCCGAGGAGTTCCTCGCCGAGAGCGAGGTCGGCGAGGACACCTTCGTGCGGTGCCTGGAGTCCGGCTACGCCGCGAACGTGGAGGCGGTGCTCACCCGGGTGCCCGACCCGCTGCCGATCGAGGGACAGCCCGAGGCGGTCGTGCACGACACCCCGGACGCACCGACGATCGCCACGCTGGTGGAGTGGGCCAACAGCGCCGACCTGCCGAGCTTCGCCGGCCGTGAGGTCACCGCGGCGGACACGCTCAAGAACGTGCTGCTCAAGGTTCGCGAGCCCGGTGGGGAGTGGGAACTGCTCGCCGTCGGGGTGCCCGGCGACCGCGAGGTCGACGACAAACGGCTCGGCGCCGCACTGGAACCGGCCGAGTACGCGCTGCTCGACGACGCCGATTTCGCCAGGCACCCGTTCCTGGTCAAGGGTTACGTCGGCCCAAAAGCGCTGTTGGACAACGGCGTCCGCTATCTCGTCGACCCGAGGATCGTGGACGGTACGGCCTGGATCACCGGTGCCGACGCGCCGAACAAACACGTCGTCGGCCTCGTCGCGGGCCGCGACTTCCGCGCCGACGGGACGATCGAGGCGGCCGAGGTCCGCGACGGCGACCCGTCGCCGGACGGCGCCGGCCCGCTGGTCAGCGCCCGCGGTATCGAGATCGGCCACATCTTCCAACTCGGCCGCAAGTACACCGAGGCGTTCAGCGCCGACGTCCTCGGCGAGGACGGTAAACCGGTACGGCTGACCATGGGTTCCTACGGCATCGGGGTGTCGCGACTGGTGGCGGTGATCGCCGAACAGCAGCACGACGAACTCGGGCTGCGCTGGCCGGCGGAGGTGTCGCCGTTCGACGTGCACGTCGTGATCGCCAACAAAGACGACGAGGCCCGCACCGGGGCGACGGAACTGGCCGGTGAACTCGACCGGCTGGGACTCGAGGTGCTGTTCGACGACCGCAAATCCTCACCCGGGGTGAAGTTCAAGGACGCCGAACTGCTCGGGGTGCCGTGGATCGTCGTGGTCGGCCGGGGTTGGGCGGACGGGGTGGTCGAACTGCGGGACCGCTTCAGCGGGGAGAAGCGCGAGATCGCGGTCGACCGCGCGGCGACGGAGATCCTCGCCGCCGTCCGGTAGCTACTCGGAACCGCCGGGGAAGGCGACCGTCACCGGGCCGGTGCCCACGATCTGCGTCCAGCGTGCCGCCGCGACCGCCGACTGCGTCAACGCGGTGAGCCCGAAGGCCCGGTACTCGGTGCCGGTGGCCTGTTCGACGACGGCCCGCCACGCCGTCGCGCCGTCCTCCTCCATGCGCAGCGCCAGCTCCGCTGCCTGCTTCGGGGTCTTCACCGGCATCGGGACCCGGTAGCCGGCCGCGGGCAACGGCGGCGCCACCTGGCGGCCTTCCAGCAGGGCGATCGCGGCCTCCCTGCGTTCGCGGTGTTCGGCGATCGACGCGGACACCAGCCAGTTCACCTCCGGCGTCGAATGCGCCGACACCAGGCCGTAACCGTAGATGGCGGCGTGTTCGGTGGCGATCGCGTCGTAGAGCGCGCCGTCGGCGCTGTCGGCGGGACGCGCCGGGGTGGTCGGTTCGCTCGAGGTCACGGCGCGTCCTTCGGTGGGGGAGCCAGGGCGACGACGGCGGCCGCGGTGCAGGCCGCCGCGATCGAGCCGAGCAGACCGGCGCGGTACCCCGACATCTGCGTCGCGAGTTCGGTCGCGCTCTCGGCGGACCGGCGCAGCGCGGCGACGACGTCGCGGGCGGTCGGCGGTTTCACCGCGGCGGCGGTACTCGTCGACGGGGTGGTGGTCGGCGCCTCGGTGCCGACCAGCCTGGTCAGCTCGTCGCCGAGAGCCCGCGCGTGCGCGTCGCGTTCGGCGGCCACCGCCGTCAGCGTCTGCTCGAGCGGCGGGTCGGCGGTCGCGGCGGCGTCGGTGGCCAGTCGGCTGTCGGCCCGGGCGCGGTCGAGCTGGGCGGTCAGCTCGTCGACCTCGGGAGGCGGCGGTGGAGACCCGCACGCGGCGGCGGAAACGCCGAGCACCGCCAGAGTGGCCGCCCCGGCCAGCAGCCGCCGTCTGCTGACATTCCCGGTGTCGGTGGCGCTCGGCACGAGCAACATCCTGCCATTGCCCGCGGGCCGCCCCGTAGTGCCACGAGCCGCGGTTGCGTTCGGTTCCTGCCCTGGCGGCGCTGGCGTATCGTGGAGAGTCGATTCCGGCGGCCATCTTCACCCGGCCGCCGGCAACGCGACAGAACAACTCAAGATGAGGAGCTCGCCGTGGCACCGGAGCCAAACGTGCGGCCGGCGGGGTTGCCGTCGCAGGAGCAGGTGATGGAGCTTCTCGACGGCGAGTTCACACGCGCCGGCTATGAGATCGAGAGCGTCGTCATCGACGGCGGCGCACGCCCGCCCCGCATCACCGTGGTCGTCGACGGCGACCGCCCGCTCGACTTGGACACCATCGCGGACCTGTCGCGCTCCGCCTCCGAGCAACTCGACCGAGTCGACGAGTCGGCCGATTCGGCCACCTACGTGCTCGAGGTCACCTCACGGGGAGTGGACCGGCCGCTGACCACCGAGAAGCACTACCGGCGTGCGCGCGGGCGCAAGGTCGAGGTGACGTTGTCGGACGGTTCGCAGCTCACCGGCCGGGTGGGTCCGCTCACCGAGGACGGCAAGGCCGTGTCGCTGGTGGTGCGCGAAGGTGCGCGCGCCACATTCTCGGTTCGCGAGCTGCCGCTGGGGGGGATCGTCAAAGCCGTTGTCCAAGTGGAATTCTCACCACCGAGCCAGCGTGAGCTGGAACTGACCGGCCAACCGGGAGAGGAGGCCGGAGCATGAACATCGACATGGCGGCCCTGCATGCCATCGAAGCGGACAAGGGCATTTCGGTGGACGTCGTCGTCGACACCATCAAGTCGGCGTTGCTGACCGCCTACCGCCACACCGAAGGACACCAGTCCGACGCGCGTATCGACATCGACCGCAAGACCGGTGCGGTGAAGGTGATCGCCCGCGAGACCGACGCCGACGGGAACCTCATCCAGGAGTGGGACGACACCCCGGAGGGGTTCGGCCGGATCGCAGCCACCACGGCGCGCCAGGTCATCCTGCAGCGGCTGCGCGACGCCGAGAACGAGAAGAACTACGGCGAGTTCTCCGCCCGTGAGGGCGACATCGTCGCCGGTGTCATCCAGCGCGACGCCCGGGCCAACGCCCGCGGTCTGGTCGTGGTGCGCATGGGCAGCGAGACCAAGGGCAACGAAGGTGTCATCCCGTCGGCCGAGCAGGTGCCCGGTGAACGGTACGAACACGGCGACCGGCTGCGCTGCTACGTCGTGGGCGTGACCCGGGGCGCGCGCGAACCGCTGATCACGCTCTCGCGCACGCACCCGAACCTGGTGCGCAAGCTGTTCAGCCTCGAGGTGCCGGAGATCAACGAGGGCTCGGTCGACATCGTCGCCGTCGCGCGCGAGGCCGGGCACCGGTCGAAGATCGCGGTCGCCTCGCGGGTGCCGGGCCTCAACGCCAAGGGTGCGTGCATCGGTCCGATGGGGCAGCGGGTGCGCAACGTGATGAGCGAGCTGTCCGGCGAGAAGATCGACATCATCGACTACGACGAGGATCCGGCGCGGTTCGTGGCCAACGCGCTGTCGCCGGCGAAGGTCGTCTCGGTCAGCGTCATCGACGAGCAGACCAGGGCCGCCCGCGTGGTGGTGCCCGATTTCCAGCTGTCGCTCGCGATCGGCAAGGAAGGGCAGAACGCCCGGTTGGCGGCCCGGCTGACCGGCTGGCGGATCGACATCCGCAGCGACGCCGCCCCCGCCGATGCGCCCAAGTCCGACTCCGACGCGCCGCATCCCGCGGTCCGTGATCGGTAGTGCCGACTCGACTCCCACGGCCGTTTCAGTTCGCAGGGGCCTTGACGGTAGACTCGACCGTGAGCCAGCACGAGGTTTCGGTATCTCCGCAGCGAAGCACGAACGAACGCCCCCCGGGGCCGGTGCGGACGTGTGTGGGATGCCGGAAGCGAGAGTTGGCCGCCGAACTGCTTCGAGTGGCCGCTGTGGTCGACGGGAACGGTAAATGCACCGCGACCGTTGATCGAACGGGTAATCTGCCGGGGCGGGGTGCCTGGCTGCATCCCGACCCGCAGTGTCTACACGCGGCGATCCGGCGGCGAGCGTTCGTCCGAGCGCTGCGAATCACCGGTTCACCGGACTTATCCGCGGTGATCGAGCACGTCGAGGGTTTCTCGGCGGGTTCGCCTCACCCGGCAAGAGAGAACAGGTAGCGAAGAACATGAGCACACCGTGAAGTCCCGATGACCATGCGTCATAGCTAACCCGAGGCGCGGCGCCTACCACCGCTGTCGCCTCTAGAGATGGAGATGTAGTGGCAGGTAAGGCTCGCGTACACGAGTTGGCGAAGGAACTCGGTGTCACCAGCAAGGAATTGCTCGCAACGCTCAAAGAGCAGGGCGAGTTCGTCAAATCCGCTTCTTCGACCGTAGAAGCACCCGTCGCGCGCCGGCTGCGTGAGAAGTTCGGGGCGTCCAAGCCCGCGGACAAGGTCAAGAGCGCAGGCAACGGAGCACACGCCGCGCCCTCGCCCACCAGGGCGACGCCCGCCGCGGCTGCGGCTGCGGCCGCCCCGGCGCCCACCCCGGCACCCCCGACTCCGCGTCCGGCGGCCCCCAGCCCGCGGCGCCCGCGCCCGCGGCCCCGCCGCAGCCGGCCGCACCGGCCAAGCCTGCGGCGTCCGCTCCCGCACCCGCGCCGGCCCCGGCCCCGACCCCGCAGCGCCGTCGCGTCCCGGGCCCACGCCCGGACCCCGGCCCGGCCCAGCGCCGAAACCCGCTCCGCGCACCCCGCGGGTCGGCAACAACCCCTTCTCCACGCAGCAGCCGGTGGACCGGCCGATTCCGCGGCCCCAGCCGCGTCCCGGCGCACCCCGGCCCGGCACGCCGCGTCCCGGCATGTCGCCCAACAACATGCCGCCGCGTCCGGCCGGCCCCCGTCCGGGTGCCCCCGCCGGTCGTCCCGGCGGTCCGCGTCCCGGCCCGGGTGGTCGTGGGCCCGGTGGCGGCGGCCGTCCCGGCGGTGCCGGTGGCGGCGGCGGTAACTACCGCGGCGGTGGCGCAGGTGGCGGCGGAGGCGCAGGTGGAGCGGCTGCTGGAGGCTTCAGGGGTCGTCCCGGCGGTGGTGGCCGCCCCGGTCAGCGCGGTGGCGCGGCCGGCGCGTTCGGCCGGCCCGGCGGTGCCCCGAAGCGCGGTCGCAAGTCGAAGCGGGCGAAACGCGCCGAGTACGAGAACATGCAGGCGCCGGTCGTCGGTGGCGTGCGGTTGCCGCACGGCAACGGTGAGACCATCCGGCTGGCCCGCGGCGCATCGCTGTCCGACTTCGCCGAGAAGATCAACGCCAACCCGGCCTCGCTGGTCCAGGCGCTGTTCAACCTCGGTGAGATGGTCACCGCGACCCAGTCGGTCAATGACGAGACCCTCGAGCTGCTCGGCAGCGAGATGAACTACGTCGTGCAGGTCGTGTCCCCGGAGGACGAGGACCGCGAGCTGCTCGAATCGTTCGATCTCACCTACGGCGAGGACGAGGGCGGCGAGGAGGACCTGGTGGTCCGTCCGCCGGTCGTCACCGTCATGGGCCACGTCGACCACGGCAAGACCCGACTGCTCGACACCATCCGGCAGGCCAACGTCCGCGAGGAAGAGGCCGGCGGCATCACCCAGCACATCGGTGCCTACCAGGTGACCGTCGAGCTCGACGACAGCGAACGGCAGATCACGTTCATCGACACCCCGGGTCACGAGGCGTTCACCGCCATGCGTGCCCGTGGTGCGAAGGCCACCGACATCGCGATCCTGGTGGTCGCCGCCGACGACGGCGTGATGCCCCAGACGGTGGAGGCGGTCAACCACGCCCAAGCGGCCGACGTGCCGATCGTGGTGGCGGTCAACAAGATCGACAAGGAAGGCGCCGACCCGGCCAAGATCCGCGGTCAGCTGACCGAGTACGGGCTGGTCCCGGAGGAGTACGGCGGCGACACGATGTTCGTCGACATCTCCGCGAAGGCCGGCACCAACATCGAGGCGCTGCTCGAAGCGGTCATCCTCACCGCCGACGCATCGCTGGACCTGCGGGCCAACCCCGACATGGAGGCCCAGGGTGTGGCCATCGAGGCGCACCTCGACCGTGGCCGCGGCCCGGTGGCGACCGTGCTCATCCAGCGCGGCACGCTGCGGGTCGGCGACTCGGTCGTGGCCGGCGACGCCTACGGCCGCGTCCGGCGCATGGTCGACGAGCACGGCGAGGACGTCGAGGCGGCGCTGCCGTCGCGTCCGGTCCAGGTCATCGGCTTCACGTCGGTGCCCGGTGCCGGTGACAACTTCCTGGTCGTCGACGAGGACCGCATCGCCCGCCAGATCGCCGACCGGCGCAGCGCGCGCAAGCGCAACGCACTGGCCGCCCGCAGCCGCAAGCGCATCAGCCTCGAGGACCTGGATTCGGCGCTGAAGGAAACCAGCCAGCTGAACCTGATCCTCAAGGGCGACAACGCCGGTACCGTCGAAGCGCTCGAGGAGGCCCTGCTGGGCATCCAGGTCGACGACGAGGTCGAGCTGCGCGTCATCGACCGCGGTGTCGGTGGCGTCACCGAGACCAACGTCAACCTGGCGTCGGCCTCCGACGCGATCATCATCGGGTTCAACGTGCGTGCCGAGGGCAAGGCCACCGAGCTGGCCAACCGCGAAGGTGTGGAGATCCGGTACTACTCGGTGATCTACCAGGCGATCGACGAGATCGAGAGCGCGCTCAAGGGCATGCTCAAACCGATCTACGAGGAGCGCGAACTCGGCCGTGCCGAGATCCGCGCGATCTTCCGGTCGTCGAAGGTCGGCAACATCGCCGGCTGCCTGGTCCAGTCGGGCATCATGCGGCGCAACGCCAAGGCCCGCCTGCTGCGCGACAACGTGGTGGTGGCCGAGAACCTCACCGTCTCCTCGCTGCGGCGGGAGAAGGACGACGTCACCGAGGTGCGCGAGGGTTACGAATGTGGTTTGACCCTGACGTACTCGGATATCAAAGAGGGCGACGTCATCGAGACGTACGAACTGGTGGAGAAGGCGAGGACCTAACGCATGGCTGACCCGGCACGAGCGAAGCGGTTGGCCAAGCGCATCTCCACCATCGTCGCCTCGGCGATCGAGTACGAGATCAAGGATCCGCGGCTGGCCGGTGTGACCATCACCGACGCCAAGGTGACCAACGATCTGCACGACGCGACGCTGTACTACACGGTGATGGGCGCCAGTCTCGACGACGAGCCCGACTACGTGGGCGCGGCGGCGGCACTCGACAAGGCAAAGGGTGTGTTGCGCACCAAGGTGGGCGCCGGGACCGGGGTGAGGTTCACCCCGACCCTGGCGTTCGTCCGCGACACCGTCCCCGACGCCGCGCACCGCATGGAGGAGCTGCTGGCCCGGGCGCGCGCCGCAGATGAGGATTTGGCGAGAGTTCGCCAGGGTGCCAAGCACGCAGGGGATGCGGACCCGTACCGTGTGAGTGGGGCGGAGGAGGAAACCGGGGGGTCTGGAGAAGTTCAGGCCGCGTTCGACCCTGAGGACACCGGTGACCGCAATCGACAAGACGACTGACGTACCTGCCGGCGCGCGCGTGGACGCGTACCGGGCGGCCGACATGCTGGCCGCGGCGGCGACCGTCAGCGTCGTCTGCCATGTCTATCCGGACGCCGACACGATCGGCGCCGGCCTGGCTCTGGCACTGGTCCTCGACCACGCCGGCAAGGGTGTCGAGGTCAGCTTCGCCGCGCCTGCGGCACTACCGGAGTCATTGCAGTCGTTGCCCGGCGGGCATCTGCTGGTGGCGCCGGAGGCAATGCGCGACGACGCCGACCTGGTTGTCACCGTGGACATTCCGAGCCTGGACCGGCTGGGTGCGCTGCGGGAGCTGGCGGTGTCCGGCCGGCGGGTCCTGGTCATCGACCACCATGCGTCCAACGAACTGTTCGGCACCGCGAACTTCGTCGACCCGTCGGCGGACTCCACCACGATGCTGGTCGCCGAACTGCTCGACGCGTGGAACAAGCCGATCGACGTCGGCGTCGCGCACTGTCTGTACGCCGGCCTGACCACCGACACCGGATCGTTCCGCTGGGCCAGCGCCCGCGCACACCGGCTGGCCGCCCGGCTCGTCGACCTCGGCGTCGACAACGCGTCGATCAGCCGCACGCTGCTCGACACCCATCCGTTCGCCTGGCTGCCGATGCTGTCGCGGGTGCTGGCCTCGGCGCGCCTCGTGCCCGACGCGGTCGACGGCCGCGGCCTGGTGTACGCGGTGGTGGCGCACGAGGAGCTGGCCGGCGCGCGGCCCGAGGAGATCGAGAGCATCGTCGACATCGTGCGGACCACCCAGCAGGCCGAGGTGGCGGCGGTGTTCAAAGAGCTCCATCCTCAGCAGTGGTCGGTGTCCATGCGCGCCAAGTCGATCGACCTCACATCGGTGGCCGGTGCGTTCGGCGGCGGCGGTCACCGGCTGGCGGCCGGGTACTCGGCCACCGGACCGGCCGACGACGTGGTGGCGGCCCTGCGCGCGGCACTTGGCTGAGGCCGACGGTGCCCCGCCGGTCGAGCCGGCGACCGGCCGCCGGATCGCGGCGTTGGCGTTCCCGGCGCTCGGCGTGCTCGCCGCCGAACCCGTCTATCTCCTGTTCGACCTGGCCGTCGTCGGCCGGCTCGGTGCCCTCAGCCTCGCCGGGCTGGCGATCGGCGCGCTGGTCATGGGCGTGCTCAGCGCCCAGCTGACGTTTCTCTCGTACGGCACGACGGCGCGCGCGGCCCGGTTCTACGGCGCCGGCGACCGGTCGGCCGCCGTCGCCGAGGGGGTGCAGGCCACGTGGCTGGCGCTGGCCATCGGCACGACCATCGTCGCCGCCGTCCAGCTCTGCGCGGTACCTCTGGTCTCGGCGCTGGCCGGATCCGCGGAGATCGCCGACGCCGCGCTGCCGTGGGTGCGCATCGCCAGCCTCGCGGTGCCGGCGATCCTGATCGCCGCGGCGGGCAACGGCTGGATGCGCGGTGTCCAGGACACCATGCGGCCGCTGCGCTATGTGGTCTTCGGATTCTCGGTGTCGGCGGTGCTGTGCCCGCTGCTGGTATACGGGTGGCTGGGTGCTCCTCGGCTCGGGCTGGCCGGTTCGGCCGTGGCCAACCTGGTCGGGCAGTGGCTGGCCGCGGCCCTGTTCTGCCGCGCGCTGATCGCCGAGCGGATTCCGCTGCGGCCCCAGCCGCCGGTGCTGCGCGCACAGGTGGTGATGGGACGGGATCTGGTGTTGCGGACCGTCGCGTTCCAGGCGTGCTTCGTGTCGGCCGGTGCGGTCGCCGCGCGGTTCGGCGCGGCCGCCGTCGCGGCACACCAGGTGGTGCTGCAGCTGTGGAATTTCCTTGCGCTGGTGTTGGATTCGCTGGCGATCGCCGCACAGTCGCTGGTCGGGGCCGCCCTCGGTGCGGGGCATCTTCCGCACGCGAAGTCGGTGGCGTGGCGGGTGACGATCTTCTCCACGGTGGCCGCCGGCGTGTTGGCGCTGGTGTTCGCCCTGGGCTCCTCGGTGCTGCCCGGCGTGTTCACCGACGATCGCACGGTGCTCGACGAGATCGGCGTGCCGTGGTGGTTCCTGGTGGCGCAGCTGCCCGTCGCCGGTGTGGTGTTCGCGCTCGACGGGGTGCTGCTGGGCGCCGGGGACGCGACGTTCATGCGCAACGCGACGCTGCTCAGCGCGCTGATCGGATTCCTGCCGCTGATCTGGCTGGCGCTCGCGTTCGGGTGGGGCCTGCTCGGGATATGGGCGGGACTGTCGACGTTCATGGTGCTGCGCCTGGTGTTCGTCGGCTGGCGGGCACTGTCTGGGCGTTGGTTGATACCCGGCGCGTCACGTGGCTGACGGCCGGACGGCGCGGACGGTCCAGGCGGCGCGGCGCCCGTGCCCCTGTGTGGTCACGCGCACATCGGTCAAGCCGGCCGAGGTGCAGAGTGCGGCGAACGCCTCGGCCTGCCGGGCGGTCCAGCCGTGGCCGGCGAGTCCGGTGGCGTCGGGCCGCACCTGACGCTCCACGACGAGCAACCGTCCACCCGGTGACAGCACGCGGTGAATCTCCGACAGCGCTCCGTCGACATCGGGCCAATGGTGCACGGTGGCCAGCGCCCACACGACCGTCGCGGACGCATCGGGTAGCGGCAGCGCCTCCGCGCCGGCACGGACCCACGTCACCGGGGTGCGACGGCGGGTCACCGCCCGTGCCACCCGCAACATGGCCGAGGACGGGTCGACAGCGGTGACCCGCGCACCCCGGCGCGCCGCGACCCGGGCGGCGGTCCCGGGACCACAACCGAGGTCGACGACACGGTCGTCCGCCGACACCTCGGCGACATCGGCGGCCAGGCGGGCGTTGCCGCGTCCGGTGAGCAGGAACACGACGGCGAACAGGGTGCCGACCGGGCCGGCGAAGCCCGGCCGGCCGGCGTGGTGGTTGACCACGATGGGGGGTTCGGTCATGGAAACGACCTTGCCGGTTCACGTCGGGTTGAAGTCAAATGGCCCGATGGAGGCGATTCCGATCGGCGAGGCGGCAGCCCGGCTGGGCATGACGACGTCGGCGTTGCGCTATTACGACGACCGCGGTCTGGTGCACCCGCAGGGGCGGCGGTCCGGGCGGCGGATGTACGGGCCTGACGAGCTGCGCCGGCTCGCGCTGCTCAAGATCGTGCACGGCCTCGGTCTGCCGCTCGACACCGCCGTCGCGGTGCTCGACGCACCGAGTGAGCAGTGGCGGCAGACGGTGCGCGAACAGATCGCCGAGCTGGACCGGGTGATCGCCAGGGCGCGGGGTGCGCAGCGGTTCCTGACGAACGCGCTGGGGTGCCCGACCGACCACCCCGCCAGCGAGTGTCCGACGATGACCGGCGCGCTGGACCGTCTCGTCGACGGGACGAGCATCGAGGAACTGGCCGCCGAACACACCCCGTGACCGTCTCGGACTCAGTCGGCGGCGGTCGAACTGCCGAGCAGGTCGCGGACCCGGTTGGCGACGCGGATGAACTCCGGGCGCTCCATCGTCTCGGCGTAGTCGCGTTCGGCGGGTAGGTCGACGTCGAGCGTCTCGACGATGCGGCCGGGCCGCGGGCTCATCACGACGACCCGGTTGGCGAGATACACCGCCTCGGCGACCGAGTGCGTCACCAGCACCACCGTGGTGCCGGTCTCACGCCAGATGCGGTGCAGTTCGACGTTCATCTTCTCGCGCGTCAACGCGTCGAGCGCACCGAACGGTTCGTCCATCAGCAGCACCCGCGGTTCGTGCAGGAGTGCCCGGCACAGCGAAACCCGTTGCTGCATACCGCCGGAGAGCTCGTGCGGCAGGGCGTTCTCGAAGCCGGTCAGCCCCGTCATCTCGATGAGGTGATCGCAGCGCCGCGCCGCGGTCTGGCGGGACATGCCGCGCATCTCGGCCTGGAGCAGGATGTTGCGGCGCACCGAACGCCACTCGAGCAGTGCGGCGCGCTGGAAGACGTAACCGATCTCGCGCTGCGGCCCACGGACGGACTCACCCCGCAAGCGGACCTCTCCCGAGGTGGAATCGGTGAGTCCGGCAACGACTTTGAGCAGGGTGGACTTACCGCACCCGGAGGGTCCGGCGATCGAGACGAACTCACCGTCGGCGACGCGCAGATCGATGTCCTCCAGCGCGGTCACCGTCGCGCGTTTGGAGGTGAACCGCACGCTGAGGTTCTCGATCGTGATGGCGTCTTCGGTCACGGTGGTTCTCGGGGCGGTCATGGTCGAGGTGGACATCGTCGGCTTCTCCTACTGCTCGGCCTGGGGGGAGAACGACGAATCCCAGTACTCCGCCGGGTCTTTCGCCGTCTCAAGCAGCCCCGCATCGGTCAGGGTGGTGATGGTGGTGGTCCAGTCTTCCTTCGCATTGCTGCCGGGGACCTGACCCGTGGTGGCGGGTGTGGTCAGCAGCGGGATGGTCTGCTGCCACTGCTGCAGCAGCACCTCCCGCGGCGGCATCTGCGGGTCTTTACCCGCCATCGCGTCGACGGCGGCCTCGGGGTTCTGCGTGGCCGCGGCGAACGCCTCGCTGGTGGCGTCGACCATCGACTGCACCAGGTCGGGGTTCTCGGCGATGGTGGATTCGTTGGCGATCAGGCCGTTGCTGTAGAAGTTCAGCCCCGCGTCGGAGTACTTGAGGTAGCGGACTTCGCGGCCACTCTTGTTCGCAATGGTCGGGCCCTGGTCGTGGGCGAAGCCGATGAGGCCGTCGACGCGGCCCGACAGCATCGCGGCCATCTTGCCCGCCGCGTCGAGGCTCTGCTGGGTGACCTGGTCCTGCGGGACGCCGACCTTGTCGAGGTAGATCGGGAAGGTGGTGGTGGGTGCGTCGCCGGCGGAGACGGCGATGGTGCGGCCGGCGAGATCCTGCGGCGTGTTGATGCCCGAGTCGGCGAACACCTGCACGGCCGACGGCGTGGTCTGCAGGAACACCCCGGTGCTCCTGACCTCCACACCCTTGTCGATGTTGCTCAGCACCGCCGGGGTGTCGGCCCACCCGAAGTCGACCTGCTGGGAGCCGACGGCCTGCACGGTCTTCGTCGATCCCTGGCCGGCGTCGATCTGCAGATCGATGCCGTGCTTGTCGAAGATTCCTTCTTGCACGCCGTAGTAGAACGGCGCGTGTTCGCCGTACGGGTACCAGTTGAGCATCAGGGTGGCGGAATTCGCCGAACCTTCCGCGGCGGGGGTGTTCTGACTGCTGCCGCCTCCACCGCACGCGGCCAGGGTCAGTGCGGCGGTGGTGGCGGCGGCCGCGACGGTGGCGCGGCGGCGGAAAGGTGTCATGGGTCTATCTCCTCATCGAAATTCGGGGGTGAGATCCGGTCTAGACGGCGGTGCTGGCGGAGTTGACGGTGCGGCGCGACGAATGCCACGGGATGAGCAGTTTCTCGGCGATCTCGATGATCGCGAACAACACGATGCCCAGCACCGACATGATGATCAGGGCAGCGAAGAGCATTGCGGTGTCGACGTTTCCGTTGGCCTGCAGGATGACGTAGCCGAGACCCTCGTTGGCGCCGACGAACTCGCCGACCACGGCGCCGGTGACCGCAAGGGTGGCTGCCACCTTCAGTCCCGACATCAACTGTGGCAGGGATGCGGGGAAGCGGATCTTCATGAACGTCTTGAACCTGCTCGCGCCCATCGTCGAGGTCAGCTCGAGGATCTCGGGATCGACCGAGCGCAGACCGGCCAGGCCCGAGATGACGATCGGGAAGAACGCCATCAGCACCGCGACCAGGATCTTGGGCGACGGTCCGAAGCCCAGCCACACGATGAACAGGGGAGCGATTGCGATCTTGGGCACCACCTGGGCGAACAGGATGAGCGGGTACACCGTCTTCTCGAGGCTCGCCGAGTAGATCATCATCACCGCGACGAATTCGCCGACCACCGCGGCGATCACGAAGCCGATCACCGTCTCCCACGTGGTCACCCAGGTGTTCTGCGCGAGGTAGGCGGCGTTCTCCTGTGCGGTGCGCCAGGTGTCACCGGGTGAGGGCAGGATGTAGGGCGCGACGAGCTCGGCCGCTGTGACCGCATACCAGCCGGCCAGGAGTGCGATGACCAGTGCCACCGGGCGCCAGAGGCTCGCGGCGGTGCGTCGCGGGTGGAGATTCGGCCGCCGCATCAGGGATCGGCGCGGAGAGTCCGGTGGTGAGCCGTTGCCCCCGGTGGGGCGCACGCCGGCTGAGGCCGTTACCGCCATGGAATGTCCTAAGTTTCGCAGTGGCTCGGGCTGAGGGCCCCGAGGTGGGAATGCGCTTTCCGAAGCGGCTCCGACTGTAACGTGACCCAGCGCACACTGTCAACGTCCACGTGGCCGCGATCGCTTCCCGCAGGTCAGATCCTGCTCACGGCAGGCGCGTGCTGTCGCGCAACACCACGTCGCCCGGCACGCGTTCACGGAGGTCCTCACCGCCGGAGTCGGGGCACAGTGCGAGCTCCACGGCGCGCGCTCCGATGTGCTCGAGGGGCAGGGCCACAGTGGTCAGGCTCGGGGTGTGGTCGCGCAGGGTGGGGATGTCGTCGAAGCCCGCGATGCAGACGTCACGCGGCACCGACAGCCCCAGTTCCCGCCACGCCGCGATGGCGCCGATCGCCATGACGTCGGTGACCGCGAAAACGCAGACCGGTCTGGCTCCGGTGGCCGCCCGCAGGTCGAGGGCGGCGGCCAACCGGCGCGCCGCCGAGTAGCCGCCGTCGCGGGTGAAGTCGCCCGATACCTCGACCAGCGGCGTGAACCCTCGCCGGCCGAGCGCCTCGACGAAACCGTTGCGGCGGTCGACCGCGGTGCGGATGCTGCCCGGACCGCCGATCACCGCGAACTCGGTGTGGCCGGATTCGACCAGGGCGTCGGCCAATTCTCCAGAAGCCAAGGCGTTTTCGGGCTCGACAGCCCCCCCGAACGCCAGGGGCTGCCCGATGACGACGACCCGGCCGCCGTTGTCGCGGTAGCGGCCGAACTCGGTCTCCAGAGCGCGGTCGAGGTCGCCACTCTGGCGCGACCCGGCCAGCACGATGGCGTCCGCGCGGTGCGCGATGAAGGTGCTGACGGCCTCCCGTTCGATGTCGAAATCCCGGTCGGTGCCGGCCAGCAGCACCTGTTTGCGGGCGGTGCGCGCGGCGGCCTGGACTCCGCGGGCGATCGAGGAGAAATAGGGGTCGGCGATGTCGTGCACGACCAGGCCGAGCAGGCCGGTCGACGCGCGCGCCAACGCCTGCGCCTGCGCGTTCGGCACGTAGCCGAGTTCCCGTGCGGCGGCGCGGACGCGATCGGCGACGCCTTCGCCGGGGACCCGCGACGATCCGTTGAGCACACGCGACGCCGTCGCCTGTGACACCCCTGCCCGGGCCGCCACATCCTGCAGTCTCACCGCGACCATCGCCGTCTCTTTCCTCCGGTGTGCGCCGACCGCCCGTAACCCTCGGGGTTGACCGGACAGTGCGCAACAGCTTACCGTGGAAAGCGCATTCCGAAGTGCTGACACCGCGTATGCCCCGACGGGGTTCGCGCCGGTGCCGATCCCATGCCAGCACTCGCCGCGCCCCGACCTCGGACGCAGGCCCACAGACAAGGAATCCCGATGGCATCTTCTCCCGGCCGTTCCCACGGCCGCCGCACGCTGCGTATCGCCATGAACGGCGTGACCGGCCGCATGGGCTACCGCCAGCACCTGGTGCGGTCGATCCTGCCGCTGCGCGACACCGGACTGGTGCTCGAGGACGGCACCCGCGTCGACGTCGAACCCATCCTGGTCGGCCGTAACGCCGACAAACTGGCCGAGCTCGCCGCCGAGCACGGCGTGGAGCAATGGACGACCGACGCGGCGTCGGTGATCGCCGACCCCGGCGTCGACGTCTATTTCGACGCCCAGGTGACCTCGCGCCGCGTCGAGGCGCTCACGTCGGCGATCAAGGCGGGCAAGCACGTCTACACCGAGAAGCCGACCGCCGAAACCCTCGGCGAGGCAGTGGAACTGGCCCGGATGGCGGAGAACGCGGGAATCGTGGCCGGTGTCGTGCACGACAAGCTCTACCTGCCCGGGCTGGTCAAGCTCCGCCGGCTGGTCGACGAGGGCTTCTTCGGCCGCATCCTGTCGATGCGAGGTGAGTTCGGCTACTGGGTCTTCGAGGGCGACTCCCAACCCGCCCAGCGGCCCAGCTGGAACTACCGCGCCGAGGACGGGGGCGGGATCACGGTCGACATGTTCTGCCACTGGAACTACGTGATGGAGGCGCTGCTCGGGCCGGTGCAGGCCGTCACCGCGCGGTCGGTCACCCACATCCCGACACGCTGGGACGAATCGCACCGGCCGTACGAGGCCACCGCCGACGACGCCGCGTACGGCATCTTCGAGATCGAGGGCGGCGTCATCGCCCAGATCAACTCCTCGTGGGCGGTGCGGGTGTACCGGGACGAACTGGTCGAGTTCCAGATCGACGGCACGCACGGATCGGCGGTGGCCGGACTGCGCCGCTGCGTGGCGCAGCAGCGCGCGCACACGCCCAAACCGGTGTGGAACCCCGACCTCCCCGTCACCGAGAAGTTCCGCGACCAGTGGTTGGAGGTCCCCGCGAACGCCGACCTCGACAACGGTTTCAAACTGCAGTGGGAGGAATACCTGCGCGACGTGGTGGCCGGGCGGCCGCACCGGTTCGGGCTGCTGTCGGCCGCGCGCGGCGTCCAACTCGCCGAACTCGGACTGCGCAGTTCCGCCGAGGGCCGCCGCCTCGAGGTGCCGGAGATCGCGCTGTGACCACCACCTCCCAACCGCTGACCGATATCACGGTGCTGCTGCCCGAGGGCGGTGACCTGCGCACCCACCGGCTGGGTGAGCCCGGACCCTGGCGCAGGCCGCAACGGCCGATCACGTCGCGGATCGCCTACGCCGCAGCGCATGTGGTACCCCGTGCGCTCGGTGACACCAGCCCGGGCGCGCCCGCCGACCTCGACTGGGACACCACCCTGGCCTACCGCCACGAACTGTGGTCCTACGGGCTGGGCGTGGCTGATGCGATGGACACCGCCCAGCGCGGCATGGGCCTGGACTGGCCGGCCACCCGCGAACTCATCCGCCGCAGCGGCCGCGAGGCCGCCGCGGTCGGCGGCCGGCTGGCGTGCGGCGCCGGAACCGATCAGCTGACCGCCCAAGACGTGCCAGAAGGGGCGCGCGGGCTCGCCGTGATCGCCGACGCCTACCGCGAGCAGATCGAGGTGGTGCGCGACGCCGGCGCGAACGTCATCCTCATGGCGTCACGGGCTCTCGCGCGCGTGGCGAGTTCACCGGCGGACTACCTGTCGGTGTACGGCACCCTGCTCGCCGAGGCCGACCGCCCACTGATCCTGCACTGGCTGGGGGAGATGTTCGACCCCGCACTACGCGGATACTGGGGCGACACCGAGACAGACCGCGCCACATCGACGTTCCTCGACCTGATCGCCGCCCACGCCGACAAGGTCGACGGCGTCAAGGTGTCGCTGCTCGACGCGTCCCACGAGGTGGCCCTGCGCCGCGCGCTGCCACCGGGTGTGCGCCTGTACACCGGGGACGATTTCAACTATCCCGACCTGATCGTCGGCGACGGATTCTCCGGCCGCGACCACTCCGACGCGCTGCTGGGCATCTTCGCGGCGATCTACCCCGCCGCGTCGACGGCACTGCAGCACCTCGACGCCGGCGAGTCGGTGCGGGCCAGGGAGATCCTGGAGTCCACCCGGGCGCTGGGCAGGCACATCTTCGCGGCGCCGACCTACTACTACAAGACCGGCATCGCGTTCCTGTCCTGGCTCAACGGCCGTCAGCCCGGGTTCGCGATGGTCGGCGGCCTCGCCTCCGGCCGGTCACTCGCCCACCTGTGCGAGGTGTTCCGGCTCGCCGACCGGGCCGGGCTCCTCACCGATCCCCAGCTGGCCGCCCACCGGATGCGCACCTTCCTCGCCGTGCACGGAGTCGGCTGATGAGCGGCCCGTTCTCGCGGCTGTCGTTGAACACGATGACCACCAAGGGCTGGACCCTGCGAGAGGCCGTGGAGGCGACCGCGGCGGCCGGCCTGCCCGCGATCGGGCTGTGGCGCGACCGGGTGGCCGAGGCCGGCGTCGACGCCGCCGCGAAGATCGTGCGCGACAACGGCTTACGGGTCTCCAGCCTGTGTCGCGGTGGCTTCCTGACCGGAGTGGGTGACGAATCGGCGGCGCTCGAGGACAACCGCCGCGCCATCGACGAGGCCGCCACGCTCGGCGCGCCGGAACTGGTGATCGTGGCGGGCGGCCTCCCCGACCGCGACCTGGCCGGTGCGCGTGCCCGACTGGCCGACCGCATCGCCCGGCTCGTGCCGTACGCGGCCGAGCGCGACGTCCGCCTGGCGCTGGAACCGCTGCATCCGATGTTCTGCGCGGACCGCGCGGTCATCTCCACTCTCGGTCAGGCCCTCGACCTCGCCGCGCCGCACCCGGCGCGCACCGTCGGCGTCGTCGTCGACACGTTCCACCTCTGGTGGGACCCGGCGCTGGCCGAGCACATCGCGGCCGCAGGCGCGCAGGGGCGGATCAGCGCGTTCCAGATCTGCGACTGGCTGGTGCCGATGACGCCGGACCCGCTGGTGTCGCGCGGGATGATGGGCGACGGGGTGATCGACTTCGGGGCGATCGCGGCGCTGGTGCGCGACGCGGGCTACACGGGCGACGTGGAGGTCGAGATCTTCAACGAAACCGTTTGGGCCACAACGGGTTCCACGGTGCTCGAGGTGATGAAGCAGCGTTACCGCGACCTGGTGCTGCCCGCGCTGACCGCCTAGCGCACCTGGGCGCGGCCCCGCTCGAACACCGAGGCGCGGCTGGCGGCGATGTCGTCGCCGGTCGCCGAGGCCATCCACCGGAGCGCGGCATCCGCCTCAAGCCACAGCGCCGCGGCGGTCTGCGACTCGTCGATACGGTGGTAGGACTCCAACAGCGACCGCACCGCACGCTGGTTGTTGCCGACGATCGACGCGGCGACCGCCCGCGCCGTGGGCAGCAGTTCGTCGTGCGGCACGACCTGCGTGACCAGACCGGCCCGCAACGCGTCGGCCGCCGACAGGTAGTCGCCGGTCAGGCTCATCCGGCGGGCCATGCCGACACCGACCTTCTGCGGCAGCCGCACCGACAGACCCCAGGTCGGCAGCAGGCCGACGCGCGCGTGGGTGTCGGCGAACCGGGCGTGTTCCGAGGCGATCAGGATGTCGCAGTACAGCGCGATCTCCAGACCGCCGGTCACCGCGGCGCCGTTGATCGCCCCGATCACCGGTTTCCTCATCGACGGCCACTTCGGCGAGATGTCGGGCAGGTCCGTCTGGTCGCCGAGTTCCTTGAGATCGAGGCCCGCGCAGAAGACCGGGTCGGCACCGGTCACGATGACCACGTCGACCGAGTCGTCGGCTTCGGCATCGCGCAGCGCGCGGAAGAAGGCCTCGCGCAGCGCAGCGGACAGTGCGTTGCGGGCCTGCGGACGGTTCAGCGTCAGGGTCCGGATCCGGTCGGTGGTGTCGATCGCCAGGACGTCGGCGGTGTCGGTGTTGCTCATGGTGCTAGACGTTAGCCCCGAAGCCTATCGTGGCTGGTATGTGCCGAAACATCACCGAGCTGCGCGGTCTGGAGCCGGCGGCGACGGCTGAGGAGATCGAGGCCGCCGCCCGCCAGTACATCCGCAAGGTCAGCGGGGTCACCCGCCCCACGGCGGCCAACGCCGACGCGTTCGAGGCGGCCGTCGCCGAGGTCACCGCCACCACGACGCGGTTGCTGTCCCAGCTGCCGCCGCGACGGCAACCGCCGACGACCGTGCCGCCGCTGCGCCGGCCCGAGGTGCGGGCGAGGCTCAACCTCGCGTGAGCACCCCGGCGCTCAAGGAGTGGAGTGCCGCCGTGCACGCCCTGCTCGACGGCAGGCAGACGGTGCTCCTGCGCAAGGGCGGTATCGGCGAGAAGCGGTTCCGCCTCGACGCCGAACGGTTCGTGTTCTTCCCGACCGTCGCGCACAGCCACGCAGAACGGGTCCGCCCGCAGCATCGGGACCTGCTGGAGCCCGCGGCGGCCGACAGCACCGAGCAGGCACTGACCCTGCGTGCCGGAGCGAAGGTCGTCGCGGCCGTCGAGGTCAACCGTCCCGAGGCGATCGGCGAACTGGCGCCCATGCACATCTGGACCGCCGAGTCCGTGCAGGCCGACCGGCTGGACTTCCGCCCGAAACACCGGCTGACCGTGCTGGTCGTGCAGGTCAGCCCGCTGGCCGAACCGGTGCGTATCGAGCGCACCCCCCAGTACGGCGGCTGCACCAGCTGGGTGGAGCTGCCCGTCGACCCGGTGTGGAGCCGGCCGGTGCACGACGACGCCACGCTCACCGAGGTCGCCGAATCGGTGCGCCGGTCAGTGGGCTGACGGCGGACGCTCGTCTGCGGGCAGCACCAGGCGTGACACCCCGCCGAGGCCGTGGTGCACCGTGTGGGTGGCCGGCACCGTCGTGCGGCCGGTGGCCGGCGGTTCCCCCGTGCCGAGGTTGCGGGCGAAGCGGGGATGCGAGCCGCCGGCGATCAGCAGGCGCAACCGCGAGCCCGCGCGGAAGCGGTGGGCCACCGCGTCGAGCTCCAGGCGCACCAGCCCGTCGTCGCCGGTGAGCCGGCGGAATCCGTCGGTCACATTGCGGGAACGGCCTTTTCGGTCCACCTCGGAGAGCCGCACGAACAGGTCGCGGTGCCGGTTGTCGCACGTGTGCGCGAGCTCGACGAACGGTGTTCCGACCACGTAGAGGTCGGTCGGCAACGGGCCGCCGGTGAAGGAGAGCACGTCGTCGCGCTCGGCCAAGCGGTTGTCGGCGCGGTACCCGCCCTGCGGCGAGAGCAGCCGTCCACCGATGGTGGGGGTGGGATCGGTGGGGTCGAACGTGAACGTCGACGGTGGCGCCGTCGGATCCGGTGGGGTGGCGGACAATCCGCCGGTGGTGTGCAGGAACAACTGCCGTTCGGGCATGGCCGGCGGCCAGTCCGGCAGATCCTGCCACCCGTCGTTGTGGATCTCGATGCGCACCGGGGACCGGCCCGGATCCGGGCGGCCACCGAGATGGGTGGCCAGCCAGTCCAGAGATTCCCGCAGGACGGTGGGGGCGGCCTTCGTCATCAGTTGCGAGTGGGTCCACGCCCCGACCGTCAGAGCCGCGGGCACCCCGCGGCCGCGCAGGTGGGCGTACTGGGCCAGGGTCTGCTCGAGGAACAGGTCCTGCCAGCCACCGAACAACAGGATCGGGACGTTCACCCGGTCGAGCGCCTCGGTGGCCCGCAGCCGGTCCCAGAAGGCGGCGTCGTCGGCACGCTCGATCCAGGATTCGTACCAGCCCGCGCCGGAGCCGAGAAGCCGGCGTCCGGCCTCCCCGAGCGGCAGGTCCGCGGTGGCGCGGGCCAGCGCCCGCCGTGCCCGGACCTGCCGGACCAGGGCGGCGACGCCGCGCGAGTCCTCCTGGTGGGCGACCATGTCGCTCCAGCCCAGGAAGTCGTTGAGGGAGAAGGATCCGGTGCCCCACGTCGAGGCGCGGAAGTCGTGCGGCCCGACGGTGATCACCGCCGCCTTGAGTTCTGGCGGGGGATCGGTGAGCAGCGCCCACTGCGTGAACCCCAGATAGGACAGCCCGACGGTGGCGAAGGACCCGGTGAACCAAGGCTGGTCCCGCAACCAGGCCGCGGTGTCGGCGCCGTCGTCCTTCTCGTGCACCATCGGCGTGAACTCACCACCCGAACCGAAGGTGCCGCGGACGCTCTGGACCACCACGTGATAGCCCCGCGTCGCATACACGCCGGCGAAGAGTGCGGAGAACGGCCAACCGCGTCCGTAGGGGCCGCGCACCAGCAGAGTGCCCGCGGGTGTCGACGTATCCGGTACGTAGTGGTCGGCGATCAGGTCGACACCGTCGCGCATCGGCACCCGCACCCCACGGTCGACCGTGTAGCCGGTGGTGTGGGGAGGAAGCGCGAGCGTGCGGCTGACCACCTTGCCGACGGTGCGGCGCAGCTTTGCCGAAGCGGTGGACGTCATCCCGGCCAGGGTAGCCAGCGTCGCCGGCCGCCCTCTAATAGATCCTCTAATAGATATAGATCTCTAATAGATGTAGTGCGGGGCGAGCTCCTGTGCCTTCTGCAGGTTTGTCTGCATGCAGTCGACATCGGGCTGCGAGTAGATCGGCGAGTAGAACAGCACCTGCTGGATGACGCCGTAGCTGGTGTCGAACGCCAGCGCACACGTGATCCACCAGCGGTTGTTCCAGTCGGTGGGCTTCATGATCCAGTACTGCGCGGCCCGGTGTCCGGCGACGTCGAGTTGCACCGCGTCGGGCGGCAGCGTCTCCTCGTAGGTGCGCCACACGAACGCCTCTACCGTCATCTGGTAGTTGCCGGCGTCGTACTTGCAGCGCAGCATGTCCTCCGGGGCCGGAGGCGTGTAGGCCAGGCCGGCGCGCTGCACCACGTCGAGCGGGATGTCACGGCACGGGTCGAACGGGGAGGGGTCGACGGTCTCGATCACCGGGTACTTGATCGTGGACGATCCGGTCATCGGCAGGAAGGTCGAGCGCAGGTCGACCCGGTCGGGGGCCGATCCACCCGTCGGATTGGTCGCGAACACCACCATGACTGCCGCGAACAGCGCACACAACGCCGAGAGCACTCTCAGCTTGGCGGCCATGTCACCCCCTATTGTCTGGGCGGCGGCCCGCCGCCCTTCGCGTCGTGACGGCTCGCCGTCGTTCTCGTGCCCGACCTCTCGGGGAGTGTAGCCGTCGCCACTCGCTGGTTGAACCTGAAATGAGAACACGTTCTAGTCGCTCGGGGAGGCGGCTCGCGGCGCATCAGTAGGCTGGTCGGTTGTGGTGCCACCCGAGACATCCCGCGACCGGCGACCGGTGCTGTGGGCGATCAGCGACCTGCACACCGGCCACACCGGTAACAAGCCGGTCACCGAGTCGCTCTATCCGTCCTCACCGGACGACTGGTTGATCGTGGCCGGTGACGTCGGTGAGCGCACCGACGAGATCCGCTGGGCACTCGACCTGCTGCGCAAGCGGTTCGCGAAGGTCATCTGGGTGCCGGGGAACCACGAACTGTGGACCACCACCAAGGATCCGATGCAGATCTTCGGCCGATCGCGCTACGACTACCTGGTCACCATGTGCGACGAGATGGGCATCGTCACCCCCGAACATCCCTTCCCGGTCTGGACCGAGGAGGGCGGCCCGGCGACGATCGTGCCGATGTTCCTGCTGTACGACTACAGCTTCCTGCCCGAGGGTGCGGCGTCCAAGGCCGAGGGTCTGGCCATCGCCCGCGAACGCAACCTCGTCGGCACCGACGAGTTCCTGCTGTCGGCCGAGCCCTATGCCACCCGCGACGCGTGGTGCCGCGACCGGGTCGACCTCACCCGCAAGCGCCTCGAGGACCTGGACTGGATGACGCCGACGATCCAGGTCAACCACTTCCCGATGGTGCGCGAACCCTGCGACGCGATGTTCTACCCGGAGTTCTCGCTGTGGTGCGGCACGACCGCGACCGCGGACTGGCACACCCGCTACAACGCCGTGTGCTCGGTGTACGGCCACCTGCACATTCCCCGCACGACGTGGTACGACGACGTGCGCTTCGAGGAGGTGTCGGTGGGTTATCCGCGGGAGTGGCGCCGCCGCAAGCCCTACCGGTGGTTACGCCAGATCCTGCCCGAACCGCAGTACGCCCCCGGCTACCTCAACGAGTTCGGCGGCCATTTCCAGATCACCCAGGAGATGCGGGAGAACGCGGCGAAGATGCAGGAACGGATCAGGGCGAGGCGCGCATGAGTGCGCGGACGACACTGCTGCCCGAGGTGCTCAGAGAGGGCGTCGTCTCCGCCGAACGCTACGACGACCCGCCCGGCATCGCCCCGCTGCCCGAGGAGGAACCGCTGGTCGCGCGTTCGGTGGCCAAGCGGCGCAACGAGTTCGTCACGGTCCGGTACTGCGCGCGCCAGGCGCTCGGCGAACTCGGGGTGCCTCCGGCGCCGATCCTCAAGGGGGACAAGGGAGAACCGTGCTGGCCGGACGGCGTGGTCGGCAGCCTCACCCACTGTGAGGGTTTCCGGGGCGCCGCCGTCGCCCGCCATGGCGACGTCCGCTCCATCGGGATCGACGCCGAACCGCACGGTGTGCTGCCCAAGGGGGTGCTCGACGCCATCAGCCTGCCCGCCGAGCGCAGTGAGCTCTCGGCGCTGCCCCCTGGGCTCCACTGGGACCGAATCCTGTTCTGCGCCAAGGAGGCGACGTACAAGGCGTGGTTTCCGCTGACCCACAGGTGGCTGGGCTTCGAAGACGCCCACATCACGTTCGAGGTCGACTCGACGGGCCGGACCGGGCGGTTCGTCTCGAAGGTGCTGATCGACCCGGCCGCCGAATCGGGTCCGCCGTTGACGGCGTTGGAGGGCCGGTGGTCGGTGCGCGACGGCCTCGCGCTGACGGCCATCGTGCTGTGAGCGGTCCGGGACTGGGCGCCGGAATCGTCGTCGTCGACAAACCGGCCGGCATCACCAGCCATGACGTGGTCGGGCGGTGCCGGCGCATCTTCGGCACCCGCAAGGTCGGCCACGCGGGCACGCTCGACCCGATGGCCACCGGAGTCCTCGTCGTCGGCGTCAACCGCGCCACCAAACTGCTCGGCCTGCTCACCGCGACCGACAAGTCGTATGCGGCGACGATCCGGCTCGGCCAGACCACCACCACCGAAGACGCCGAAGGCGAGGTCGTCGACACCGTCGCGGCTTCCGGCGCCACCGACGAACAGATCGCCCAGGCGGTGGCCGCGCTGCGTGGGGAGATCGACCAGGTGCCGTCGGCGGTGAGCGCCATCAAGGTGGGCGGACAGCGCGCGTACAAACTCGCACGCGAGGGGCAGACCGTCGAGCTGGCCGCGCGCCGCGTGCGCATCGACCGCTTCGAGGTGCTCGCGACCCGCCGGGGCGGCGATCTGTGCGACGTCGTGGACGTCGATGTCGCGGTGGACTGCTCCAGCGGCACCTACATCCGGGCACTCGCACGTGACGTCGGCGCCGCCCTCGGCGTCGGCGGACACCTGACCGCGCTGCGGCGCACGAGGGTCGGGCGGTTCGGGCTCGACGAGGCGCTCACGCTGGACGCGCTGGCCGAGCACCCTCGCCTGAGCTATTCGCTGGACGAGGCGTGTCTGCTGGCGTTCCCGCGCCGCGATCTGTCCCCCCAGGAGGCGGAGTCCACCCGGCACGGGCGGCCGTTGGAACCGGCCGGCATCGACGGTGTGTACGCGGCCACCGCGCCCGGCGGATCCGTCCTGGCGCTCCTCGAGGACGGCGGACAGCGGACGAAATCCGTGGTGGTGCTGCGCCCCGCGACGCTCTAGCCTGCGACGACCCAGATCGCCTCGGCGGCGGGACTGCCCAGCTCGACGGTGGCGGCCCCGTCCGCGCCGTCGGCTCCCTCGATGGCCACCGAGATGAGGCCGGCGAAATCGCGCCGCGCCACCACCCGCAGGCGGGAGTCCAGGCTGATGCCCACGCTGTCGAAGTAGCGCAGCATCTCGGGGTCGGCGTCGGAGATCCGCGCGACCGTGCCCGCATCGCCGTTCTCGCATTCGGACAACTGGCGGGCCGGCGGGGTGGGCACCCGGCCGTCGGCGGCCGGGATCGGATCCCCGTGCGGGTCGCGGGTGGGGTGGCCGAGCTTGGCGTCGATCCGCATCAGCATCAGGTCCGACACCGCGTGCTCGAGCACCTCGGCTTCGTCGTGGACCTCGTCCCAGCTGTAGCCCAACTCGTTGACCAGGAACGTCTCCATCAATCGGTGCCTGCGCACCATCTGCAGGGCCGCCTGCCTGCCGGCCTCGGTCAGCGTCACCGCCCCGTACTTCTCGTGATTGACCAGGCCCTGATCGGCGAGTTTGCGGATGGACTCGGACGCGGTCGACGCCGAGACGCCGATCCGTTCGGCCAGCAGCTTGGTGCTCACCTTCTCGTGCGACCACTCCTGGGCGGTCCAGATGGTCTTGAGGTAGTCCTGAGCGACCGTCGTCAGGTCGCGGGAGTTGCTGTCAGGACTCACAAGGACAAAGTTTAGGCAATCGATGCCTGATCCGGTGATCTAGCGGAGCCCGTGAGCGTGGCGCGCCGTAGGCTTGCGGTCGTGCAGCGCTGGCGGGGTCAAGACGACATCCCCACGGACTGGGGAAGATGCGTCATCACCATCGGGGTGTTCGACGGGGTCCATCGGGGACATGCGGAGCTGATCAGCCACGCGGTCAAGGCGGGACGCTCCCGCGGCGTCCCGACGGTCCTGATGACGTTCGACCCGCACCCCATGGAAGTGGTGTTCCCGGGCAGCCATCCGGCGCAGCTGACCACGCTGACCCGCCGGGCTGAGCTGGTCGAGGAGATGGGTATCGACGTCTTCCTCGTGATGCCGTTCACCGCGGACTTCATGAAGCTGACCCCCGAGCGCTACATCCACGAACTGCTCGTCGAACGGCTGCACGTCGTCGACGTCGTGGTCGGTGAGAATTTCACCTTCGGCAAGAAGGCGGCGGGCAACGTGGACCTGCTGCGCAAGGCGGGGGAGCGCTTCGGCTTCGCCGTCGACAGCCTGACTCTGCTTTCCGAGGCCGCCGACCCCGGCCGCGACGAGACCGTCACCTTCTCCTCGACCTACATCCGCTCCTGCGTCGACGCCGGTGACGTCGTCGCCGCCGAGGAGGCGCTCGGCCGCCCGCACCGGGTCGAGGGCGTCGTCGTCCGCGGTGACGGGCGGGGCCGGGGCCTGGGGTTCCCGACCGCCAACGTGGCCCCGCCGATGTACTCGGCGATCCCCGCCGACGGTGTCTACGCCGCGTGGTTCACCGTGCTCGGCCACGGGCCGGTCATGGGCACGGTGGTGCCCGGTGAGCGCTATCAGGCGGCCGTGTCCGTCGGCACCAATCCGACCTTCTCCGGACGCACCCGCACGGTCGAGGCCTTCGTCCTCGACACCTCCGCCGATCTGTACGGACAGCACGTCGCCGTCGATTTCGTGGCCCGCATCCGGGGGCAGGAGAAGTTCGGCTCGGTCGACGAGCTCATCGCCGCCATGAACGCCGACACCGAGCGCGCCAGAGCGATCCTGCGCAATTCTGTCTGAGCACCGCCCGCTGTTAGACTGCTCGACGCAACGACGTGTGCTGCAGTTCGCGGCGGCCGCGTCGCCCTTTGTGTGAGGGCACTGTTTCATGTCACCCGCGGACCGACGGATGGAGTAATTTCGTGGCGCTTACCGCCGAGCAGAAAAAAGAGATCCTGGGCCAGTACGGCCTGCACGAGAGCGACACCGGCTCTCCCGAGGCGCAGGTCGCGTTGCTGACCAAGCGCATCTCGGATCTCACCGAGCACCTCAAGCAGCACAAGCACGACCACCACTCGCGGCGCGGTCTGCTGCTGCTGGTCGGTCGTCGCCGCCGGCTGCTGAAGTACGTGGCCCAGGTCGACGTCGAGCGTTACCGCTCGCTGATCGAGAGGCTGGGGCTGCGCCGCTGAGGCGTACCCGCTCGACTCGGCCGCGGCCGGGCCCGTCCACACGGCGGGCCCGGCCGCGGTTTTTCGGTGCCGGAGCGCGGTGGGGAGACGCCGGAAGGACCGTCCGCGGCTCGGGGCTTCGACCCCCGCCATGTAACATGGATGTGTTCGACGATCGCTTCGAACGCAATAGGGGTGCGAAACGCGCAGAACCGCGGGCTTCGTTCCCGTGTGTCATGCCAGAACCCGCTTGATCGGGCGGTCTTCGGTAGTGGCTGCCGGTGGTCTCGCGCAGGTCCCCGGCCGCTTCGATCGACGGCCGTAGCCGCATCAGGGCCGGTGGTCTATCCGCTGTGAGTGTTCCGGCGTGACGACGAAACAGCTGAATGAATCAGAGAGGCTGTACGGACGTCAATGTCTGTAGTTGAAATTGAAGACGGTGTGTACGAGTCGACCGCCGTCATCGACAACGGGAGCTTCGGCACCCGCACCATTCGTTTCGAGACCGGCCGGCTGGCCCAGCAGGCCGCCGGCGCCGTCGTCGCCTACCTCGACGACGAGACGATGCTGCTCTCGGCCACCTCGGCCAGCAAGAGCCCGAAGGACCACTTCGACTTCTTCCCCCTGACCATCGACGTCGAAGAGCGCATGTACGCCGCGGGTCGCATCCCCGGCTCGTTCTTCCGCCGCGAGGGCCGTCCCTCCACGGACGCGATCCTCACCTGCCGGTTGATCGACCGGCCGCTGCGCCCGACGTTCGTCTCCGGACTGCGCAACGAGATCCAGGTCGTCGTCACCGTGCTGAGCCTGGATCCCAAGGATCTGTACGACGTGGTGGCCATCAACGCCGCCTCGGCGTCCACCCAGATCGCGGGCCTGCCGTTCTCCGGTCCGGTCGGCGGCGTGCGCGTGGCGCTGATCGACGGCACGTGGGTCGCCTTCCCGACAGTCGAGCAGCTCGAGCGGGCGGTGTTCGACATGGTCGTCGCCGGGCGCGCGCTGGGTGACGGCGACGTGGCGATCATGATGGTCGAGGCCGAGGCCACCGACAAGGTGGTCGAACTGGTCGCCGGGGGCGCCCAGGCGCCGACCGAGAGCGTCGTCGCAGAGGGCCTCGAGGCCGCCAAGCCGTTCATCGCCGCCCTGTGCGCCGCCCAGCAGGAGCTGGCCGAGCGCGCGGCGAAGCCGACCGCCGACTACCCGCTGTTCCCCGAGTACGGCGACGACGTGTACTACGCCGTGGCGTCGGTGGCCACCGACGCGCTGTCGGAGGCGCTGACCATCGCCGGTAAGCAGGAGCGCAACGACCGCACCGACGAGATCAAGGTCGAGGTGCTCGAGCGGCTGGCCGACCAGTACGCCGGGCGTGAGAAGGAGATCGGCGCGGCGTTCCGCTCGCTGACCAAGAAGCTGGTGCGCCAGCGCATCCTGACCGATCACTTCCGCATCGACGGCCGCGGTATCACCGATATCCGTGCCCTGTCCGCGGAGGTCGCCGTGGTGCCGCGTGCGCACGGCAGCGCGCTGTTCGAGCGCGGTGAGACCCAGATCCTGGGTGTGACGACGCTGGACATGATCAAGATGGCCCAGCAGATCGACTCGCTGGGACCGGAGACCACCAAGCGCTACATGCATCACTACAACTTCCCGCCGTACTCGACGGGTGAGACCGGTCGCGTCGGCTCGCCGAAGCGCCGCGAGATCGGCCACGGCGCGCTGGCCGAACGTGCGCTGATGCCGGTGCTGCCGAGCGTCGAGGAGTTCCCGTACGCGATCCGTCAGGTGTCGGAGGCGTTGAGCTCGAACGGCTCGACGTCGATGGGCTCGGTCTGCGCGTCGACGCTGTCGCTGCTCAACGCCGGTGTGCCGCTGAAGGCGCCGGTGGCCGGGATCGCGATGGGTCTGGTGTCCGACGACATCGAGACCGACGGCGGCACCGAGCGCCGGTTCGTCGCGCTGACCGACATCCTCGGCGCCGAGGATGCCTTCGGCGACATGGACTTCAAGGTCGCGGGCACCAAGGACTTCGTCACCGCGCTGCAGCTGGACACCAAGCTCGACGGCATCCCGTCGCAGGTGCTGGCCGGTGCGCTGTCGCAGGCCAAGGACGCCCGGCTGACGATCCTCGAGGTGATGGCCGAGGCGATCGACTCGCCGGACGAGATGAGCCCGTACGCACCTCGGATCACCACGATCAAGGTGCCGGTCGACAAGATCGGCGAGGTCATCGGGCCCAAGGGCAAGATGATCAACTCGATCACCGAGGAGACGGGCGCGCAGATCTCGATCGAGGACGACGGCACCGTGTTCGTCGGTGCGGCCGATGGTCTGTCGGCCCAGGCCGCGATCGACAAGATCAACGCGATCGCCAACCCGCAGCTGCCCAAGATCGGCGAGCGGTTCCTCGGCACCGTGGTGAAGACCACGGACTTCGGCGCCTTCGTCTCGCTGCTGCCGGGCCGCGACGGTCTGGTGCACATCTCGAAGCTGGGCCGCGGTAAGCGGATCGCCAAGGTCGAGGATGTCGTCAAGGTCGGCGACAAGCTGCGCGTCGAGATCGCCGACATCGACAACCGCGGCAAGATCTCGCTGGTCCTGGTCGCCGAAGACGATGCGGCAGCCACCGAGGAGACGGCCGACAACGGCGCGTCCTCGGACACGGCTCCGAAGGGTGAGGCACCCGCGACCGCCGATGCGACCACGGCCGGCAATTAGTCGGCAATCGCTGCGGCGCAGCACGGTAAGTGTGGACGCGGCCACCGTGGAGGACACTCTGTCTTCCGCGGTGCGCCGCACCACGCTGCCCGGCGGCCTCCGCGTCGTCACCGAACGGATCCCCTCGGTGCGGTCCGCCTCGGTCGGCGTGTGGGTCAACGTCGGTTCCCGTGACGAGGGGCCGACGGTCGCGGGCGCCGCGCACTTCCTCGAACACCTGCTGTTCAAGTCGACTCCGACCCGCAGCGCCGTCGACATCGCCCAAGCGGTCGACGCCGTCGGCGGGGAGCTGAACGCCTTCACCGCCAGGGAACACACCTGCTACTACGCGCACGTGCTCGACACCGACCTCGAGTTGGCGGTCGACCTGGTGGCCGACGTGGTGTTGCGCGGACGGTGTGCCGCAGACGATGTCGAGATCGAACGCGACGTCGTCCTCGAAGAGATCGCGATGCGCGACGACGATCCAGAGGACACCCTCGGCGACGTCTTCCTGTCGGCGATGTTCGGATCCCATCCGGTGGGCCGTCCGGTGATCGGCAGCATCGAGTCGATCGAGGCGATGACCCGCAACCAGCTGCACTCGTTCCACGTGCGGCGCTACGTTCCGGAGCGCATGGTGCTCGCCGTCGCCGGCAACGTCGAACACGACGACGTCGTGAAGTTGGCGCGAGAGTACTTCGGGCCCAAGCTGGTTCGCGGCCACTCGGCGGTTGCCCCGCGGAAGGGCACGGGCCGTGTGCCGGGGCGCCCGACACTGGAACTGATCACCCGCGACGCCGAGCAGACGCATCTGTCACTGGGTGTGCGCACGCCGGGCAGGCACTGGGATCACCGGTGGGCGTTGTCCGTTCTGAACACGGCGCTGGGCGGCGGTCTGAGTTCCCGCCTGTTCCAGGAGATCCGGGAAACGCGCGGTCTGGCGTATTCGGTGTACTCCACGGTCGACACCTTCTCCGACAGCGGTGCGCTGTCGATCTACGCCGCATGCCAGCCGGACCGGTTCGACGAGGTGGCCCGGGTGACGACGGCGGTGCTCGAGGACGTCGCCCGCGACGGGATCACCGAGTCGGAGTGCCGGATCGCCAAGGGGTCGTTACGCGGTGGGCTGGTGCTGGGACTGGAGGATTCCGGTTCGCGGATGCATCGCCTCGGCCGCAGTGAACTGAACTACGGCAGGCACCGCAGCATCGACCATACGCTGGACCAGATCGCCGCGGTGACGCTCGACGAGGTCAATGCCGTTGCGCGCCAACTGCTCACCCGTCCCTACGGGGGTGCGGTGCTGGGTCCGCACCGGTCCAGGTCGTCGCTGCCCAAGCCGTTGCAGACCGTCGGCCGCTAACCCGTTGCGCGGGAGACGGCTTCCGTGGTGACATCGGGGCATGGCCCATTCCATGAACCGCAGAACCCTGTTGTCCGCCGCCGCCGTCATGGGGGGTGCGGCCGCGTTCGCCACCTACACCGGCCGGCCCGCGTTCGCGCAGCCGCCGGCGGGTATCGAAGCGCTGGAACGGGGCAACAACGCCGTGATCGGTGTGTTCGCGGCGAATCTCGACACCGGGCGCACCGTGGCGCACCGGGCGCAGGAGTCGTTCGCGATGTGCTCGACGTTCAAGGCCTATCTCGCCGCGCACGTCCTGCAACTCGTGGGCCGCGGTGAGCGGTCGCTCGAGCAGCGCCTGCCCGTGGTCGCGGCCGACATCCTGCCCAACTCCCCGCGCACCGAGCCCCGTGTGGGCGGCGACATGACGGTCGCCGAACTGTGCCAGGCGATCTTGCAGGTGAGCGACAACGCCGGGGCGAACATCCTGCTGCGCGACGTCGGCGGGCCGCAGGCGGTCACGGCGTTCGCGCGCGGGATCGGCGACCCGCGGTCCCGTCTGGACCGTTTCGAGATCGAGCTGAACTCGGCCGTCCCCGGCGACCCGCGGGACACCAGCACACCCGAGGCGCTGGCCGGCGGGTTCCGGGCGTTCCTCACCGGTGACGTGCTCGCCCCGGCCCAACGCCGGCTTCTCGAGGACTGGATGCGGGCCAACGAGACGTCGAGTATGCGCGCGGGCCTGCCGCAGGGATGGACCACGGCGGACAAGACCGGTAGCGGCGACTACGGCACCACGAACGACGTCGGGATCGCCTACGGGCCGCAGGGTCAGCGGCTGCTGCTGGCGGTGATGACGCGCTCGGCCGCCGACGATCCGGACGCCGAGAACAACCGGCCGTTGGTCGGCGAGGTGACCGCGGCCGTGCTGCCGGAGCTGCTGCGCCTCTAGTGCATTCCGGCGATGAATGTCCTTGCGGCAGCGGTGTTCCGTTCGTCGGTTGCTGTCGTCCCCTGCACGTCGGTGAGCGCTGGGCCGAGACCGCCGAGGAGTTGATGCGGTCGCGCTACAGCGCCTACGCGGTCGGGGATCTCGACTACGTCTGGCGGACCTGGCATCCGCGCACCCGGCCGTCGGCGCTGACGCCGGATCCCGGTCTGGAGTGGATCGCGCTCGAGATCGTCGACGTGGTCCGGGGCGGACGCGGCGACGACACCGGCGAAGTGGAGTTCCGGGCGCATTACCGTGCCGGCCGGCGAAGCGGGACGCTGCATGAGCGGTCCCGCTTCGCCGTTCGGGCCAGGCGCTGGTTCTACGTCGACGGTGACGTCGACTGACGTCAGGCCAGGACGGTCGCCGGATCGGTGAAGGGCAGGTCCAGGTCCGCGGCCACCTGCTCGTTGAGCAGCGCGCCGGCGTGCGTGGACAGGCCCTTGGCCAACGCGGCGTCACTCCGGCAGGCGGCCTGCCAGCCCTTGTCGGCGAGCTTGAGGACGTAGGGCATGGTGGCGTTGGTCAGCGCGAATGTGGACGTGCGCGGGACGGCGCCTGGCATGTTGGCCACGCAGTAGAACACCGTGTCGTGGACGGTGAACGTCGGGTCGTCGTGCGTCGTGGGCCGCGAGTCCTCGAAGCAGCCGCCCTGGTCGATCGCGATGTCGACCAGCACCGCACCTGAGCGCATGTGCGCCACAGTCGAATTGGTGACGAGCTTGGGGGCCTTGGCGCCGGGGATGAGGACCGCGCCGATCACCAGGTCGGCGCTCTTGACGGCCTCGTCGAGTTCGAGCGTCGTGGAGTACCGGGTCTCGATGGCGCCGCTGTTCTCGTTGTCGATCTTGCGCAGCGTGTTGATGTTGAGGTCGAAGACGGTGACGTGCGCTCCCATGCCCTTGGCGATGCGGGCGGCGTTGTAACCGGCGACCCCGCCGCCGATGACGACGACGTTGGCCGGCGCGACACCGGGCACTCCGCCCATCAGTGCGCCGCGTCCGCCCTGGGTGCGCATCAGGTGGTAGGCGCCGACCTGGGCGGAGAGCCGTCCGGCGACCTCGCTCATCGGCGCCAGGAGGGGAAGCGCGACCGATCCGTCCGGGCCGGCCGTCTGCACGGTCTCGTAAGCGATCGAGGTGGTGCGCGAGCTCAGCAGCGCGTCGGTGCAGGGCTTCGACGCAGCCAGGTGCAGGTAGGTGAACAGCGTCTGGCCCTCCCGCATGCGGGAGTACTCGGCTTCGATCGGTTCCTTGACCTTGAGCAGCAGGTCGGCCTCGCCCCACACCTCGTCGGCGCCGGCGACGAGTTGGGCGCCCGCCGCCTTGAAGTCGGCATCGGAGATGGCCGAACCGTCGCCGGCGCCGGACTGGATCAGTACCTCGTGGCCGCGGTTGGCCAGCTCCGCCACGCCCGCGGGCGTGATCGCGACGCGATATTCGTTGTTCTTGATCTCGGTCGGGACGCCGACGCGCATGATGCTCCTCGAGTTGTGATGGTCACTCAAAATTGTGAAGAAAGTTCGACATCAGCACAATGAACGTGACGAAGATTCGCTAGCCTGCTGTCGTGACTGAACGATCAGCGGATCGCACGCTCCGGTCGACGCGTACGTCGAAGGATGTTCGGCTGGTGGACATCGACGAGGTCGACCGCCGCATTCTCACCGTTCTGCACGCTGACGCGCGGATCTCCAACAGCGCGCTCGCGGAGTCCATCGGCATCGCGCCGTCGACGTGTCACGGCCGAGTGCGACGGCTTCAGGAGCTCGGGGTCATCCGGGGCTTCTACACCGACATCGACCCCGCGGCGATCGGGCTGGCACTGCAGGCCATGATCTCGGTGACCCTGCAATCCAACGCCCGCGGCAAGATCCGCAGCTTCATCCAGCACATCCGCAGCAAACCGCAGGTGATGGACGTCTACTTCCTCGCCGGCGCCGACGACTTCATCCTCCACGTCGCCGCCCGCGACACCGAGGACCTGCGCGCGTTCGTCGTCGAGAACCTCAACGCCGACGCCGACGTGGCGGGGACGCAGACGTCGCTGATCTTCGAACATCTGCGGGGTGCGTCGCCGCTGTGAGTTGTCGCCCACGGCTATTCGGGGTCGTCGTCGTCCTCTCTCTCGCCGTCGGTGAGGTAGCGCTGGGGGTGGAAGTGGTTGTTGACCCTTGGCTGGCCGGTGTCGAATTCCCTGGGTGGGATCCAGTGGGTGCGGCCGTTGCCGGGGCGTTCGGTGGTCCAGCCGGTTTTCTCGATCAACAGGTTGGCGGGTTGGCAGGCCAGGGTGAGGTCGGGGATATCGGTGCGCCCGCCGGTGCTGAAGTCGGGGGTGTGGTGGGCTTCGGTCCAGTAGAACGGCACGGTGCATCGGGGGTGGGTGCAGCCTTTGTCGCGCGCGAATAAGGCCAACCGCTGGGCGGTGGTGGCATTGCGGCGAGCCCGCCCGAAGTACAGGACTTCTTCGGTGTGGTCGTCGAACACCGCCAGGTAGTGACGCGAGCTTGCGGCCATCCGGATGAGGTCGCGGATCGGGATGCGGTTGCCGCCGCCGGTGTGGGCCCAGCCCGCCGCCCGTTCGAGTTCGTTGACGGTGGTGGTGGCGACGATGGTGGCGGGCACGCCGGCGACTTGGCCCAGGTTTCCGGAGGCGACTGTGTCGCGCAGGACGGTCTTCACGGCGTCGTGGTTGCGTTGTGCGGCCGTGCGGTCGTCGCGGCCGGTATGGGCATCGTCGTGGGTCAGATTCGCGCCCGGCGCGGCAAGCTTGGCCAGCGCTACATCGAGCAAGGCGCGGAACTCGGGGTCGATCCAGCCGGAGATGCGGCTCATGCCGTCCGCTTGCTGGGGACCGACGTGGATTTCCCGGCGGCGTTGTTGTGTGTCGTAGTCGGGTTCGGTGCCGTCTTGGTCCAGGTAGGTCATCAGTTCGGCGGCGAATTGTCTGAGCTGCTCGGGTCGCATGGTGATCGCGGATTTGGCCAGCAGGCGTTCGAATTCGTCGCGGGCGGCGACGTCGACGAAGCTGGGGACTTTCTTGATGAACTCTTGGATCACGCGCACGTGGTCGATGCCGATGTCGCCGCGGGCCACCGTGGCGGCGGTGTGGGCCAGTTCGGTGGCTACGCGCTCGCCGAGCAGCGTGTGGCGGGGGCCGAGTTGGGTGGCGTCGGTAAGGCGTTGGCCGGCGTCTTTAGCGGTGATGTGCAGCCGATTGGCCAGTAGTTCTGTCAGTGAGGTGGCGCCGGGTTCGTCGGGTGTCGCGGTGTCGATCAGGTGGGTGGTCAGTGCGTGGTCGATGGTCAGGTCGCGGCGGCGGCCGCGTTCCCGCATCTCGGTGATGGCAAGCACCTGCTGGGCGGTCAGCGATTCGACGGGTAGGGCGGCCAGCGCGGCGCGGGCGGCTTCGAACTGTGCGAAAGCTGCGACCACGGATTCCCCATCCATGACTCGAACACTAGTGCGAACCACTGACACGTCGGCCCGAGTTGTGACCACGGAAAGCACTGTGACGCAAGTGGTTTGCGAGGACCGCGAGCGTGCGCAAACGGTCGACCATTGCGCGGTGTGTCGTGTGGGCACACGCACGCTCGCAGACGACGGGGGGCGCCCGACGGCGGGCTACTAGGGTGAGCCCATGCGAGTAGGTGTGCTGGGTGCGAAAGGCAAGGTCGGGGCGACGATGGTGCAGGCGGTCGAGGCCGCCGACGACCTCACGTTCACCACCGGAGTCGATGCCGGCGATCCGTTGAGCTCCCTCGTCGACGCGGGCACCGAGGTCGTCATCGACTTCACGCATCCGAGCGTGGTCATGGACAACCTGAAGTTCCTCATCGACAACGGGATTCACGCGGTCGTCGGCACCACCGGATTCACCGACGAGCGCATCGCCCAGGTGCAGCAGTGGCTGGCCGCCAAGCCGGAGTCGGCGGTGCTGATCGCGCCGAACTTCGCCATCGGGGCCGTGCTGTCCATGCACTTCGCGCAGCAGGCCGCGCGGTTCTTCGAATCGGTCGAGGTGATCGAACTGCACCACCCGCACAAGGCGGACGCCCCGTCGGGCACGGCGGCGCGAACCGCGAAGCTGATCGCCGAAGCGCGAAAAGACATGCCGCCCAACCCCGACGCCACCAGCACCGGCCTGGAGGGTGCCCGTGGCGCGGACGTCGACGGCGTCCCCGTGCACTCGGTACGGCTGGCCGGCCTCGTCGCGCATCAGGAAGTCCTGTTCGGCACGCAGGGTGAGACGCTGACCATCCGCCACGACAGCATCGACCGCACATCGTTCGTGCCCGGCGTCCTGCTGGCGGTGCGCAAGGTCTCCGGACGCCCGGGCCTCACCGTCGGTATCGAACCGCTGCTCGACCTGACATGACCGACGACCGGCGCGCCCTGCGCACCCAGGTGCTCATCGCCTTCATGTGTGTGGCGTTGGTCGTGTACTTCTTCCTCCTCGGCCGAATCGCCTTCGCGTTCATCCGCACCGGAGAATTCGCGGCCGTCGGTCTGGGCGTGGCGCTGCTCGCGCTGCCGTTGATCGGGGTCTGGGTGATGGTCAGCACCGTGCGGGCGGGCTTCGCCCATCAGCGGCTGGCGCGGTTGGCGCGCGAACAGGACATGGACCTCGACGTCAGCGATCTGCCGCGCCGGCCGTCCGGCCGCATCGAGCGGGACGCCGCCGACGCGCTGTTCGACGCGGTGCGCAGCGAAGTGCACGAGGATCCGGACAACTGGGTGCGGTGGTACCGGCTGGCGCGGGCGTACGACTACGCCGGCGACCGCAGCCGGGCCCGTGCGGCCATGCGCAAGGCGGTCGAACTGCAGGAGCACCGATGAGCGCTGGCGCGAAGAGCGGGCAGCACCGATGAGCGCTGGCGCGAAGAGCGGGCAGCACCGATGAGCGCTGGCGCGAAGAGCGGGCAGCACCGATGAGCGCCACCCTGCTCGTCGTCCACCACACGCCCTCGCCGGCCACCCGTGAACTCCTCGAGGCGGTGCTGGCGGGGGCGCGCGACCCGGACATCGAAGGGGTCGACGTGGAGGTGAAACCCGCGCTGGCGGCCACGCTGTCCGACATGCTCGCCGCCGACGGTTACCTGTTCGGCACCACCGCCAACTTCGGTTACATGTCGGGGGCGCTGAAACACTTCTTCGACACCGTGTACTACCCGAGCCTGGACCACGTCGCCGGCCGCCCGTACGGATTCTGGGTGCACGGCAATAACGACACCGTCGGTGCGGTCAACGCGGTAGAAAAGCTCGCGACGGGACTGGCGCTCGTCAAAGCCGCCGACGTACTCGAGGTCACCGGCGGCGTCGACGCCGCGGTCCGTCAGCAGGCGTATGAACTGGGCGGCACACTGGCCGCCACGGTGATGGACTGAAGGGACGAACACATGCCGGGTATCGCCGAGATCGCCCTGGGAGCCGCTCCCATCGCCGGCGGCGCACTGCTCGGTATCGCCGCGGGCAACCTGCGCGGCCCCGACTTCCGCGGCATGATCGCCAAGGACATGGACCTGCTCGAACGCATTCCGCCCGAGCAGACGGAGCTTCGCGAGCGGCTCAAGCGCAGCATCGACCAGCGCATCGACGACCTCATCACGACCACCGAGCGCAGCCGCGAACTACGCATCGCCGCCATGTCCTACGAGGGCAACTGGCGCGACGTCGTGGTGTTCGTCTGCGCGGTGCTGTTCACGGTGGTCTGGTGGAACGTCAGCCATGACCGCACCAACTGGCTGGTGATGTTCATCGTGCTGATCCTGCTGTCGGTCGTCGCGGGGGTCTACGCGGCGCGCGGACTGCTGCGGGCGCTGGGGAGGACGCTGCACGAACGCCACACCGCCTAGCTGGGCAGCGCGCTCGCGAACAACTCCTGCAGGGCGATCCAATGCCGCTGCGCCGCCACCTCGTCGTAGGGGGCGTTGTCCGGTACGGCGAAGCCGTGTCCGGCGGGGTAGATCTCGACGGTGTGCGGCACACCCGCCGCGGTCAGCGCCTTGTCCAGTGTCTCGGCCTGCGCGGCGGTGAACGAGCTGTCGTTCTCGGCGCCGGCCACGTAGACCGTCGCCGTGATCTTGTCGGCCAGCAGGTGCGGACTGGTGTCGTCGTCGGTGACCAGGCCGCCGCCGTGGAAGGATCCGGCCGCCGCCACCCGTTCGGGCACCCGGCCCGCCACGATCAGGGACGTCCGGCCGCCCATGCAGTATCCGCACACCCCGAACCGGTCGCCGCGGACCTCGGGCCGGCCGGCGAGGAAGTCGAAGAACGCCGCGGCGTCGGAGGCCATCTTGTCGGGGGTGACCGACCCGATCATCCCGAACAACCGTCTCCTTTCCGCCTGATCACCGAAGACGGTGCCCATGTCGAACGGTTCCCATTGCCCGCTGCGGTAGTACACGTCGGGCAGCAGGACGGCGTGGCCGAACGCGGCCAACCGGTCGGCCATCTCGTGGAAGGTGGGGCGGACGCCGCCGGCGTCCGGGTACATCACCACGCCCGACCACGGGCCGGGCCCGTTGGGGGTGTGGAGGGTGGCGGGGCAGGCGCCGTCCGGTGTCGTGATGGTCGCGGTGATCCTCGGCATGCCCTCCGTTGTACTCGGGCGTTCGGAAGTAAGCTGACCGACGTGCCGATCTCCGGGCCGATCCCCACACCGTACGAGGACCTGTTGCGTCTGGTGCTCGAGCGCGGAACGCCCAAGGCGGACCGCACCGGAACCGGGACCCGCAGCCTGTTCGGCCACCAGATGCGCTACGACCTGGCGGCCGGCTTCCCGCTGATCACCACCAAGAAGGTTCACCTCAAATCCGTCGTCTACGAACTGTTGTGGTTCCTGCGTGGGGATTCCAACGTGCGCTGGCTGCAGGAGCACGGCGTCAGCATCTGGGACGAGTGGGCTGACGAATCCGGTGACCTGGGCCCGGTCTACGGGGTGCAGTGGCGGTCCTGGCCGACCCCGTCGGGCGGTCACGTCGACCAGATCAGCGCGGCCCTCGACCTGCTCAAGAGTGACCCCGACTCGCGGCGCAACATCGTCTCGGCCTGGAACGTCGGAGAGATCCCGCAGATGGCGTTGCCGCCGTGCCACGCGTTCTTCCAGTTCTACGTCGCCGACGGCCGGTTGTCGTGCCAGCTCTACCAGCGCAGCGCCGACCTGTTCCTCGGGGTGCCGTTCAACATCGCCAGCTACGCACTGCTCACGCACATGATGGCCGCGCAGGCCGGACTCGGTGTGGGTGAGTTCGTCTGGACGGGCGGGGACTGTCACATCTACGACAACCATGTCGAGCAGGTGACCGAACAGCTCGGCCGCGACCCCCGCCCGTACCCGGAACTCGTTCTCGCGCCGCGGGATTCGATATTCGACTACACCTATGAGGACATCGTCGTCAAGAACTATGACCCGCACCCGGCGATCAAAGCGCCGGTGGCGGTATGAGGTCTGTCGGGCTCATCTGGGCGCAGTCGACCTCCGGCATCATCGGCCGCGACGGCGGCATTCCCTGGCACCTACCCGAGGATCTGGCCCGGTTCAAGGAGATCACGCTCGGTCATCCCGTCGTGATGGGTCGACGGACGTGGGAGTCGCTGCCGGCAAAGGTGCGGCCGCTGCCCGGACGCAAGAACGTCGTGCTGACCCGGCAGGCCGACTATCTGGCCGACGGAGCCGAAGTCGCGACCTCGCTCGACGACGCACTGAGCGACGAGGAGACGTGGGTGATCGGCGGTGAGCGCGTGTACACGCAGGCGCTCACCCACGCCACCCGCTGTGAGGTCACCGAGGTCGAGATCGAACTGCACCGGCAGGATGCGGATGCGGTCGCGCCCGTCCTCGGCCAGTCCTGGGCCGGTACCACGGGGGAATGGTTGACCAGCTCCTCCGGGTTGCGGTACCGGTTCCACAGCTACCGGCGCATCGACGCCTGAAGATCCTCTTCGGCCGCACCCTGTCGGTGCGGTAGGCGACGATGTGCTGATGGCTGTCACGCTCACCGGGGACCAGGCCCGTCGGATCGCCGTCGCCGCTCAGGGGTTCGCCGAGGCCAAGCCGCGCGGCGCGGTCAACCGCGCGCATCTGCGCCGGCTGATCAACCGCATCCAGGTGCTGCAACTGGATTCGGTGTCGGTGGCGGTGCGGGCGCACTACGCCCCGGTGTTCAGCCGGCTGGGTCCCTACGACCGCGGGGTGCTCGACGCGGCGGCGTGGTCGCATTCCGCGCGGGCGCCGCGGCTGCTGGTCGAGTACTGGGCGCACGAGGCGGCGTTGATGGCCGTCGACGACTGGCCGCTGCTGCGCTGGCGGATGCGCGAGTACACCCACGGCCGGTGGGGCACGCACATCGTCAAGGCCAACCCGCAGCTCGTCGACGACGTGGTCGCGGCGGTCACCGCGCTCGGACCGGCCACCGCCGGACAGATCGAGGAGTACCTGGGCGCCGAGCAGCGCGGCCGCAAGGGCCCGTGGTGGGACCGCAGCGACACCAAGTGGGTGACCGAGGCGCTGTTCGCCGCCGGCGTGCTCACCACCGCCACCCGCGTCGGCTTCGCCCGTCACTACGACCTCACCGAACGGGTGCTTCCCGCCGAGGTCGTGGCCCGTGTCGTCGACGATGGCGACGCGATCCGTGAGCTGTGTCTGCGGGCGGCCGGGGCGTTGGGCGTGGCCACCGAGGCCGACATCCGCGACTACTTCCGGCTGGCGGCCAAGCCGGTCAGGCCCGCGCTCGCGGAGCTGGTGGCCGCTGGTGAGCTGGAACCGGTCGAGGTCGACGGCTGGGCGGCCCCGGCGTATCTACGTGCGGGCCAAGTCATTCCGCGCACCGACCGCGGGACCGCGCTGCTGTGCCCGTTCGATCCGCTGATCTTCTTCCGTCCGCGGGTCGAACGGCTCTTCGGTTTCCACTACCGCATCGAGATCTACACTCCCGCGCCGAAGCGACAGTACGGGTATTACGTGTGGCCGTTCCTGCTCGACGGCAGGCTGGTGGGGCGGGTCGACCTCAAGGCCGAGCGGACCCGCGACGCGCTGCATGTCGTGGGCGCCTTCGCCGAACCGGGAGAGGACCGCGAACGGGTCGCCGCGGCGCTGGCGGTCGAGCTGAAGACGATGGCGCAGTGGTTGCGGCTGGCCGGTGTGACGGTCGGGGAGCGCGGCGACCTGGTCGGGGCGCTGGACCATGCGGTGGCATGACAGACGGTGTAAGACAATCCCGTGTCGAACACGAGAACTGAGGATCGGTCGAAGCCGGCGCGACGGCCCCGAGGCGTGGTCGAGCCGCTTCGGCGCTGGTGGCGCCAGAGCGACCAGTTCGACTGGTTCACCGTGTACCTACGCGACCGCGGTCTGCAGCTGCAGTGGAGACTGGCCACCTTCGGCTTCACCGCAGTGCTCGCGGCGCTGCCGATCGTGTTGCTGGGCAGCCCGGTCGGCCCCGATCACCCGCTGACGCGCGCGGTGGCGGTCGTCTCCGCGGTGTGCGGGGCGAGTGCGTCGGTGCTGTGGCTGCGGCGATGGCCCACACGCAACCAGTCGCTGCTTTTCAACATCGTGTGCTCGCTGAGCATCGCAGCCATGTGCCTGGCGATGTCGAATCCCTACAACGGCCTGATGGGCTGCGCGCTGTTCGCGGCCGTCGGCGGATTCCTCGCCTATTTCCACGCCCTCAGCCACATGCTGGTCAACCTCGCCGTCGCGATGCTGTGCTCGGCGGTCAGCGCGGCCCGGCTACTGGCCGACACCGGCGACATGTCGCTGACCGTCGCGGCGCTGCTGACGGTGGTCGCACTCAACGTCGGCGTGCCGTTCGGTATCGAGTCGCTGGTGCACACGTTGCGCACCGATCTTCGGAACTCCGATCGCGATCCGCTCACCGGGCTGCTCGACCGGCGCGGCTTCTACACTGCGCTGCACGAGCTGGCCGTGAGTCAGCACCCCGGTGGGGGATACCTGAACCTCACGATGATCGACCTCGACGACTTCAAGAAGGTCAACGACACCCATGGCCATGCCGCCGGCGACCACGTGCTGGTGAATGTCGGTGTGGTCCTGCGCAAGACATGCCGCACCGATGCGCTGCTGTGCCGACTCGGCGGGGAGGAGTTCGTGGTCGCGGACAGCGACGAACCCGTTCAGCATGTGGCCACCATGGAGCGCGTTCGGCGCGAGCTCGTCACCGTGCCCTTCGGCGTCACCGCGAGCTTCGGTACGTGCACCGTGACGGCCGACCCCGGCGGGGCGCGGGATCGCCCCGAATTCGTCGAGCACCTCATCCGGGTGGCCGATACCGCGATGTACCGATCGAAACGCGCAGGGGGAGACCGGATTCACCACCAGCGCCTCGATCAGGTGGGTCCGGAATAGGACGCTCTCGGGTGTGGGGGACTAGGGACTACCTCGGCCCGGTGGTTCCCCCGACCGAACCCTCGCCGATGGTGCCGAGCTCCTGCTCGGTTGCGAGCTCCGGCACGCCGCGGCCACGCACGATGTTGATCCCGAAGATCACCGCACCGATCACCAGCCACACGGCGCCGCCGATCTTGGCCAGCGCATCGGCGTTGAACAGCACGTAGGCGATGATCAGGAACCCGAGCGTCGGCACGACGAGGTGCAGCAGGTAGTTCTTCGACTTCCTGCGGACCAGGTAGTACCAGAGCACCGACAGGTGCAGCAGGCAGAATCCGAACAGGGCGCCGAAGTTGACCAGCGACGAGATCAGGCCGATCTGGCCGACGAAGAACAGCACCAGCACCAGGCTGAGCGCGCTCACGGTCAGCAGCGCCAGCATCGGGACCTGCCGGCTGCTGATCCGGGACAGGTAGCTCGGCAGCTGGCGGTCGCGGCTCATCGAGTACAGCAACCGGCTGGTCGCGGCCTGGGCGGCCATGGCGTTGGCGAACCCGACGGCGAGCACGTTGACGACGAAGAACGCGTTCATCCACCCGGTGTTCGCCGCCGCCTGTACCAACGTGAAGAAGGCGTTGCCCGCTTCGTCCTCGCTGAACGACTCTCGCCCGCCGGCGAGCAGGCTGGCCAGCCACGTCTGCACCACGAACAGCGTCGCCACGACGAACAGGGCGATCAGCATGGCCCGGCCCGCGGGGTTGCGTCGACCCGTCGACTCCTCGGCCAGCGTCGAGATGCCGTCGAAACCCAGGAAACTCAGCACCGCGATGGACAAGGCGGTCGCCAGCAGCGGTGCACTCACCACGTCGGGATCCCAGATCGGCGAGATGCTCCAGCCCACGTCGGGCAGCGATTGGCCGTTGATCGCGCGTACCGCGATCACGATGAAGATCGCCACGAACACCAACTCGATGACCAGGAACACGCGGTTGGCGAGTTTGAGTGAGCCGACCCCGGCCAGGTTGATCACGGTGTTCACCAGGACGAAGATGACCGCCCACAGCCAGCGGGGGGTGCCGGGGAACAGGCCGATCATCGATTCGGCGGCGAAGACGTAGAGCAGGGTGGGCACCAGCAGGTAGTCCAGCAGGATCGCCCAGCCGGCGAAAAACCCCGCGGCGGGATGGATTCCGCGGCCCACGTAGGAGAAGACCGAGCCGGCCAGCGGGAAGGACTTCGCCATCTGGGAGTAGGCGAGCGCGGTGAACACCATCGCCACGAGGCCGACGAGGTAGACCAGCGGCACCATCCCGGAGGCGCTGTTGTAGACGGTTCCGAAGATGGCCCACGGTGCGATCGGCACCATGAACACCAGCCCGTAGACCACCAGGTCCACCGTGGCCACCGACCGGTTCAGTTCCTGTCTGTAGCCGAAAGACTCCAGCGTGCGCTGTCCCTCGGGGCCGGTGGCTGCCGAAGCGCCGGTGTCGGGTGTGGCCATGGGCGTTCCTTGTCAGCTGGTGGGATCGTGGGCGGCGAGGAATTCGGCGATGACGGCCCGGAACTCCGCGGGTTTCTCGAGGTGGCTGCAGTGGCTGGCGTCCGGGAACACGTGACTGCGCACGTCGGGGATGTGGTCGACGAACGGCGCCCACGTCGCCGGGGTGGCCTCGTCGAATTCGCCGGCCACCACCAGGGTCGGCGCGGTGATGGCGCCGAGTCGGTCGATGATGCTCCACTCGCGCAGAGTGCCCAGGACGTGGAACTCGTTGGGACCGTTCATCGTGTGGTAGACCGTCGGCTCCGCTTCCATCTGTTCGGTGGTCTCGACGAAGTCCTGCGGTGGCGGAACCACCCGGCACACATGGCGCACGTAGAACTCCTCGGTGGCCGCGAGGTACTCGGGGTCGGTGACGGTCCCGTCGGCCTCGTGCCGGTCCAGCGCCGCCCGGGTCTCGGCGGGCAGCTGGGCGCGCAGTTCGGCGGCCGCGGCCATCCACAGATGCATCGACGCCGGGGAGTTGCAGATCGACAGCGACGCCAGACCCGGCGGCTGCCGGACCGCGATCTCGGCGCCGAGCATGCCGCCCCAGGACTGGCCGAGCACGTGGTAGTGCTCGATGCCCAGCGCCGAGCGCACGGCGTGGAACTCCTCGACGAACAACTCGGGGGTCCAGAAGTCCGCGGGTGCGTCGGGGAGGTGGGTGCTGTTCCCGCAGCCGATCTGGTCGTAGTGGACGACGCGCCGGCCGGTCTCGTCGGCCAGTTCGGCGATGTTGCGCACGTAGTTGTGGGCCATGCCCGGTCCGCCGTGCAGCACGACCAGCGGCAACAGGCCTTCACGCGGTTGGTCCGGATCGGCGATCCGGACCCAGGTTTGGTGGTCTCGGAACGGCACGGTGCGGGTGTCGACGAGCATGGCGACCAGAATGACCCGTTAAAGGTCTCGTTGCAAGACCAATGCCGGTCATTAACATGCCCGTATCCATGGAAAGGGCGGGAGATGGTTGAGAACGCCGCCGCGGTGACGCCGGGTCTGCTGCGGCAGCAGCTGGACATGCCGTCGCGTGTCGACGAGATCACCGACCGACTCGTCACCGCGATCGCCCTCGGCGAATACCTGCCCGGCACCCGGCTACCGGTCGAGCGTGAACTGGCCGCCTCACTCGGGGTGGGGCGGATGACGGTGCGCGCCGCGCTCGCGCGGCTGGTGGAACGTGGCCTGCTCGAAACCCGGCGGGGTCGCGGCGGCGGCTCGTACGTCCTCGAGCAGTGGCGGGAGTCGTCCACCGAGTCGGTGGGCCGGACCCTGGCGATGCGGCTGGGGGAGCTGCGCGACCGGTGCGACGCGGTGTGCCGGCTGCACGGCGCCATCTGCCGCGCGGCGGCCGAATCACGCACCGACGCCGACGTGGTGGCCCTGAGGGAGGCGCTCGCCGCGTTCCGTGGCGCGCGCAGCGGGGTCGACGCGCAGCAGGCCGACAGCCGCCTGCACCTGACCATCATGGACGCCGCGCACAACCCCGTGCTCAAGAAGCTGCTGCTCGACCTCGAGGCGTCGGTCAGCATCGCCGCGCCGGCCCACCCGTGGGGAGAGAACGACACGATGGCCGCGATGGAGCGGCGCGCGCTGCACGACCACGAACACCTCGTCGACGCGATCGTGTCGGGCCGTCCCGACGAGGCCGACGCGATCGCGCGCGCCCATGTGGCGATCGACTTCGAGCTGATCGCCGCGGCCATGCGGCGCGCCGGTGTGCCGACTGACCAGGGGTGACGCCGAACGTGCGGCCAGTGCGAGAATCCGGCGCCGGAAATTCGCAGTGGGTGCACGTTCGGCGAGACGGGCGCATCCGACGAGGCACGCGGCCGCCACGTTAGGGTGACGCCGTGGCCGAGACCGCGCCGCTGCGCGTGCAACTGATCGCCAAGACCGAGTTCATGGCGCCGTCGGACGTGCCGTGGGACACCGACGCCGACGGCGGCTCCGCCCTCGTCGAATTCGCCGGCCGGGCCTGCTACCAGAGTTGGTCGAAACCCAATCCGCGCACGGCGACCAACGCCTCGTATCTGCGCCACATCATCGACGTGGGCCACCTTTCGGTGCTCGAACACGCGTCGGTGTCGTTCTACATCACCGGCATCTCCCGATCGTGCACCCACGAGCTGATCCGGCACCGGCACTTCTCCTACTCGCAGCTCTCACAGCGCTACGTGCCCGAACACGACGCGCAGGTCGTCGTCCCGCCGGGCGTCGAGGGCGACGCCGAACTCGAGGAGCTGTTCACCGCGGCCGCCGATGCCAGCCGCGCCGCCTACACCGAACTGCTGGCGAAGCTGGAGGCCAAGCTCATGGGCGATGAGCCCAGAGAAGGGCGGGCGACACTGCGCCGCAAGCAGGCCAGGCAGGCGGCGCGCTCGGTGTTGCCCAACGCCACCGAGACCCGCATCGTCGTCACCGGCAACTACCGCGCCTGGCGGCATTTCGTCGCGATGCGGGCCAGCGAGCACGCCGACGTCGAGATCCGCCGGCTGGCGATCGCCTGCCTGCGCGAACTCGTCGCGGTCGCCCCGGCGGTGTTCGCTGACTTCGAGATCACCGCGCTGTCGGACGGCACGGAAGTCGCGACCACCCCGCTCGTCACCGAGGCGTGAGGGTCAGCGGGTAATCTTGGTGCCCGTGAGTATCAGCGGATTCGACGTGACGGCCCGGTTGGGCACCGTGCTCACCGCGATGGTCACTCCGTTCAAGCCCGACGGCACCGTCGACACGGACACGGCCGCGCGGCTGGCGACCCACCTGATCGATTCCGGCTGCGACGGTCTGGTGCTGTCCGGCACCACCGGCGAGTCGCCGACGACCACCGACGCCGAGAAGCTCACGCTGCTGCGCGCCGTGCTCGAGGCCGTCGGCGACCGGGCCCGCATCATCGCCGGGGCCGGCACCTACGACACCGCGCACAGCATCCACCTGGCGAAGGCCTGTGCCGCCGAGGGGGCGCACGGCCTGCTCGTCGTCACCCCGTACTACTCCCGGCCGCCGCAGGCCGGGTTGCTCGCGCACTTCACCGCCGTGGCCGACGCCACCGACCGGCCCGTCGTGCTCTACGACATCCCGCCGCGCTCGGTGGTGCCGATCGCCTGGGACACCATCCGCACACTCGCCGAGCACCCCAACATCGTCGCGATCAAGGACGCCAAGGGCGATCTGCACGGCGGCGGGCAGATCATCGCCGAGACCGGTCTGGCGTACTACTCCGGCGACGATGCGCTCAACCTGCCCTGGCTGGCCATGGGCGCGGTCGGTTTCATCAGCGTCTGGGGCCACGTCGCGGCCAGTCAGCTACGGGAGATGCTGTCGGCGTTCACCTCCGGTGACGTCGCCACCGCCCGCAAGATCAACGTGACGCTCGGCCGGCTCAGCGACGCCCAGGCCCGCCTCGGCGGCGTGACGATGGCCAAGGCGGGACTCACGCTGCAGGGCTTCGACGTGGGCCAGCCCCGCCTGCCGCAGATCCCGCCCACGGTCGACGAACTGGCCGCGCTGGCCGAGGACATGCGCGCCGCGGCGGTGCTGCGGTGACGCCGTGACCGACGGCCTCGTCCCGCCCGGCCCACTGGCGGTCGGCGGTCTCCGCGTGACCGCGCTCGGCGGGATCAGCGAGATCGGTCGCAACATGACCGTCTTCGAACACCTCGGCCGGCTGCTCATCATCGACTGCGGGGTGCTGTTCCCCGGACACGACGAACCCGGGGTCGACCTGATCCTGCCCGACCTGCGCCACGTCGAACACCGCCTCGACGACGTCGAGGCGCTGGTGTTGACCCACGCCCACGAGGACCACATCGGCGCGGTGCCGTTCCTGCTCAAGCTGCGGCCCGACATCCCCGTCGTCGGATCGCAGTTCACGCTCGCCCTGGTCCGCGAGAAGTGCCGCGAACACCGCATCAAGCCGAAGTTCGTGGAGGTCGCCGAGGGTCAGCGCAGCACCCACGGCGTGTTCGAATGCCAGTACTTCGCGGTCAACCACTCGGTGCCGGGCTGTCTGGCCGTCGCGCTGCACACCGGCGCCGGCACCGTCCTGCACACCGGCGACATCAAACTCGACCAACTGCCGCTGGACGGCAGGCCGACCGATCTGCCGGGGATGTCGCGCCTCGGCGACGCCGGCGTCGACCTCTTCCTGTGCGATTCGACCAACGCCGACCGCCCCGGCGTCGGACCGTCCGAGAGCGAGATCGGCCCGACCCTGCACCGCTTGATCCGCGGCGCCGACGGGCGGGTGATCGTGGCGTGCTTCGCCTCCAACGTCGATCGGGTCCAGCAGATCATCGACGCCTCCGTGGCCCTGGGACGGCGGGTGGCGTTCGTGGGCCGGTCGATGGTGCGCAACATGGGCATCGCACGCGAGCTGGGATACCTGAAGGTCGACGACAGCGATCTGCTCGACATCGGTGCTGCCGAGATGATGCCGGCCGAGAAGGTCGTGCTGATCACCACCGGGACCCAGGGTGAGCCGATGTCGGCGCTGTCGCGGATGTCGCGCGGTGAGCACCGCAGCATCACGCTGACCGCCGGCGACCTGATCATCCTGTCGTCGTCGCTGATCCCAGGCAACGAGGAGGCCGTCTACGGCGTCATCGACTCGCTGTCCAAGATCGGCGCCCGAGTGGTCACGAATGCCCATGCGCGCGTGCATGTCTCGGGTCACGCCTACGCCGGTGAGCTGCTGTTCCTCTACAACGGCGTCCGCCCGCGCAACGTGATGCCGGTGCACGGGACGTGGCGGCACCTACGGGCCAACGCCGCGCTGGCGGCGCGCACCGGGGTCCCGCCCGAGGCGATCATGCTGGCCGAGAACGGCGTCAGCGTCGACCTGGTGGCCGGGAAGGCCAGCATCGCCGGCGCGGTCGGTGTCGGCAAGATGTTCGTCGACGGGCTCATCACCGGTGACGTGGGGGAGACGACGCTGGGCGAGCGCCTCGTCCTGTCATCGGGTTTCGTCGCCGTCACCGTCGTGGTGCACCGCGGTACCGGGCGACCCGCGGGCCCGGCGCACCTGATGTCACGGGGATTCTCCGAGGACCCCAAGGCGCTCGAACCGGCCGCACGCAAGGTCGAGGAGGAACTCGAGCGGCTGGCCGCCGACACGGTCACCGACCCCGCCCGCATCGCCCAGGCGGTCCGGCGCACCGTCGGCAAGTGGGTCGGCGAGACTTACCGTCGCCAGCCGATGATCGTGCCGACGGTCATCGAGATCTGACTCGCGCACACCGGATTTCACCCGTTCGGACGAGGTACTGCGCTGCCCGTAGTGGTTTGGTGGACGACAGCGTCGACACGACGTGGCCGCGGCGTCGAGCGGGAGGAGCACCACCATGCACGCCCACGAACTCATCCATCCCTGGCAGCTGGCGACGGCGTGGGCCACCGCGCACCGGCGCCCGCAGGTCGTGGTGCTCGACGCCCACCCGGCGGCCCCGCACTGGTGGAGCGGGACGCACATCCTGCCCGAGAGCCGGTCGCACTACTATCCGTCCCGGTGCGGATACCTCGAGAGCTCGGAGATGTCACGCATGATGGGCCACCTCTGAGCCGGTCAGCGTTTGTTGACGAACCCGGCGTCCACCGGCAGCGTGATGCCCGTGATGTAGCGCGCCTCGTCGGAGGCCAGGAAGGCGACGGCGGCCGCGATGTCCTCGGGCTCGAGCGCCTGCACCGGCAGCGCGTTGGTCATGTTCGGGGCCATGACGCCCGCGCCCTGCGCCTCCTGTGCCAGACCCTCGAGCCAGCTGCGCGTGAACTCGTTGTCGATCATCGGGGTGTTCACCCCCGCGGGATGCACCGAGTTCACCCGGATACTGTGGGTGGCAAGGATGTTCGCGTACACCCGCATGATCCCGACGATCCCGTGCTTGGCGGCCGCGTAGCCGATCGACCCGGCCATCGGCGACGCGAGGCCGACGAGGCCGGCCACCGAACTGGTCAGCACGATCGATCCGCCGTTGCCTGCCTTGATCATCGGCCGCATGGCGACGTCGACGGTGTGGAAGACGCCGGTGAGGTTGACGTCGATGACGTCCTGCCAGGCGTCCTCTCCGGCCATCGGTGCGATGCCGGCGTTGGCGACCACCACGTCGAGCCGTCCGCCGAGCTGTTCGACGCCGGCGATCAGGGCAGACTTCAGCGCGGTGCGGTCGCGGACGTCGGCCTGTGACGCGACGATCCGCGCACCGGTGTCCTCGACGAGTTTGACCGTCGCCGCCAGGTCCTCCGGGGTGGCCAGCGGGTAGGGGACCGACGCGATCTGGTCGCAGAGATCCACGGCGATGATGTCGGCGCCGTCGGCGGCCAGCCGGAGCGCATGCGCGCGACCCTGGCCGCGCGCCGCTCCGGTGATGAAGGCGACCTTGCCCTCGAGTGGACGCATCGCCGTCAGGGCCGCAGCCGGCCCTTGGCCGGATCGCCGGCGACGACCGGCTGGGCCACCTTGATGTCCGGTGCGCCGGCGAGGTGCTCACCGATGTCGGCGAACATCTGGTTCATGGCGGGCGCTTTGCTGTGCGCCTGCAGGGCGTCGCCGTCGGCCCACTGTTCGATGAAGACGAACGTGCCGCCGTCGACTTCGTGCAGCGAGTAGAGATCGCACCCCGGTTCTTCGTGCACCGCGGCGACGGCCTTGGTGAGGATGTCGCGGACGGCGTCGAGGGACTCGGGCTTGACGGTCAGAGTGGCGACGACGGTGACGGGCATGGACGCGGGACTCCTCGTTGAGTTCGACCGATCGATCAGACAGGTGTCCACCCTACTCATCGGCGACGGAGCGCAGACGACGCCGACACCAACTTGTGACCTATGTGGCTGATGGTGCATGTGGGACTCAAGCGACTAGGCTGACCCCCATGGCTGGTAAGACCGTCACCCGCTCTGGCGCCCGTACGACCAGGTCAAAGGCCGGAACGCGGAGCGGTGGGCGGCCGAGCCGTCCCACGAAACCGTCCGCGCCCAGGCGCAAACCCGCACCGCGCCGGCACCCGTCGCCCGTCGGCGCCGCCGGTGCCGCGGTCGGCCGCGGCGCCCGCGCCGGATGGCTGATGCTGGCCAAGGGCGCCGGATCGACGGCCCGCTCGGTCGGCCGTGCCCGCGAGATCGAACCCGGGCATCGCCGCGACGGCGTGGCCCTGGCACTGCTGGGGATCGCGGTCGTGGTGGCCGCCGCGTCGTGGTTCGACGCGGCCCGCCCGGTCGGCGCGTGGATCGACATGGTGCTGCGTTCGCTGGTCGGCGATGCCGTGGCGCTCGTGCCCATCGTGCTCGCCGCCGTCGCGGTGGTGCTGATGCGCAGCGAACCCGACCCCGAGTCCCGGCCCCGGCTGATCCTGGGGGCGGCGATGATCGCGCTGCCCGCGCTCGGCCTCTGGCATCTGTGGTCCGGGTCGCCGCAGGCGCCGGGGGAGCGCCAGCAGGCCGCCGGATTCGCCGGCTTCGCGATCGGCGGTCCGCTGGCCGACGGGCTCACCGCCTGGATCGCCGCGCCGCTGCTGTTCATCGGGGTGCTGTTCGGTCTGCTGCTCGTCACCGGGACGACGATCCGTGAGGTGCCGGAGACCGTGCGCGCGATGTTCTCCACCCGCGGGTACCGCGACGAGGACTACGACGAGTACGACGACTACCTCGACGAAGACGACGACCATGATCCGAACGGCCCTGCGGCCGAGGACTTCTCGGACGGCTACTACGACGATCCGGCGATGTCGCGCGGTGAGCAGATGTGGCCGTCGGGCTCGCCGATGGACAATTACCCGCTCGACCCGCTCGACCCGCCCGAGGACGAAGCGCCCACCCTCCCCGAGGTCGCCGCGCTCCCGCCCGCGCCTGCGCCCGAGGCGAAGCCGAAGCGCAAGAAGCCGGCCCCGGAGAAGAAACCGGTCGACGAGCAGGACACGCTGTCGCTGGACCGGGTGGTCGAGGGGCCCTACACGCTTCCGTCGCTTGACCTGCTGATCGCGGGCGACCCGCCGAAGCTGCGCAGCGCCGCCAACGAGAAGATGGAAGAGGCCATCACCTCGGTGCTGCAGCAGTTCAAGGTCGACGCCGCGGTCACCGGATGCACCCGCGGACCGACCGTGACCCGCTACGAGGTCGAACTCGGCCCGGGCGTGAAGGTCGAGAAGATCACCGCGCTGCACCGCAACATCGCCTACGCGGTCGCCACCGAGAGCGTCCGCATGCTCGCCCCGATTCCGGGCAAATCGGCCGTCGGCATCGAGGTGCCCAACACCGACCGCGAGATGGTGCGCCTCGCCGACGTGCTGACCGCACCGTCGACGCGCCGCGACCACCACCCGCTGGTGATCGGGCTCGGCAAGGACATCGAGGGCGACTTCATCTCGGCGAACCTCGCCAAGATGCCGCACCTGCTGGTGGCCGGCTCGACCGGTTCCGGTAAGTCCAGCTTCGTCAACTCGATGCTGGTCTCGCTGCTGGCCCGCGCCACCCCGGACGAGGTCAGGATGATCCTGATCGACCCGAAGATGGTGGAGCTCACGCCGTACGAGGGCATCCCGCACCTCATCACGCCGATCATCACCGAGCCGAAGAAGGCCGCCGCGGCGCTGGCGTGGCTGGTCGAGGAGATGGAGCAGCGCTACCAGGACATGCAGGCCTCGCGGGTGCGTCACATCGACGTGTTCAACGAGAAGGTTCGGTCCGGGGAGATCACCGCGCCGCTGGGCAGCGAGCGGGTCTACAAGCCGTACCCCTACATCCTCGCGATCGTCGACGAGCTCGCCGACCTGATGATGACCGCGCCGCGCGACGTCGAGGACGCGATCGTGCGGATCACCCAGAAGGCCCGCGCCGCCGGTATCCACCTGGTGCTCGCGACGCAGCGGCCCTCGGTGGACGTCGTCACCGGCCTGATCAAGACCAACGTGCCGTCCCGCCTGGCGTTCGCCACGTCGTCGCTGACCGACAGCCGGGTCATCCTCGACCAGCCCGGTGCCGAGAAGCTCATCGGCATGGGCGACGGACTGTTCCTGCCGATGGGTGCGGGCAAGCCGATCCGCCTGCAGGGTGCGTTCATCACCGACGAGGAGATCCAGTCCGTCGTCGCCGCCACCAAGGACCAGGCCGAGCCCGAGTTCATCGAGGGTGTCACCGCGGTCAAGGCCGGCGAGCGCAAGGACGTCGACCCCGACATCGGCGACGACATGGACGTGTTCCTGCAGGCCGTGGAACTCGTGGTGTCCTCGCAGTTCGGCTCGACGTCGATGCTGCAGCGCAAGCTGCGCGTCGGATTCGCCAAGGCGGGCCGGTTGATGGACCTGATGGAGACCCGCGGCATCGTCGGGCCCTCGGAGGGGTCCAAGGCACGCGAGGTGTTGGTCAAACCCGACGAGTTGGCGGGCACGCTGGCACTGATCCGCGGCGGAAGCGACGCGAACGGCGCCGACGGCGAGTGAGTCGCGGCGCCGAGATCGACGAAATGGCGGCGAGCACTCGTACTTTCGCGCCGGTTTGTTCGTTTCGGCGCCCCGCGGTCAGAGGGTGAGCAGCATCCGGGTGTTGCCCAGGATGTTGGGCTTGACGTAGGACAGGTCGAGGAATTCGGCGACGCCGGTGTCGTAGGAGCGACACATCTCCTCGTACACCTCGGCGGTGACCGGCGTGCCGTCGATCTCGGCGAAGCCGTGGCGGGCGAAGAACTCCACCTCGAAGGTCAGCACGAAGATCCGTTGCAGGCGCAGTTCGCGGGCCACGTCGAGCAGCCGGGCCACGATGCGGTGCCCGACACCCTGACCTCTGACCTTCGGGTGCACCGCCACCGTGCGCACCTCCCCGAGGTCGGCCCACAGCACGTGCAGGGCCCCGCACCCGATCACCTCGCCGTCGAGTTCGGCGACCCAGAACTCCTGCACGGCCTCGTAGAGGTTGACGAGGTTCTTCTCCAGCAGGATCTTGCCGGCGTAGATGTCGACGAGCGCCTTGATGGCGGGCACATCGGAGGTGCGCGCGCGGCGCACGGTCACCTCGTCGATGACGTCGTCGACCGGGTTCTGATCCGCTGCGCTCACAGCTGCGAGAGTATCGGCTGGGCCAACCGATATTCTGTGTCGGTGTCGGGCCCGTCTCCAACTGATCCGGTGGTGCCGCGCGCCCGAGTGGCGAATATCGCCAATGTCCTCACCGGCGTGCGTTTCCTGCTGGTACCGGTCTTCCTCGCCGCGCTGTTCGTCGGCGACGGACATGAAACCTATTGGCGCGTCGTCGCTTTCGTAGTGTTCGCGGTGGCGGTGATCACCGACCGGTTCGACGGCGCGCTCGCACGCAGCTACGGGATGGTCACCGAGTTCGGTGCACTCGCCGACCCGATCGCCGACAAGGCGCTGATCGGTGCCGCGCTCATCGGCCTGTCGGTGCTCGGCGATCTGCCATGGTGGGTGACCGTCGTCATCCTCGCCCGCGAACTCGGGGTGACGGTGCTGCGGTTCGCGGTGCTGCGCCACGGCGTCATCCCGGCCAGCCGCGGCGGCAAGCTCAAGACGCTGGTCCAGGCGGTGGCGATCGGGTTGTTCGTGCTCCCGCTGTCGGCGTGGCCGGGGCCGTGGCTGGCGGTGGCGTGGGTGATCATGGTGGCCGCGGTCGCGCTCACCGTGCTGACCGGACTCGACTACGTGGTGTCGGCGATACGGGATTCTCGTGAACGACCCCCTGCTCACTGACGACGCCCGCGCGCTGGTCGCCGACCTCACCGTGCGCCATCAGAGCGTGGCGACCGCCGAATCGCTGACCGCGGGACTGCTGGCCGCGACGTTGGCCGGTGTCCCCGGTGCCAGCGCGGTGCTGCGGGGCGGCCTGGTCACCTACACCGAGGACACCAAGATCGCGCTGGCCGGGGTGGCGCCGCAGGTGCTCGAGGCCGTCGGGCCCGTCGCGGCGCCGACCGCGCGGGCGCTGGCGGTCGGTGCGCGTCAACGCTGTGCGGCCACCTGGGGCGTCGGGCTGACCGGCGTGGCCGGACCCGAACCGCACGGCGGGCACGCAGTGGGCACCGTGTTCCTCGGGCTGGCCGGACCGGTCGACACCGAGGTGGTCGAGCTGCACGTGGCCGGTTCCCGCTGGGACATCCGCCGGGCCGCGGTCGACGAGGCGGTATCGCATCTGCGCGCGCTCGTCGGACAACAGTGATCTGAAACTCTTCCGATTGCGGGAACCGCGTCGGCGCCCGCCACGTTGTGCAGATAGCAACCAGCCGACGAAGGAGGGCACGATGGCGGCATTGCTGCGCGAGGTGATCGGCGACGTGCTGCGCCGTGCCCGCACCGCACAGGGCCGGACCCTGCGCGAAGTCTCCGATACCGCCCGGGTCAGCCTGGGGTATCTGTCCGAGGTGGAACGCGGCCGCAAGGAGGCCTCCAGCGAGCTGCTGAGCGCGATCTGCGGTGCGCTCGACGTCCCGCTGTCGCGGGTGCTGGCCGATGCGGGCGAGAAACTGGCCCACCAGGAACACGCCGCCGCGCCGGTCACGAACATCGACGTGAGCACCAAGGTCGTGATTCCGCAGACCGTGTCGATGGCCGTCGCCTGAACCCCTCCGAAATCCCGGCGGGGGTGTGGTGACGTGCGCACAACCGATAAGTTGGCAGCAGGACCCAGTCGACAAGACCCGAAGGCGGAGTGAAGCGATGGCCAACCCGTTCGTCAAGGCGTGGAAGTACCTGATGGCGCTGTTCAGCTCCAAGGTCGACGAGTACGCCGATCCCAAGGTGCAGATCCAGCAGGCGATCGAAGAGGCGCAGCGGCAGCATCAGGCGCTCACCCAGCAGGCGGCCCAGGTCATCGGCAACCAGCGCCAGCTGGAGATGCGGCTCAACCGCCAGCTCGCCGACATCGAGAAGCTGCAGGTCAACGTCCGCCAGGCGCTCACCCTGGCCGACCAGGCCGTCGCAGCGGGTGACACTGCCAAGGCCACCGAGTACAACAACGCCGCGGAGGCCTTCGCCGCTCAGCTGGTGACCGCGGAGCAGAGCGTCGAAGACCTCAAGACGCTGCACGACCAGGCGCTGCAGGCCGCCGGCCAGGCGAAGAAGGCGGTCGAGCAGAACGCGATGATGCTGCAGCAGAAGATCGCCGAACGCACGAAACTGCTCAGCCAGCTCGAACAGGCCAAGATGCAGGAGCAGGTCAGCTCCTCGCTGCGGTCGATGAGCGAACTCGCCGCACCCGGCACCACGCCGAGCCTCGACGAGGTGCGCCAGAAGATCGAGCGGCGCTACGCCAACGCGATGGGCGAGGCCGAGCTGGCGCAGAACTCGGTCCAGGGCCGCATGCTCGAAGTGCAGCAGGCCAGCGTGCAGATGGCCGGTCATTCCCGTCTGGAACAGATCCGCGCCTCGATGCGCGGCGAGGCGCTGCCGTCGGGCGGTGCCACCCCGGCCGCCAATCCGGCCACCCCGGCCGCCAATCCGGCTCAGCCGACGCCGGAAAACCCCTTGTCGCAATAGCTTTCGCGAGGTGAGGCAGTGAAGCAGACCAGACCGGCCCCGACAGCGTGGCGTTCGATGCTGCAGCGCGGGGTGGACACCGCTGCCGAACTGTCCGATGTGGTGGCCGACCGGCTGCACGCCGCCGCCGATCCGCGGGCCAAGATGCTGCGCAAACGGCGCTGGGCCCTGCGGCTCGGGCTGTTCTTCACCGTCACCAGCGTGTTCTGGATCCTGGTGACCGCGGTGCTGGCGGCATGGAGCACCCCGTTCTGGGTGTTCATCATCACCGGCGCGATCGCCGCGGGCGCGATGTTCCCCGCCACCCTGCTGCTGTTGCGCTACCGGTGGCTGCGGGCCGAACCGCTGCCGCCGGCGCGCACCCGCGCCTCGCACCGGTTGCCCCCGTGGAATTCGGCGGCCCGGGCACCGATGGCCGCGCTGGTCTCCGCCGAGCGGGGGCTGTTCTCACTGCTGGGGGTGTTGGAGCGCGGGCGGATGCTGCCGCAGGACGAACTGCGTGAGCTGACGGCAGTGGCTCAGCACAGCGCCGCCACGATGGCCGCCACCGCCAACGAGGTGGTGTCGATGGAACGGGCGATGTCCTCGTCGCCGGCCTCACGCGCCCACCTGATGCCGACCGTGCGGGCCTTCACCGCACAGATGGACCAGGGTGTGCGGCAGTACCACGAGATGGTCGACGCCGCAGCCCGACTGGTGTCGGCGGCCAACACCGGCCCGATGTCGAGCTCGCCCATGTACGGCCGGCGCTACCGCGACGAACTGGTCAACGCCACCGACCGGTTGCAGGGCTGGGCGCAGGCCTTCGACGAGCTGGGAGCGGCCACCCCGCATCAATTCAGGTCGGCCTGAGCCACCCGGGCCTACAGTGTGGGGCGCAGCGCGGGGAACGGGACGGCCAGCAGGCCGCGCACCGTCGCCTTGAGGAAGTCCATCGTGTCGAAGTAGTCCCGCCACAGCGTGATGCGCCCGGCGTTGACCTCGAACACCCCGCACACCCAGAACTGCACCCGTACCGGGCCGAAGACCAGGACGTCGGTGCGTTCGGTCAGCACCGTACCGCCCTCCGCCGCGATGCGGTGGATCTTGACCTCGAAGCCGAATCTGCCCTGGCTACGCCGGAACAGCTTCGTGATGCGCTCCCGCCCGCGGATGATCGGGAACCCCACGTTGTGCCAGGCGATGTGGTCGGCCATCAGCGAATCCGTGGTGTCGAAGTCCTGGTCCTGCATGGCGAACAGGAACGTCTCGACCGTGCGCGCGTTGGTCGTGCTCTGCAGGGCGGAGGTGGAGCCGTTGCTCGAGTCGGTCATGCGGGTCAGGGTAGTCCTCGCCTGACGGCGCCGGACCGTTCCGCCTGTGGCAGGGTGAGCGGGTGCGTGTCGCCGTCGTCGCCGGTCCCGACCCCGGCCACGCGTTCCCGGCGATCGCGCTGTGCCGCAGATTCGCGGCGGCCGGTGACGAGCCGACGCTGCTGACCGGCGTCGAGTGGCTCGACACCGCGGGGGCGGCGGGGGTGGCCGCCCGGGAACTGCTCGGCCTCGATCCGACCGAGCTCGACGACGACACCGACGCCGGCGCCAAGATCCACCGGCGGGCCGCCCGGATGGCGGTCCTCAACGCGCCGGTCATCGAGGCCCTGGCGCCGGACCTGGTGGTCTCCGATGTGATCACCGCGTGCGGCGGCCTGGCCGCCGAACTGCTCGGGCTGCCATGGGTGGAGCTCAACCCGCACCCGCTGTACCGCCCGTCGAAGGGGCTGCCGCCCCTGGGCAGCGGCCTGGCCCCCGGGGTGGGGCTGCGCGGGCGGTTGCGCGACACCGTGATGCGCGCGCTCACGGCGCGGTCCTGGCGGGAGGGTCTGCGGCAGCGGGCACAGGCGCGGGCGGAGATCGGGCTGGCGGCCGAGGATCCCGGTCCGCTCCGGCGGCTGATCGCCACGCTGCCCGCGCTGGAGGTGCCCCGCCCGGACTGGCCCGCCGAGGCCGTGCTGGTCGGGCCGCTGCACTTCGAACCGACCTCGCGGGTACTGGAGGTGCCGCCGGGTGACGGACCGGTGGTGCTGGTGGCGCCCTCGACGGCGAGCACCGGGGAGCGCGGGGTCGCCGAGGTGGCGCTGGAGGCGCTGACGCCGGGAGAGGTGTTGCCCTCCGGCGCCCGGGTCGTCGTCTCGCGGTTGTCGGGTGCCGACGGGCCCGTGCCGCCGTGGGCGGTCGTCGGGCTGGGCCGCCAGGACGAACTGCTCACGCACGCCGACGTGGTGATCTGCGGCGGCGGGCACGGCATGGTGGCCAAGACGCTGCTGGCCGGGGTGCCGATGGTGGTGGTGCCGGGCGGCGGTGACCAGTGGGAGATCGCGAATCGGGTTGTGCGCCAAGGGAGTGCGCAGTTGGTGCGCCCGCTGACCGCGGATGCGTTGGCGACGGCCGTGGGCGAGGTGCTCGGCGCGCCGGATTACCGGGAGGCGGCCCGCCGGGCGGCGGCGACGGCGGGGCAGGTCACCGATCCGGTCCGGGTGTGCCACCGCGCGCTCGCGTAATTTGGTGTCGTGCGACTGACGGAATTCCACGAGCTCGTCGACGGCCAGTTCGGCTCGATCCGCGGCCGGTCGCTGCTCGTCGACCACGTGCTGAGCGGTTTCGGCGGCCGCACCGCGGCCCAGGCCATCGAGGACGGTGTCGAACCGCGCGACGTGTGGCGGGCGCTGTGCGCCGACTTCGACGTCCCGCGCGACCAATGGTGAGTCCGTACGGCGTGTCCACTTGAGTCGAACAGGTGTTCGTCTATGGTGGGTGGTGTTCGACGGCTAGATGCGGCTCCACACCGGCGTTTCGGTGATGTGTCGGTGGGTTGCTCTAGCGTCACGGCCAACTGATCGACACCGGTCGACCGAACACCACCAGGACGGAGACAGACATGGCACCGCAGGCACCCGATCGCGAGAAGGCCCTCGAGCTGGCGCTCGCGCAGATCGAGAAGAGTCACGGTAAAGGCTCGGTGATGCGGCTCGGCGACGAGGTCCGCGCGCCGATCTCGGTCATCCCGACCGGCTCGATCGCCCTGGACGTGGCGCTGGGCATCGGCGGGTTGCCGCGCGGCCGCGTCATCGAGATCTACGGTCCGGAATCCTCCGGTAAGACCACCGTGGCGTTGCACGCGGTGGCCAACGCCCAGGCCGCGGGCGGTATCGCGGCGTTCATCGACGCCGAGCACGCGCTGGACCCCGACTACGCCAAGAAGCTCGGGGTGGATACCGACTCGCTGCTGGTCTCCCAGCCCGACACCGGTGAGCAGGCCCTCGAGATCGCCGACATGCTGATCCGCTCCGGCGCGCTGGACATCCTGGTCATCGACTCGGTCGCGGCGCTGGTACCGCGCGCCGAGATCGAGGGCGAGATGGGCGACAGCCACGTCGGTCTGCAGGCCAGGTTGATGAGCCAGGCACTGCGCAAGATCACCGGTGCGCTGAACAATTCGGGCACCACCGCGATCTTCATCAACCAGCTGCGCGAGAAGATCGGCGTGATGTTCGGCTCACCCGAGACGACCACCGGTGGTAAGGCGCTGAAGTTCTACGCCTCGGTCCGCATGGACGTCCGCCGCATCGAGACGCTCAAGGACGGCACCGACGCGGTGGGTAACCGCACCCGGGTCAAGATCGTCAAGAACAAGGTCTCGCCGCCGTTCAAGCAGGCCGAGTTCGACATCCTCTACGGCAAGGGCATCAGCAAGGAAGGCTCGCTCATCGACATGGGCGTGGAGCACGGCTTCATCCGCAAGTCCGGGTCCTGGTTCACCTACGAGGGTGAGCAGTTGGGCCAGGGCAAGGAGAACGCCCGCAAGTTCCTGCTGGAGAACGGCGATGTGGCCAACGAGATCGAGAAGAAGATCAAGGAGAAGCTCAACATCGGTGCCGTGGTGACCGCTGATGACGTCCTTCCCGCACCCGTCGACTTCTGAGTCCGACCCCGACGAGGATCGAGACCGCGACGATCCGACCCGCGACGATCCGACCCGCGACGAGCAGGCGCACGCGTACTGTCTGCGCCTGCTCGTCGCGCGGGCGCGCACCCGTGCGGAGTTGGCCGGCAAGCTGGCGCAGCGGGGCTACCCCGAACCGGTGACGCAGCGAATCCTCGACCGGTTGACGACGGTCGGGCTCGTCGACGACGAGGACTTCGCCGAGCAGTGGGTGCGGTCGCGGCATCTGTACGCCGGAAAAGGCAAGCGCGCGTTGGCTGCCGAACTGCGGCGCAAGGGTGTCGACGCGGAGGTCATCGCGACCACGCTGTCCGACATCGATGCCGGAGCCGAACGGGACCGGGCCGAACAACTGGTCCGCGACCGGCTGCGCCGTGAGCGGCTCGACGACGACCCCGGGTCGGACCTCAAGGTCAAGCGGCGGCTGGCCGGCATGCTGGCCCGCCGTGGCTACAGTCAGTCGATGGCACTCGACGTGGTCACCGTGGAGTTGGCCAGCGAGCGCGAGCGCCGGCGGGTCTGACGGTCAGGGTTCTTCGCCGCTGAGCTGTTGCAGCAGACGCACGAACGTCGTCCGGTCGCCGGCCGACAGCCGCGACAGCCAACGATTCTCGCCGCGCTGGATCTCGCTCTGTGCGGCGTCCTTGACGGCGCGGCCCGCGTCGGTGATGGCCAGCAGGCGCACCCGGCGATCGTCGGGCGCCGGATGCCGTTCGATGTACCCCTGCCTCTGCAGCTCGTCGAGAGTCGGGATGATGCGGGTCTTGTCCGCGTTGATCGCCTCGGCCAGTGCGGCCTGCGTGCGCATCGGGGCGCGGTCGAGCGCCACCAGCACGCTGTAGCCCCACATCGTCAGACCGTGTTTCTCGAGCACCGGCACCTCGGCGGCGGCGAGGTCGCGGAGCAGGGGAGCCAGCATCGCCGCGAGATCAGGACGCGTGGGCCGCGACGTCATGGAGTGATTCTAGGCATTGCCAATTGATAAGCTGACACATATCATATGCGCATGCTTACTAATATCGATGTGCGGGCCCCTCACCGCATCGCTGTGGAGACGTCGGTGCGCCTGGTCTCGACTGTCACCCCCGCCGATCTCGACCGTGCCACCCCGTGCGCCGGCTGGGATCTCGGCGACCTGCTGGTCCACATGACCGTCCAGCACCGCGGATTCGCGGCCGCCGCGCGTGGCCGCGGCGCCGACCACACCATGTGGGATCCGCGCACCGTCGCCGACGCGGTGCGGACACGGCCCGCGGACACCTACGCGGCCGCCGCCGACGACGTGCTGACCGCCTTCGCCGCCGAAGGCGTGCTCGACACACCGTTCGCGCTCCCCGAATTCGGTTCCGACGCCACGTTTCCCGCCTTGATGGCGATCCAATTCCATTTCGTCGACTATGTCGTGCACGGCTGGGACGTCGCGCGCGCGGCGGGACTGCCGTTCGACATCCCGGCCGACGTGGTGAGCGCGGCCGCACCCATCGCGTTCGCCGTGCCCGACGGTGAGATCCGCCGCGCGGACGACTCGCCGTTCGCGCCGGCGCTCACCGGACCTGGGTCGGACGGCGAACTCGACCGGATGCTGCGACACCTCGGACGGTCGCCGGACTGGCGGCCGTGACCGACGGCCTCACACCACCTTCGCGCCGGGTGCGCCTTCCTGCTCGACGGCCTCGGCCTCCAGCGGGGCCGGGCCGCGCCGCGACCGGCGCATCCGCCGTTCGATCCGGGTGGCCAGCGCGGAGAGCGCGAAGTTCACGCTGATCATCAGGACGGCGATGACCATGAGGGCCGGAATGTAGTTGCCGTACGACGACCCGACGACGGTGCCCTGGCGCACCATCTCGACGAATGTGATCTGGTAGCCGATCGCGGTGTCCTTCAAGACCACCACGAGTTGGGACACCAGCACCGGAAGCATCGAGGTGACGGCCTGCGGCAGCAGGATCGATCGCATGGTCTGGCTCCACCGCAGGCCCAGCGCCGATGCGGCCTCGGCTTGACCGCGCGGCAGCGCGTTCACCCCGGCGCGCACGATCTCGGCGATCACCGCGCCGTTGTAGAGGGTGAGCCCGGTGATGACACCGGCCAGCGCCAGGTGTTGGGAGGCGAACACGTCGTAGAAGGCGTACAGGAAGTAGGCGAAGATCATCATGATCAGCACGGGGACCGCGCGGAAGAACTCCACGATCACCGCGCACACCCATCGGACGGGCACGACCGTCGACAGCCGGCCCACCCCGAGCAGGAACCCGAGGATCAGTGCGAGCACGATCGACACCGCTGCCGCCGTCAACGTCCCCTGCACACCGGGCAGCACGTAGGTCGTCCACAGGTTCGACGTCAGGAACGGCTCCCACTTCGCCGCGGTGAGCTGACCTTTGGCCTCGAGCCGTGAGTACACGACCCACGCGATCAGTGCGGTGATCACCAGCGTGACGACAGTGATGACGGCGTTTCGCTTCCGCGCACGGGGTCCCGGCGCGTCGAACAGGACGGTGCCGCTCACCGGCTCATCACTCCGCCCGTCATCGGGCCACCGCCAATCGCTTTCCGAGCCAACCGAACAGCAGTCCGAGCGGCAACGTCAGGATGATGAACCCGAGCGCGAAGATCGAGCCCACCACGAGCAGCGCCGCGGTGTTCTCGATCATCTCCTTCATCAGCAGCGCCGCCTCGGCCACCCCGATCGCCGACGCGATCGTCGTGTTCTTCGTCAGGGCGATCAGCACCGAACCGAGCGGAATGATCACCGCGCGAAAAGCCTGCGGCAGCAGGATCATCCGCAGGTTCTGACCGAACGTCAGTCCGAGGGAGCGTGCCGCCTCCGCCTGACCCAGCGGCACGGTGTTGACCCCCGAACGCACCGTCTCGCACACGAACGACGCGGTGTAGACCGTCAGCCCCAGCACCGCCAACCGGAAGTTGCTGTCCTCGATCGACGTACTCGAAGCCGGGTCGGCGAGCGTGATCCCCAGGGTCTGTGACACCCCGAACGAGCAGAACAGGATGATCAGCGTCAGGGGTGTGTTGCGCACGACGTTGACGTAGGCGGTGCCGAGCCAGGACAGCACCGGCACCGGGGACAGCCGCATCCCGGCCAGGACCGTGCCCAGGATGAGCGCTCCGACCGCGGAGTAGACCGTGAGCTGGATCGTCGTCCAGAACGCCTCGAAGATCTGTGCGCGGTACTCGGTGAAAATCTCCACGGCCGGAGCCAGACCCCCGAATCAGTAGCGGTCGACTTGTGGTGGGGCGGGCGCCGTGATGCCGGCCGGGCCCAGGTTCTTGTCGAAGGCTTCCTTCCAGGCGCCGCTGGACTCCATCTTCTCGATCGCGTCGTTGATCTTGGTGCGCAGTTCGGTGTCGTCCTTCTTCAGCCCGATCCCGTAGCGCTCCTCGGAGAAGGTGTCACCGACGATCTTGAAGGCGCCGGGGGTCTGCGCGGCGTAACCGGCCAGGATCACCTCGTCGGTGGTGACCGCGTCGATGGCGCCGTTCTTCAGCGCCTCGATGCACGCCGAGTAGGTGTCGTACTGCTGCAGCTGCACACCCGGGTACTCGTCCTTGATCTTCTGGGCGGGTGTCGACCCCGACACCGAGCACAGCCGCTTGTTGTTCTGCAGCGACGCGGCGCCGGTGATGTCGGTGTTGTCCTCGCGGACCAGCAGGCTCTGGCCGGTGACCAGATACGGCCCGGCGAAATCGACCTTCTCCTTGCGGGAGTCGGTGATCGAGTAGGTGGCCACGATGTAGTCGACCTGGTCGTTCTGGATCAGCGTCTCGCGCTGACCCGACGGCGACTCCTTCCACTCGATCTGCTCGGGGGAGTAGCCGAGCTCGCCCGCCACATAGGTGGCGACGTCGACGTCGAACCCGCTCATCGTGCCGTCCGGGTTGCGCATGCCAAGGCCGGGCTGGTCGAACTTCGTGCCGATGACGATCTTGTTCTCGTCACCCCCGCCGCCTCCTCCGCACGCGGTTGCGGCGAACGGCACAGCGACGGCCAGGGCGATGGCGGCCGCGACGCGCCTGCGAGACGGCATCGAGAAGGACGGCATGGGTGGGGTTTCCTTTCGCCGAGCGTTAGTGGTGCAGGATCTTGCCGAGAAAGTCCTTGGCGCGGTCGGTCTGCGGGTTGTCGAAGAACTGGGCCGGTTCGGCGTCCTCGACGATCGCCCCGTCCGACATGAACACCACGCGGTCCGAGGCGCGGCGGGCGAAGCCCATCTCGTGGGTCACCACCAGCATCGTCATACCGTCGCCGGCCAGCGACGCCATGACGGCCAGCACCTCGTTGATCATCTCCGGGTCGAGTGCGCTCGTCGGCTCGTCGAAGAGCATGACCTTGGGGTTCATCGCCAGCGAGCGCGCGATCGCGACGCGTTGCTGCTGACCGCCGGACAGCTGCGCGGGGTACTTGTCGGCCTGATTCGCCACGCCGACACGCTCCAGCAGCGTCATCGCGGCCTCGCGTGCCGCCTCCTTGCCGAGCCCCCGCACCTTCATCGGCGCGAGCGTGACGTTGTCGAGGATCGTCTTGTGCGCGAACAGGTTGAACGACTGGAACACCATCCCGACGTCGGACCGCAGCTGGGCGAGTCGGCGGCCCTCGTCGGGCAGCAGCTCACCGTCGATCTCGATGGTCCCCGAATCGATGGTCTCGAGCCGGTTGATCGTGCGGCACAGCGTCGACTTGCCCGATCCGGACGGTCCCAGCACCACCACGACCTGACCGCGCTGCACCGTCAGGTTGATGTCCTTGAGGACGTGGAGATCGCCGAAGTGCTTGTTGACCTCCCGCATCGAGATCATCGGCACCGCCTTGCTGGCGTGCCCGGCCGTTTCCATGGGTGCTGACCTTACCCAGGGAACGGCCGATGTGCCCGGAACTGATCAATTGGGCGCCCCCGTACCATGGGGCCCGTGACTTCCACGGTGACGCAGCAGGCGGCGGGTACGCAGCCGTCGACGGCGCGCACCTATCAGGTTCGCACGTACGGCTGTCAGATGAACGTCCACGACTCGGAGCGCCTGTCCGGCCTCCTCGAGGCCGCCGGTTACCGGCGCGCCGCCGACGGCGCCGACGCCGACGTGGTGGTCTTCAACACCTGCGCGGTGCGGGAGAACGCCGACAACAAGCTCTACGGCAACCTCTCTCACCTCGCGCCGCGCAAGCAGTCCGATCCGCAGATGCAGATCGCCGTCGGCGGTTGTCTGGCGCAGAAGGACCGGGATGCGGTGCTGCGCCGGGCGCCCTGGGTCGACGTGGTGTTCGGCACGCACAACATCGGTGCACTGCCGACGCTGCTCGAGCGCGCCCGCCACAACCGGGTCGCGCAGGTCGAGATCGCCGAATCCCTGCAGGAATTCCCCTCGACGCTGCCCGCCGCGCGCGAATCGGCCTACGCGGGATGGGTGTCGATCTCGGTGGGCTGCAACAACACCTGCACGTTCTGCATCGTTCCGGCCCTGCGCGGCAAGGAGGTCGACCGCCGTCCCGGCGACATCCTCGGCGAGATCCAGACCCTGGTCGATCAGGGTGTGCTCGAGGTCACGCTGCTGGGGCAGAACGTGAACGCCTACGGCGTCTCGTTCGCGGACCGTGAGTTGCCGAGGGACCGCGGCGCTTTCGCGAAGCTGCTGCGCGCATGCGGGCGTATCGACGGACTGGAACGCGTGCGCTTCACCTCACCCCATCCGGCCGAGTTCACCGACGACGTCATCGAGGCGATGGCGGAGACGCCCAATGTGTGTCCGACGCTGCACATGCCATTACAGTCCGGCTCCGACCGGATCCTGCGGGCGATGCGCCGCTCCTACCGGGCCGAGAAGTACCTCGGGATCATCGACCGGGTGCGCGCGGCGATCCCCGACGCGGCGATCACCACCGACCTGATCGTCGGCTTCCCCGGTGAGACCGAGGAGGACTTCCAGGCCACCCTCGATGTGGTGGCCGCCGCCCGCTTCGCGAGCGCGTTCACGTTCCAATACTCCAAGCGTCCCGGAACACCGGCGGCCGACATGCCCGGACAGCTCCCCAAAGCCGTTGTGAGCGAACGCTATCAACGGCTGATCGAGTTGCAGGAGAAGATCTCGCTCGACGAGAACCTGGCCCAGGTCGGACGCACGGTGGAGCTTCTGGTGGCCACCGGTGAGGGCCGCAAGGACGCGGCGACCGCACGGATGTCCGGCCGCGCCCGCGACGGCCGGCTCGTGCACTTCGCCCCCGGCGGCGCCGACATCCGGCCCGGTGACGTCGTCACCGCGACCGTGACGAGCGCGGCGCCGCACCACCTCATCGCCGACGGCGCACTGCTCGGTCACCGGCGCACGCGGGCCGGCGACGCCCACGCCCAGGGGCTGCGCCCGCGCACCGGTGTCGGGTTGGGCATCCCGGGCATCGGCGCGCCCGAACCGGTGCCCGCGACGAGCGGATGTGCGCGGTGAGTGGTCCGGACGGATCCGAGGGATTCGACTCCTACAAGGGCGACATCGAGGACGTCGAGCGCCGCGTGGCCCGCGAATTCAACCCGGGCGCACGCGCCTTGGTGGTCGCGGTCCTGGTGTTCGTGGTCCTGCTGTCGTTCGTGCTGCCGCACACCGGCGGCGCCAGGGGCTTCGATGTGCTGGCGGCCACCGACGCCGCGTCCCGGGAAGGCGTGTCGCTGCCGTCACGCGTGTTCACCGTGCTCGCGATCGTGTTCTCGGTCGGATTCTCGATCCTGGCGCTGCTCACCCGGCGCTGGGCGCTGGCCTGGGTGGCGTTGGCCGGCTCCGCGGTGGCCAGTGCGATCGGCATGCTCGCGGTGTGGTCACGTCAGACCGCCGCCGAACCGTATCCGGGGCCGGGTATCGGCCTGGTGATCGGCTGGCTCGCGGTGATCGTCCTGACGTTCCACTGGGCCCGGGTGGTGTGGACGCGCACCGCGGTCCAGTTGGCCGCCGAGGAGGAGCGCCGCCGCCGCGCCGCGGAGAACGAGGGCAAGGGCTTCCTGGACCGGTTCGACAACCCGCGCCGCGACGACGAGGCCGACGGCTAGCGCCGCTTACTCACCGCTTCGGCGGCCGCGTCGGCCCACTGCCGCCACTGCGCGGCGTTCGCCCTCGCCTGTTCGGCGTCCTTGGTGCGGCCCGCGGCCTGCGCCTTCTCCGCCTGGCGCTCGTACTGCTCGGCACGCACCCGGAACTGGTCGGCCCTGGCCTGCGCCTCCGGGTCGGTCCAGTTCGACGACGCCGCGTCGCGCACCTTCTTCTCGACCGCGCGCAGCCGTCGCTCCAGCTCGGCGGCACGCTCGCGGGGCACCTTGCCGATCGCGTCCCACTTGTCGCCGATGGCGCGGAACGCGGCGCGTGCCGCGTCAGGGTTGGAGGTGTCGATCTGCTCGGCCTGGGCCAGCAGCGCCTCCTTGGCCGCGGCGTTGGCCTTGAACTCCGCATCCCGTTCGGCGGTGGCGGCGTTGCGGGCCGAGAAGAACGCGTCCTGCGCCGCCTTGAACCGCTGCCACAGCGCGTCGTCGACGTCCTTGGCCGCCCGCCCGGCCGCCTTCCACTGCGCCAGCAGGTCGCGGAACACCGCACTCGTGGCACCCCAGTCGGTGGAGCCGGCCAGCTGTTCGGCGCGTTCGCACAGCGCCTCCTTGGCCTGTCGCGCCCCCGCCCGGCCGCGGTCGAGTTCGGCGAAGTGCGAGCCCCGGCGGCGGTTGAACGTCTCCCGGGCGGCCGAGTACCGCTTCCAGAGCGCATCGTCGGTCTTGCGGTCCAGACCGGTGATCGTGCGCCATTCGTCGAGGATCTCGCGGAGCCGGTCCCCGGCGGCCTTCCACTGCGTGGCGTTGGCGGCGAGGTCCTCGGCCTCGGCGGCCAGCGCCTCCTTGCGCGCCAGCTGTGCGGCGCGCTGCGCGTCCCGGCGGGCGCGCTCGGCCTGGGCCTCCTCGTCGGCGTGTTCGGCGATCGCGTTGAGCCGCGCGGCCAGCGAGTCCACGTCCCCGAGCACGTGCGCCTCGGGCAGCGTCTCGGCCAGCGCCGCGGCCGCGGCCTTGATCTTGCGGGCGTCGCCGGCGTGCGTGACCAGCCGCTGTTCGAGCAGGACCACCTCGGTCTGCAGATCGTCGAAGCGGCGTCCGAAATGGTCGTAGGCGGCGTCGGGCTCACCGGCCTGCCACGAGCCGATGACGCGCTCACCGGATGAGGTGATCAGCCACACGGTGCCGTCGGGGTCGACGCGCCCGAACCGGCGCGGGTCGCTGGCCGGTGCCGCGGCGACGGCCGCGGCCGGCGCGGGTCGTCCGGGGCGGGGGGCCGGCCGGGGCGCCCCCGGTCGTGGCGAGGGTCCCGGTCGGGGTCCGGCCCCCGGCACCGGACGCGGCGTCGCCACGTCGCTGACCTCGGACGTTGCACCCGGCTCGCTGGTCGTCATCTTCTGTTCCTCGATCCTCCGCGCGGTCGACCCGCGCACTGCCGCGCAACGCGGCGCCCTTGCCTGTTGATATGAATCGGTATGCCTGGCTGTCGAAACCATTGAAACAGGTCGACCGCGGGTGTGCGCACACCTTCGGTCCCCGGGTTTGCGGCAGCGCACCCCGTCTGGGCAGGCTCGGGTCCGCTACGACGACGAGGAGAGGCCATGGCCAGGGCGGATATCGCCGCGCTGCTGGCGCTGGGCGCCGCGTTCTTCATCGCGATCGGCGACGTCATCCATCAGCGTTCGGCCCACGAGGTCACCGACGAGGCGGTCGGCCATCTCGAGCTGTTCCTGCGTCTTCTACGGGACCGGCAGTGGTGGCTGGGCAGCATCGTCGCCGCGGCGGGTTTCGGTCTGCAGGCCGCCGCGCTAGGACTGGGTTCGGTGCTGCTGGTGCAGGCGCTGCTCGTGACGTCGCTGCTGTTCGCCCTGCCGGTCAACGCGCGGCTCACCGGCAGGCGGGTGACGCGCTGGGAGTGGTTGTGGGCCGCGCTGTTGGCCGGTGCGGTCGCGGTGATCGTCACCGTCGGCAACCCGACAGCCGGGCAGGCCCGCGCCTCCTGGGAGACATGGCTGGTGGTGATCGCCGTGCTGGGACCGGCGCTGGTGGCGTGCGTCATCGGTGCGCGGATCCGGTCGGGCGCCACCGGTGCGGTGCTGCTGGCGCTGGTGTCCGGTGCGCTGTGGGGCGTGTTCGCGGTCCTGACCAAGGGTGTCGTGGACCGGCTCGACGACGGTCTGTGGGCGGTGCTGCAGATGCCCGAGCTCTATGCGCTCGCGGCCGTCGCGGTGGCGGGCACCGGCTGGCAGCAGGCCTCGTTCCGGTCCGGCGCGCTGACCGCGTCGCTGCCGACGATGACCGTCGCCGAACCGGTGGTGGCGTCGATCCTCGGCGTGGTGGTCCTCGGGGAGACGATGCGTCCCGGCGAAGCGGGTTGGCTGACCCTGATCGTCGCGGCCGCGGTGATGGTGCTGGCCACCGGCGCGCTCGCCCGCGGGGAGGCGGCAGGCGCCGAGAAGCAGGCAACCCGGGCCGCGCTCACCGCTCAGTCCGGCCACTAGTTTGGTGGCGTGCTCGCCGCGATCGCCCTCGTGCCTTCCCCGCCGGTGCTGGTGCCCGAACTCGCCGGCGGTGCGGCCGACGAGCTGACCGATCTACGTACGGCGGTCGGGCGGTGCGTGGCGGGGCTGCCCGACCGTTGGGTGGCGATCGGTGTCGCGGCGTCCGACGAGGTGCTGACCCCACCCCTGATGGGCACCTACGCCGGCTACGGCGTCGACGTGCGCGTCGCGCTGTCCGCGGAGACCCCGTCCCCGCAGGCCCCGGGCGACGTGCCGCTGTGCGCGCTGGCGACGGGGTGGATACGCGGACGGTTCGCCCCGCACGCCGCCGCCGAGGTGCGGGTGTTCTCCACCGGTCACGACGCCGACACCGCGGTGCGGCACGGCCGCGCGCTGCGCACCGTGATCGATGACGCCGACCACGACATCGGGCTCCTGGTGGTCGCCGACGGCTGCCACACCCTGACGCCGAGCGCGCCGGGCGGCTACGACCCCGACGCCGTACCGGTGCAGGTCGCCCTCGACGACGCGCTGGCCGCCGGGGACGCCGCCGCACTCGCCCGGCTGCCCGGCTCGGTCGTCGGCCGGGTCGCCTACCAGGTGCTCGCCGGGCTCACCGAACCCGCCCCGAGCGCGGCCGAGGAGTTCTACCGCGGTGCGCCCTACGGTGTCGGGTACTTCGCCGGTCGCTGGACGCCATGAGGCCGCTGGCGATCATCGGGCCGACCGGCACGGGTAAGTCCGCACTGGCCCTCGACGTGGCCGAACGCCTCGGCGGCGAGATCGTCAACGCCGACGCCATGCAGCTGTACCGCGGGATGGACATCGGCACCGCGAAGTTGCCGGTCGTCGAGCGCCGCGGCATCCCGCACCACCAGCTCGACGTCCTCGAGGTCACCGAGACCGCGTCGGTGGCGCGCTACCAGGCCGACGCCGCCCGCGACGTCGAGGCGATCGCCGCCCGCGGTGCGGTGCCGATCATCGTCGGCGGGTCGATGATGTACATCCAGGCGCTGCTCGACGACTGGGCGTTCCCCGCCACCGATCCCGCGGTGCGCGCCAAGTGGGAGGACCGCCTCGCCGAGGTGGGCGTGGCCGCGCTGCACGGCGAGCTGGCCGCGGTCGACGCGCAGGCGGCGGCCTCGATCCTGCCCACCGACGGCCGCCGCATCGTGCGCGCCCTCGAGGTCGTCGAGCTCACCGGCCGGCCGTTCGCGGCGTCCGCGCCCACCATCGGCGCACCGCGCTGGGACACCGCGATCATCGGTCTGGACTGGGAGACGACAGCTCTCGACGAACGCCTGGCCGTGCGCACCGACACGATGTTCGCCGACGGGCTGGTCGAGGAGGTGACACATCTGCTGACACGCGGGCTGCGGGACGGAGTGACGGCATCGCGCGCGTTGGGATACGCCCAGGTGCTCGCCGACCTCGACGCCGGCGGGGACGGATCGGCCGCACGCGAACCGACGTTCATCGGCACCCGCCGCTACGTGCGCAGGCAGCGGTCGTGGTTTCGCCGCGACCACCGCGTGCACTGGCTCGACGGCGCGTCGCCCGACAACGTCGAACGCACGCTGCGCACCTGGCGCGACGTATCCTGACCTGGTGCAGTTCGCCAAGGGACACGGGACGCAGAACGACTTCGTGGTGCTGCCCGACCCGCAGGCACGACTGGGACTGACGCCGGCCGTCGTCGCGGCGCTGTGCGACCGGCGCCGCGGGCTGGGCGCCGACGGCGTGCTGCGGGTGACCACCGCCGGTGCGGCGATGGCGGCGGGGGTGTTCGAGCGGTTGCCCGAAGGCGTCGCCGCCGACGACTGGTACATGGACTACCGCAACGCCGACGGCTCGATCGCGCAGATGTGCGGTAACGGCGTCCGGGTGTTCGCGCACTACCTGCGCGCGGCCGGCCTGGAATCCGCCGACGAGTTCGTGGTCGGCTCGCTGGCCGGGCCGCGCCCGGTCGTGCTGCACGGCTTCGACCCCGCGCATCCGTTCCGCGCCGAGGTGACCGTCGAGATGGGCAAGGTCAACCGGCTCGGCGCCGGGTCCGCCGTCGTCGGCGGCCGCAGCTTCACCGGGCTGGGAGTCGACGTCGGCAACCCCCACCTGGCGTGCGTGGACCCGGCGTTGACCGAGACCGACCTCGCCGCGCTCGACGTGGCCGCACCCGTGCGGTTCGACACCGCGCAGTTCCCCGACGGGGTCAACGTGGAAGTGCTCACCGCCCCGCGCGATGGAGCGGTCTCGATGCGGGTACACGAACGGGGTGTGGGGGAGACGCGCTCGTGCGGGACGGGAACGGTGGCGGCCGCGGTGGCGGCGCTGGCCCACGACGGAGCCCAGACCGGCACCCTCGCGGTCCGCATTCCCGGCGGCGTGGTCACCGTCGAGGTCACCGCGACCACCAGTTTCCTGCGTGGGCCCTCGGAATTGGTCGCGACCGGCGAGCTGTCCGAGGAATGGTGGCAGTCCCATCGGCGTTAATCGAGGTGCATGAAAAGTGATCTCCGTGCGAACCTTGATTCGCTCATGACGTATCCCGAATTTCCTTCCAACGACAATCCGAGCGCGGGCGAACTGGCGCTCGAGGACCGCTCCGCGCTGCGCCGCGTCGCGGGGCTGTCCACCGAACTCGCCGACATCTCCGAGGTCGAGTACCGCCAGCTGCGTCTGGAACGCGTGGTGCTGGTGGGTGTGTGGACCGAGGGCAGCGCGGCCGAGGCCGAAGCCAGTCTCGCCGAACTCGCCGCGCTCGCCGAGACCGCGGGTTCGGAGGTCCTCGAAGGCGTCGTCCAGCGCCGCGACAAACCCGACGCCTCCACCTACATCGGCTCCGGCAAAGCCGCCGAACTGCGCGAGATCGTGCTCGCCACCGGCGCCGACACCGTGATCTGCGACGGTGAGCTGAGCCCCGCCCAACTGACCGCACTGGAGAGGATCGTCAAGGTCAAGGTCATCGACCGGACCGCGCTGATCCTCGACATCTTCGCCCAGCACGCCACCAGCCGCGAAGGCAAGGCCCAGGTGTCGCTGGCGCAGATGGAGTACATGCTGCCGCGGCTGCGCGGCTGGGGTGAGTCGATGTCGCGCCAGGCCGGCGGCCGTGCCGGCGGTGCCGGCGGCGGTGTGGGCACACGTGGCCCCGGTGAGACGAAGATCGAGACCGACCGTCGCCGCATTCGCGAACGGATGAGCAAGCTGCGCCGCGAGATCAAGGACATGAAGAAGATCCGCGACACACAGCGCAGCGGACGCCGCCGCAACGAGGTGCCCTCGGTCGCGATCGTCGGCTATACCAACGCGGGTAAGTCCAGTCTGCTCAACGCCCTCACCGGCGCCGGTGTGCTGGTCGAGAACGCGTTGTTCGCCACGCTCGAACCCACAACGCGCCGAGGGGAATTCGAGGACGGCAGGCCGTTTGTGCTGACCGACACCGTCGGATTCGTGCGCCACCTGCCGACCCAGCTGGTCGAAGCGTTCCGCTCGACGCTCGAGGAGGTCGTCGACGCCGACCTGCTGGTGCACGTCGTCGACGGCTCGGATGCCAATCCGCTGGCCCAGATTCGCGCGGTGCGTGAGGTGATCAACGAGGTGGTCGCCGAGCAGGACGCCAAACCGGCTCCGGAACTGTTGGTGGTCAACAAGATCGACGCAGCCGACGGCGTGTCGCTGGCGCATCTGCGCGGCGCCCTGCCAGATGCGGTGTTCGTCTCGGCACGCACCGGCGAAGGCCTGGACCGGCTTTCGGCCCGGATGTCGGAGCTGGTGGAATCCACCGACACCACCGTCGACGTCACCATCCCTTACGACCGTGGCGATCTCGTGGCACGCGTCCACAGCGAGGGGCGTATCGACGCCACCGAGCACACCACCGACGGCACGCGGATCAAGGCGCGGGTGCCCGTCGCGCTCGCAGCGGGGCTGGCTGACTTCGCGACTTTCTGATGCGCTAGACTGTCCTCAACGCCGACGTCATCAGGACCGACGACGGCACGTCGTGGAACGCTTACCATCGCGTCCGGCTCAAGCACTTCTCGCGGCGATCGATGTTGCCGACCGGCAATCTCGCCACTTGTGTACCCCTTCTCCTGTGCCGTGCGACGGCGCTGCGCGGGTACACGACACTGCCCTGAAAGGCATCATCTGCATGACGACCACCCCGACATTCGCCGACCTCGGCGTTCGCGGACCGCTGCGACGTGTTCTGGAGAACCGTGGCATCGACAGCCCCTTCCCGATCCAGGCGGCGACGTTGCCGGACAGCCTTGCCGGCCGTGACGTGCTGGGCCGCGGCAAGACCGGCAGCGGTAAGACCCTGGCGTTCTCGCTGCCCCTGGTGAGCCGGCTGGCCGACGCCAAGCGGCGTTCGGCGCGGCCCAGCGGTCTGGTGCTCGCACCGACGCGTGAGCTGGCCAGCCAGATCACGGCCACTCTCGAACCCCTCGCCGCCGCATACGATTTGAAGGTCGCGACGATCTTCGGTGGGGTGTCGCAGAACCCGCAGGCCGCCGCGCTGCGCGCGGGTGTCGACATCGTCGTCGCCTGCCCGGGCCGGCTCGAAGACCTGATGCGCCAGAAGCTGATTCACCTCGACTCGGTCGAGATCACCGTGCTCGACGAGGCCGACCACATGGCCGACCTCGGCTTCCTGCCCGGCGTCACTCGGATCCTGGCGGCGACACCGGCGGGCGGCCAACGGCTTCTGTTCTCCGCGACGCTGGACAACGGCGTCGACAAACTGGTGCGCCGCTTCCTGCGTGAGCCGGTCACCCACTCGGTCGACGAGGTCAACGCGCCGCCGCCGGCCATGACCCACCACGTTTTCCACGTGGCCGGAGCCCAGGAGAAGAAGGCGCTGGTGCACACGCTCGCCGCGGGTACCGGGCGCCGCATCCTGTTCATGCGCACCAAACACCAGGCGCGCAAACTGGCCCGCCAGCTCACCGAGTCCGGTGTGCCGTCGGTCGACCTGCACGGCAACCTGTCCCAGAACGCCCGTGAGCGCAACCTCGCCGCCTTCTCGTCGGGGGACGCCAAGGTGCTGGTGGCCACCGACATCGCCGCGCGCGGAGTGCACGTCGACGAGGTGGAACTCGTGGTGCACGTGGACCCGCCCGTCGAGCACAAGGCCTATCTGCACCGCTCGGGACGTACCGCACGGGCCGGCAGCGCCGGTGATGTGGTGACCGTGGTGTTGCCGGAGGAGCGCAGGGACACCGCCGCGCTGCTGCGCCGCGCCGGGATCAACGTCGCGCCCCAGCAGGTCGCCGCCGATTCGCCGACCGTCACCGCGCTGGTCGGCGAGGTGGCGCCGTATCGCGAACCGGCGCCGAAGCCGGTCGAGCAGCCGCGCGCGACCGCCGGCCCTCGCCGTCGTCGTCCGGCCCCGCAGGGACACGGTGAGCGGCAGGGACGCGCCCATGGTGGTGAGGCCGCATCCCGCTCGCGGCGTCCGCGCCGGCGGCCGCAGGCCGCGCGCTAACCGCTCAGCGCTGCCGGATCACCGGCGGTTCGTGCGCCCGCACCGGGGGGAGCGGGCCGGTGAACTTCTCCACCTGCACCAGCACATGCGCGCCGGTGCTGCCGCGTGCCAGCGATGAGGTGCCCACGTCGTCGGTGAGCACGTTGGGGTTGCCGTGCACGCACATCGCGTCGTAGTCGCCCGCGTCGGCCGGATCGAACCAGGCGCCGGTCGGCAGGTGCACGACGCCGCGGCGCACCCGGTCGTCGAGCACCACACCGGCCAGGCAGGCCCCGCGGTCGTTGAACACCCTCACCACGTCACCGGCGGCGATGCCGCGTTCGGCGGCGTTCTCCGGGTGCATCCGGATCGCCTCGCGCCCAGCGACTTTCGCGGCCTGGCTGGCGGCCCCGCCGTCGAGCTGGCCGTGCAGCCGCGTGGCGGGCTGATTGGCGATCAGGTGCAGCGGATACCGGGCGGCGCGTGCCCCGCCGAGCCATTCGGTGGGTTCGAACCATGCCGGGTGTCCCACACAGTCGGCGTAGCCGAATCCGTCGATGTCCTCGGAGAAGATCTCGATGCGGCCGCTCGGCGTGCCGAGGCGGTGCGCGACCGGATCGTCACGGAATTCGCCGAGTAGGGTCAGCCCGGGTTCGGTGGGCAGTCGCAGACTGCCGTCGGCCCAGAACTCCTCGAACGTCGGCACCGCGAAATCCAGTTCGGCTGACCACTTCTCGTAGAGATGGTCGAGCCACTGCCAGGCGGTGCGGCCCTCGGTGAACTGATCTGCGAAGCCGAGCCGTTCGGCCAGCGCGGCGAACGTCGTGTAGTCGTCGCGGCTGTCGGCATACGGTGGCACCAGCCGCGGCATGGCCATGAGCACCGGGTCGTTCTTCGACCCGGAGAAGTCGTCGCGTTCGAACGCCGTCGTCGACGGCACCACGATGTCGGCGTGTTTGGCCATCGGCGTCCAGTACGGGTCGTGCACCACCACGGTGTCCACCCGGGCCAGCGCGCGACGCAGCCGGGGCAGGTTCTGGTGGTGGTGGAACGGATTGCCGCCCGCCCAGTACACGCACCGGATGTGGGGATAGGTCAACCGCATCCCGTTGTAGTCGAACGGTTCCCCGGGGTGCAGCAGCATATCGCTCACCGCGGCGACCGGGATGAACGTGCGGACGGGGTTGACGCCCTGGGGCAGTCGTGGCAGCCCACATCGCAGCGGGGGTAGGCCCGGTTCGTTCATCGACCCGTAGCCGTGTCCGAAACCACCTCCGGGCAGGCCGATCTGTCCCAGCATCGCCGCCAGCGTCAGGCCCATCCACGGTGCCTGTTCACCATGGCGGACCCGCTGCAGCGACCAGCTGACCGTGACGATGGTGCGCTGCGCGGCCATCCGGCGCGCCAGCGCGGCGATCTCGTCGGCGGGCAGACCGCAGATCGCCGCGGCCCACCGCGGGGTCTTCGCCACGCCGTCGTCGGTGCCGAGCAGGTAGCGTTCGAACCGCTCGTAACCCACGCAGTGGGTACGCAGGAAATCGCGGTCGGCGAGCCCTTCGGTGGCCAGCACGTGGGCCAGCGCCAGCATGATCGCGACATCGGTGCCGGGTATCGGTGCCAGCCATTCGCAGTCGCCGTCGACGTCGTCGCGCAGCGGTGAGAACGAGACGACGCGCCCGCCTCGTGCGCGGAACCGGCGCAGGGCATCGCGGGCCGGATGTGTCGTCGTCCCACCGTGATTGGTGCCGGTGTTCTTCAACGCCAACCCGCCGAAGCACACCAGCAGATCGGTGTGGGTGGCGATGACGTCCCAGTCGGTGGACCGTTTGAACAGGTCGTCGTGGGTGCCGACGACCCGAGGCATGATCACCCCCGTCGCGCCCAGGCTGTAGGAGTGGCGCGAAAAGGTGTAACCGCCAAGTAGTTTGAGGAATCGGTGCACCTGGCTCTGCGCGTGATGGAAGCGGCCCGCGCTCGCCCACCCGTAGGAGCCGCCGTAGATCGCCTCGTTGCCGTGGGTGTCGACCACCCGGCGTAGTTCGGCGGCGAGCACCTCGGTCAGCTCATCCCACGACACGGCCACGAATTCGTCGGCCCCGCGCCGGGTACTGGGGCCGGGCCCGCCCTCGAGCCAGCCGCGCCGGATCGCGGGCCCGGTGATGCGCGAACGGTGCCGTACCGATCCCGGCAGGTTCGCCAGCAGGGGAGAGGGTTCGTGGTCGCCGGGCAGCGGCGCGACCGACGCGATGTCGCCGGATTCGAGCCGGGCGGAGAAGCCGCCCCAGTGCGTGAGGCTGATCGGGACTCGGGCCATGGCGGAAAGTCTAGGGCGGCACGACGTCACACCTGCGGTCGCCGACCGACGCCGGATTTCGCTCGCATTCGCCGTGGTGTCGGCGAACAATGCGGCGTTTCAGGGTGGATTTGGAAGTATCTTGCCCAGAATTGCCTGTCGTGTCCGCGAAATAGACACCGACTGACACAAGATTGGCGGGCGCGATACTTTCGACACACTTCGCGCCGAATACGGGAGGTTCGATGAGCGGGCGGCGAACCCTGCTGCGCACGGCGCTGGCGCGCGCGACGGTCGGTCTTGCGGTGGTGGCGGCGAGTCTGTTCGTCGCGCCGCCGGCGTCGGCCGACCCGGCGAGCGAGGCCAACGACGCGATCACCGCGGCGTACGACGGCAGCGGCGGGCCCGGCGGGCCGCTCGGCGTCCGGGAAGGCGGCGTGTACCCCGTCGGCGCGGGATTCGGTCAGAACTTCGCGGCGGGCAAGATGTTCTTCACCCCCGCCACCGGCGCCCACTGGATGCAGGGTGCCGTCCTGGAGAAGTACGAGTCACTGGGCGGGCCCGCCGACAGTGACCTGGGCTTTCCGACCATCGACGAAGGGCCCGGCCGGGTCGGGCCGGACAGCCGGAACACGACGTTCTCCGCACCCGACAAGCCGGTCATCTTCTGGACACCGGCGACCGGCGCCCGCGTGGTGCGGGGTGCGCTCAACGCGGCATGGGACCGGCTCGGCGGGTCGGCCGGGGTGCTGGGTGTCCCGGCGGAGGACGAGGTCTACCGCGGCGACGTGGTCTCACAGAAGTTCACCGGCGGCGAGCTGACCTGGAACCGCAAGGACAAGACGTTCACGACGGTCCCGCCCGGGCTGGTCGACCAGCTGCGTGACCTGTCCGTCCCCGAGGACGCGGAGTCGGCCATCGCCGCCGCGCGCCGGGCCGCGGGCGGTCCGCTGGGCCCACTCGGCGCCAAGGACGGGCCGCAGTACGCGATCGGCGACGACGGGGCCGGGCAGAACTTCGCCGGCGGGAAGATCTTCTACACCCCGCAGACCGGCGCCAACGTCGTCACCGGCCAGGTCCTCGAGAAGTACGAGAGCGTGGGCGGGCCCGAGGGCGACCTGGGCTTCCCGACCAGCAGCGAAGCCGACGGCGGGTTGGGCTCGAACAGCCGGATCGGCACGTTCGCCGCGGAGGACCGGCCGGTCATCTTCTGGACCCCCGACTACGGTGCCGTGATCGTGCGCGGCGCGATGAACGCCGGATGGGCGAAACTGGGCGGCGCCAAGGGGCCGCTCGGCGCCCCCGTGGCCGATCAGACCGAGAACGGCGACGTCGTCACCCAGCGCTTCAGCGAAGGCGTGCTGTCCTACAACCGGTCCACCGGCAGGTTCAGCACCGAACCCGCCGAACTGGCCGCCCAGCTCGCGGGCCTGGAGGTCCCCGGCGAGGAGGTGCCCAAGGCCCCGGCCACACCGTCGTCCTCGGCCGCCGAGGACGACGGTGAATGGCTCAGCTGGCGGTGGAACTGGTGGTGGCTGCTGGCCCTGATCCCGGTGCTGATCATCGTGGGGCTGGTGACAGGCGCGGTGTTGTGGAGCCGTCGTCGCGACCGCCGCGACGAACGCTTCCGCGACGACGAGGACATCTTCGACCGGGCGATGTACGAGCCGGCGGCCCGACCGGAATCCGGCGAGGGCGACGACGAGCGGCGCCGCTTCGCCGAGACCTACGGCTTCCACGAGTCACCGCCGGAATCCGCCGCGGCGCCGGCACCCGCCGACCCGTTCGCCCCGCAGGACGATCCCGACTCCGTCGACACCGCCCCGACCCGCATCGAGGAGCCGCGGCCGCAGTCCGCGCTGGAGGAACCGTCACTGCCGGTGTCCGGGCCCGACGAGCCCTCACCGGCGCGGCCCGAGGAGTTGTTCCGGCAACCCGAGCCGGAGCCCGCCGAACGCGAACCCGGACCGGCGCAGCCCGAGGCCGAGGCGTTCGTCGGGGCCCCGTTCGTGGTGGCGCCGTTCGTGGAGGACGCGCCCAGCGGACGGCACGCCGCGATCGACATCGACGAACCCACTCCCGGCCGCACCGCGATCCACCTGCCCCTCGACGACTCGGGCGCGGCGCCTGCGGGATACCCGGTCAAGGCGGACACGAGGACCGGCCTGTACTGGACGCCCGGCAGCCGTGGCTACGACGATGTGGCTGCCGAGATCTATTTCGCCAGCGAGGAATTCGCACGCACCAACGGGTTCGTGCGCGGCGACTGACCGGCGCTCAGATCTTGCGGATCACGGTGACGACCTTGCCGAGCACGGCGGCGTCGTTACCGGGGATCGGTTCGAACGCGGGGTTGTGCGGCATCAACCAGACCTGACCGCGGGTGCGCTTGAACGTCTTGACGGTGGCCTCGCCGTCGATCATGGCCGCGACGATGTCGCCGTTGTCGGCGACGTTCTGCTGGCGCACCACGACCCAGTCGCCGTCACAGATCGCGGCGTCGACCATCGAGTCGCCCACGACCTTGAGCAGGAACAGCGACCCTTCGCCGACGAGTTCGCGCGGCAGCGGGAACACGTCCTCGACCGCTTCCTCGGCGAGGATGGGGCCGCCGGCGGCGATGCGGCCGAGGACCGGCACGAACGTCGGCTCGGGCAGGGCGTCGCTGCCTGACACGTCCGTGGTGACGATCGGCCCTGCCGGCTCGTCGGACAGGCGTACGTCGACGGCCCTGGGCCGGTTGGGGTCACGCCGCAGGTAGCCCTTGCGCTCCAGGGTCCGCAGTTGGTGTGCGACCGACGACGTCGACGTCAGGCCGACGGCGTCGCCGATCTCCCGGATGCTCGGCGGGTACCCGCGACTGGTCACCGAGGCGCGGATGACCTCGAGGATGGTGCGTTGTCGTTCGGTGAGGCCGGCGTCCGCGCCCCGGCGCGCACCGCCGTTCCGGATGTCGCTGCTGTCGTCGCTCATGGCCCCGAATCTAGTCGCCCGGGCCACGATGATCAAACATGTGTTCGAGGCGTGTCGCCGGCCGCCGGAGTTGCTGGGCGCGATCCGCAGGACTTGTCGTACCCCCCGGTTACCGTCTGCAACAGTTCGATCACACGTTCTATCCATCGAACATCTGATCGACTACATTCGAACACACAGGCGAACACCCGAAGGGAAGGGCACGCACATGACGATCCTCGATGTGAGGCAGACCCAGCAGCGTCCGGCGGATCCGCATCTGAGGCACGGTGTCCGCCGCCCATCCGATGCGCGCCGGCCGCGCGCCGGCCGTCCGGCCGCACCGCTGCGGCACCGTGGCAACGGCGTGCTCATGTCGCGCGCGTCGCACCGGCGTCGGCCCATCACCCCGGCCACGACGGTGTTGCTGGCGCTGATGGCGGCCGGGATCACGGTCTGGCTCGGGCTGGTGGCGAACCTGGGCGGGGTGGCGGGCGAGCAGGAGTCGGTGCCCGCCGAACTGGCCGTGGTGCAGGTGCAGACCGGGGAAAGCCTGCATCAGGTGGCGCAGCGGGTGGCTCCCGGCGCTCCCGTGGGGGCTGTCGTCGAGCGGATCCGCGAGCTGAACCGGCTGGATTCGGCGGCGCTGGACGCCGGGCAGACGTTGATCGCCCCGGTCGGCTGACGTCGATGAGGGACGGTGAATCCTGGTGCGCCGCACCGACCCTGTCGCCGTCGCCGAGGGTCACCTGGGCATGGCCCCCGGCCGTCGGCACCGGCGCGGCCACCCGGGTACGCTCGGAGAGGTTCGAAGGGCGTATCCGACGGTCTGGCGAAGGAGCGGTGATGCACTGTCCGTTCTGCCGTCATCCCGATTCACGCGTCGTCGACTCACGCGAGACCGACGAGGGCCAGGCGATCCGGCGCCGCCGGTCCTGTCCCGAGTGCGGGCGGCGGTTCACCACGGTGGAGACCGCGGTGCTGGCGGTCGTCAAGCGCAGCGGGGTGACGGAACCGTTCAGCCGCGAGAAGGTCATCAAGGGCGTCCGCCGCGCCTGCCAGGGTCGCCAGGTCGATGCCGATGCGCTCAACCTGCTCGCCCAGCAGGTCGAGGATGCGGTCCGGGCCACCGGTTCGCCCGAGGTGCCGAGCCACGAGGTCGGCCTGGCCATCCTCGGCCCGCTGCGCGACCTCGACGAGGTGGCCTACCTTCGCTTCGCGTCGGTCTACCGGTCGTTCGAGTCCGCCGACGACTTCGAGCGTGAGATCGAGGCGCTCCGCGCCCACCGCAACGTCACGACGCCGAGCTGACGCCCGATCAGTCGAGGCGGCGGTTGCCGTCGCTGACGACGCGGCCCGCGACGCGAACCCAGCCCTCCGGGCTCCAGACCGTGTGGATCACCGAACCCCTGCCCTGCACGATCGTCAGGTCGCGGCTCAGATAATCGGTGATGCGGACGGCCGCCGCCCCGGTCGCCTCGTCCTCGGGCACCCCGAGATCCGTGGCGAACATGCGGGCCCGGATGTGGCCGGCCTCGCGATCGGTCCAGGTCCACAGGTAGTGATGGGCGTCGTCGGCGTAGTCCGACGGATCGGCCGCCGCCAGTTCGTCGGTGGACTCCACGTCGTGGATCGCGAACTCCGGCGCCCAATCCGACCGGGCCCGCACGACGACGAGGTCGTCCTCATAGGCGACCTGCACGATCCCGGCGGGCACCTGCAGCGTGTGCACGGCAAGCCCCTTGTCCCGCAACCACCATGCCGCACCGACCGTGGGATGGCCGGCGAACGGCAGCTCGGTGGCGGGGGTGAAGATCCGCACGTGCGCCGACGTCGCCCCGGATTCCGGCACGTCGATGAATATGGTTTCGCTGTAACCCAATTCGTGGGCGATGCGCTGGCGGTCGCCCGGATCGACTGTCGCGGCGTCGACGACGCCGAGCGGGTTGCCGTGATTACCGTCGGGGTCGGTGAAGACACGCAGCACGTCGACATCGATGGCCATGGGGCCGATGCTACGTGTTCGCCGGCCGACGCCGGTCAGGTCGCGCTGCGTTCGTCACTGCCCATGGCGTCGAGGACCGCCACCCGGGTGTCGACGGATCCGCTGATGGCCGCTTCGCTCAACCCGGTGCGCAGCAGTCGGCGCAGCTGCTCCTGATCGTGGGTGGCCGGTTCAGTGGAATCGATGAAGCGCTCGACGGTCTCGACGAAGCGGTCCGGATCGTCGTGGAACGGGAAGTGGCCGGAGCCTTCGAACACCTCCAGTCGCGATCCGGGCATCGCCGCGTGCGCCAACCGGCCGTGGCTGACCGGGATCACCGAATCGTGGCTGCCCCAGATGAGCTGCACCGGCACGGATTCGGTGAGGTAACAGCGGTCCAGCATCGTGACCACCTGGCCCCGCCAGTCCACCACGGCGCGCAGGGTTCGCGCGAACGCCGACGACGCGGTCGGCTCGGGCAGGTCGGCGAGGATCCGCATCATCTCGTTGAGATCGCGCGCGGCCTTGGTGCTGCCCAGCACCGCGCCGGCGACCCGACCGGCCACCTGTAGGGCGGGCAACACCAGCGGAAGCCGCAACAGCGCCAGCGCCTCACTGCCCATCGGCAGCGAGGCGGCGCGCAGCGCGACGTTGACGTCCTTGGTGACCCCGCCCGCGCCGACGAGGATCAGCCGATCGACGAATTGTGGGAACTGGTAGGCGAACTGCATGGCCACCCCGCCACCCAGGGAATGGCCGATCACCGTCACCCGGTCGATGCCGAGCACGCTGAGCAGGTCGCGCATCCCGTTCGCGTAGGCGGCCACCGAGTAGTCGGCGCGGGGTTTGTCCGATCTGCCGTGGCCCAGCAGATCCGGTGCGATCACCGTGAACCGTTGGGCGAGTTTTGACTGCACGGTGCTCCACGTCGTGGAGTTGTCGCCGATGCCGTGGATCAACAGGATCGCCGGGCCGTCGCCGGCGATTCGGAACGCCCGGCGGTATCCGTGGATGGTGCGGAACTGCAGCGTCGGCGTGACATCCCGCACCGGTCGCAGGTTGGGCGTGCGGTCAGTCATGTCGCCAACCTCGTCGTCAGGCCGGGAGATCGCCGGCGGCGTGCAGTGCGTTCAGCTACGGTCCTCGCCCTCGGAGAACCCGTCCCGGTACCTGTCCTCTTTGTCCTTCTCGCCGGCCTGCTGAGCGAGGAACCGTTCGAATTCGGCGCCGAGTTCGTCACCGCTGGGGAGGTCTTCGTCGTGCGCGAGCAGCGACCGGTTCTCCTGAGCGGCGACGAACGCATCGTACTGGCGCTCCAGAGCGGTCACCACCTGAGCAACCTCGACGCTCGCCTCGACCTGCTCGTTGATCTTGCTGTAGACCTCCGCGCCGGCCTCGGCGAGTGCGGTCAGCGGGATCTCCAGCGACGCCGTCTTGGCCACCTCGGCCAGCAGCGCCTCGGCGGCCGGGGGATAGGCCGTCTGCGACAGGTAGTGCGGCACGTACACCGTGTAGCCGACGACCTCGTGACCGTGCTGCGCCATCCGGAACTCCAGCAGATTGGACGCGCTGGCCGGGACCTGCACCTCACCGACCCACGGGGTGTGCTCGGCGATCAGCTCCTTGTTGTTGGCGTGCGCGGTCATCGTGACCGGCCGGGTGTGCGGCACCGCCATCGGGATGGACCCCAGCCCGATCGTCTGGCGGACACCGAGCCGTTCGGCCAGCAGGCGCACCGCGGTGATGAACCGTTCCCAGCGCAGATCCGGTTCCATCCCGGCGAGCAGGAGGAACGGGGTGCCGACGCTGTCGTGCATGGCGTAGAGGTTGAGTTCAGGCTCCTCGTAGGCGGAGAAGTGGTCGGTCTTGAACGTCATCAGCGGCCGGCGTGAGCGGTAGTCGAGCAGTTCGTCGATGGCGAACGACGCCACCAGTTCGGAGTCGAGGCTGCTCTTGAGGTGCGCGGTGGCCAGCCGGACCACATGGCCGGCGTCGGAGAAGCCCTCCAGCGCATGGATCATCACCGGACCGCGCCCGTCGGCCGACGACAACTGCGGAGCGGGGAACTCGAGCTCGTACATGCCGGTCGGCTCGGGCTGGTACTGCTGCTCGGGGGTGGTGTCCGGCTGGTCCCGGACGTTGGGTTCCTCTGGGGTGTCTGCCATATCGGTTCGCCTCCTCGCCGCGGTGTCGACGCCGCTACAACGTCGCGCCGTGACCATAAGTGTCGCGCATTCCGGGGTGGCCGCTGCCGCGGGTACACCGCGATCCCGGTCAACACGGTGCGGGCCGCACCGCATTCCCGCGACAGAATGCCCCTGTGCGCGCCGGCTGAACCGGGCTCAGGCGCGGAACTGGCTCAGCGCCCGCAGCTTGTTCATCACGTCGAGCGCGGCGACCTTGTAGGCCTCGGAGAAGGTCGGATAGTTGAACACCGCGTCGACGAGGTATTCCACCGTGCCGCCGCAGCCCATCACCGCCTGCCCGATGTGCACCATCTCCGTGGCGTTGGACCCGAAGATGTGCACGCCGAGCAGGCGCAGATCCTCGGTGGACACCAGCAGTTTGAGCATTCCGTAGGAGTCGCCGGCGATCTGCCCGCGGGCCAGTTCGCGGTAGCGGGAGACACCGACCTCGTAGGGCACGGCGTTGCGGGTCAGTTCGACCTCCGTCGCGCCGACATACGACACCTCCGGGATGGAGTAGATCCCGATCGGCTGGATCTCGGTCATGCCCTTGGCGGGTTCGCCGAACGCGTGATACGCCGCGAGCCGACCCTGATCCATCGACGTGGCGGCCAGCGCGGGGAACCCGATGACGTCGCCGACGGCGTAGATGTGGTCGACCTTGGTGCGGTAGTTGTCGTCGACGAAGATCCGGCCGCGCGCGTCGGCCTCCAGTCCGGCGTTCTCCAGATCCAGGTGGTCGGTCTGGCCCTGACGTCCCGCGGAGTACATGACGGTCTCGGCCGGGATCTGCTTACCGCTGGCGAGGGTGGTGACGGTGCCTGCGGATCCGACGTCGACGGCGGTGACCTCCTCACCGAAGCGGAAGGTGACCGCGAGGTCGCGCAGGTGGAACCGCAGCGCCTCGACGACCTCCGGATCGCAGAACTCCAGCATGGCGTCGCGCTTCTCCACGACGGTCACCTTCGTGCCGAGCGCGGCGAACATCGAGGCGTACTCGATGCCGATGACGCCGGCACCGACCACGACCATCGACGCCGGGATGAACTGCAGGTCGAGGATCCCGTCCGAGTCGAGCACCCGCTTCTCGTCGAACTCGATACCGGCGGGGCGGGCCGGTTTGGTACCGGTGGCGATCACGATGTTGCGCCCGCACACGGTGATCCGCTCGGCGCGGTTGGGATCCTCTACCAGGACGGTGTGCTGGTCGACGAAACGGGCGTGGCCGATGTAAAGCTCGACGCGGTTGCGCATCAACTGCGACCGGACCACGTCGATCTCCTTGCCGATCACGTGCTGGGTGCGCGCCAGCAGGTCGGCCGGGGTGATCCTCTCCTTCACCCGGTAGCTGGCGCCGTACAGCTCCCGCTGGCTCATACCGGTGAGATAGACGACGGCCTCGCGCAGCGTCTTCGACGGGATCGTGCCGGTGTTGACGCAGACCCCGCCGAGCATCCGCCCGCGCTCGATCACCGCCACCGACTTGCCCAGCTTGGCGGCGGCGATCGCCGCCTTCTGCCCGCCCGGCCCCGATCCGATCACGACGAGGTCGTACTCCTGCATGGAACCCATGCACACAAGGTCTACGCCGCCAGATGCGGTCCCGCATGCCGGCGCGCGTCAACAGTTCGTGAACACTGCCCGCGACCGCGCGCCTGACCGAATCGTCGGTGGCCCGGTGAGACGATGACCGCGATGGACGGCGTGCGTGTGCGGGTTCGCGGCGCCCCTGGCGCCGTACTGCTTGCGTGCGCGGTGCTGTGCGGGTGTGTGCGCGTCGTCGGCGGCGCCGCGGAGCAGGACCCCGGGTTACCCGTGACGCTGGCCGACGTGCTGATCGAACCGTCCCGGTTTCCCGCGCCGTACCGTGCCGCGGTGCTCGACGCGCAGGGCACCGGCGATGCCATCGCCGATGTCGACGGGCTGCCCGCGGGTGCCACGGTTGAGCCGGCCGGATGCGCGCCCGCGCCCGCGGGCGCCGGACCCGACAACGCGGTCGCCGCACAGGGCGTCGACCCGGGGACCGGCGCCGCGCTCGTGGTGATCCTCACCCGCAGCGGCGCCACCCTGCAGGACCGGCGCACTCAGCTCGAGCGGTGCGCGTCGACGACCGCGACCGCGGGCGAGGTGGTCACCACCGTCGACACCGTGCTGCTGCCCCCGCCGCCGGCCGACGCCGACGGCGCGCTGGCGGCCGAGGCCACGATCCGCCGATCCACCGAGCCGCCGGTGCGGGTGCTGCGGCTGGGGGCCCAGATCGACGACGTCCGGTTGACCGTTGCGTGGCTGAACGACGACGGCGCCGACCCGGACACCGCCGCCCTCGACGCCGTGTTCACCGAGGCCCTGTCGAGCGTGCACCGCGGGCGGCGCTGAGCGACGGATCTCCCCAGCGCCGAGTTCATCCCCAGACCGGTGCCGGTGAGGGATTGCGGCGGCCGGACTGACGGGGTCTGCGGCCACTGTTCGTTCCATGACGACATCGCATACCTCCGACTTCGAACTCGACCGCCCCGGCAGCGTGATCGCCGCCGTCCCCGCTGTGCTGGGCTTCGTGCCCGAAATGTCGCTCGTGCTGGTGACCGTGGACCGCGGTGACCTCGGCTGCGTGTTGCGCATCGACCTGTCCGAGGACATGTCCGACCAGATCGTGCGCCTCGCCGAGGTGGCCGCGGCCGCCCGGCCCGACGGTGCGATCGCCGTGATCGTCGACGAACACGGTGCGGGCTGCCATCCCTGCAACGACGACTACCGCGATCTCGCCGCACACCTCGCCGACGAGCTGGACTCGTGGGGCATCGACCTTCTCGGTGCGCACGTCGTGGACCGCGTCGCGACGGGTGGACGCTGGCACTGCGCGGACGGATGCGGCCGCGGCGGTGTGATCGAGGATCCGGCGGCCTCGCCGTTGGCGGTCGCGGCCGTCCTCGACGGCCGCCGCCTCTACACCAGGCGCGACGAACTGCAGGCCGTCATCGCGCCCGACCCGGCGCGCAGTGAGGTGCTGGCCGGACAGATCGCGGCGGGGGTGCCACCGGCGATGTCGGACGCCGATGCCTGCGCGGCGATCAGCGAGGCGCGGGCCGCGGCCGCGCACCTCGCCGACGGCGGCACGCTGGCCGACGAGGTCGCCGCGCGGCTCGGCCGTGCGCTGCGCGACATCCGGGTGCGCGACACGCTGTTCGGACTGGCGGTGGGGGAGGACGCCGAGCGGGCGGAGGCGCTGTGGGTGTCGCTGGCCCGCATCCTGCCCGTCCCGTACCGCACCGAGGCGCTGGTTCTGGTGGCGTTCTTCGCCTACGCCAGGGGCGACGGCCCGCTGGCCGGCGTCTCGCTGGACGCTGCCCTGCGCAACGATCCCACCCATCGGATGGCGAGCATGCTCGATCAGGCGCTGCAGTCGGGACTACGGCCCGAACGCATCCGGGAACTGGCTCTGACCGGGTACCGGCTGGCCGAGCAGCTGGGCGTGCGGTTGCCGCGGCGCAGGCCGACGGGCCGCCGGGCGGGTTAGACCTTCTCGACCTTGACGGCGTGGGCCATGTGATGCGGCAGCTCGACCTGCTCGTGGCCGGGGATCACGATGTTGACGCCGCCGTGCTCGGCGGACTCGACCGTGACGCGCGCGTTGGGCACGACACCGGCCTCCTTGAGCCGCGCGATCAGATCGGCGTCGCCCTGCACGTGTTCGGTCAGCTGACGGACCACGACGGCCACGGGCATCCCCGCGGGCAGTTCGGTGAGCCGGACGAGGTTGACCACTTCGGCGCGCGCCGGCGAGCGGTCGAGACCCAGTTCCGACAGGCCGGGGATCGGGTTACCGAACGGGGAGGTGGTCGGGTTGTCGAGCACCTGGACGAGGCGCCGCTCGACGTCCTCGCTCATCACGTGCTCCCAGCGGCAGGCCTCGGCGTGCACTTCCTCCCAGGGCAGGCCGATCACGTCGACCAGCAACCGCTCGGCGAGGCGGTGTTTGCGCATGACGGCGATGGCCAGCGCGCGGCCCTTCTCCGTCAACTCCAGGTGCCGGTCACCGGCGACCTGGAGCAGCCCGTCGCGCTCCATGCGCGACACCGTCTGGCTCACCGTCGGACCACTCTGGTCGAGGCGTTCGGCAATGCGCGCACGCAGCGGCACCACGCCCTCTTCCTCGAGGTCGTAAATGGTGCGCAAGTACATCTCGGTGGTATCGACCAGATCGTTCATTCGGCGCCTCTCAAGACCCTCTGTCGCGCACGAGTCTACCGGTTGCGCCGCCTCGACAGCGGGCTTCATCGGCCGCGACACACAGGGTCGGGTGTGGGGTTGACGACAGCGTGCCCGCCGGGGTGAACCGGCGGGCACGTCGACTGTTCGGTGGGGTGCGGGTCAGCTCGCGTAGGACCGCAGGCGGTCGGCGCGTTCGCCGTTGCGGAGCTTGGCCATGACCTCGCGCTCGATCTGGCGGACCCGCTCCCGGGAGAGCCCGAAGAGCTTGCCGATCTGGTCGAGCGTGCGGGGCTGGCCGTCGTCGAGACCGAAGCGCAGCCGGATCACCTGCTGCTCGCGCTCGTCGAGCGTGGCGAGCACGTGCCGGATGTCGGTGTGCAGCAGCTCCGAGATCACCGCGTTCTCGGCCGACATCGCCTCGGCGTCCTCGATGAAGTCGCCCAGCGGGGCCTCCTCGTCGCTGCCGACGGGCATGTCCAGGCTCACCGGATCGCGGCTGTGCTCGAGGAGGTCGGCGATCTTCTCGGCGGGGATGCCCGACTCCTCGGCCAGTTCCTCGTCGGTGGCTTCGCGACCCAGGTTCTGGTGCATCTCACGCTTGATCCGGGCCAGCTTGTTGACCTGCTCGACGAGGTGGACCGGAAGCCGGATGGTGCGGCTCTGGTCAGCCATGCCGCGGGTGATGGCCTGACGGATCCACCATGTCGCGTACGTCGAGAACTTGAAACCCTTGGTGTAGTCGAACTTCTCCATCGCGCGGATCAGACCCAGGTTCCCCTCCTGGATCAGATCGAGCAGCGGCATACCGCGGCCGGTGTAGCGCTTGGCCAGCGACACCACCAGGCGCAGGTTGGCCTCCAGCAGGTGCCGGCGCGCGGCCTCGCCGTCGCGGACCACCGCGGCCAGGTCACGCTTGCGGGCCTCGCCGAGCCGCTTCTTGGTGTCCAGCAGGTGCTGGGCGTAGAGCCCTGCCTCGATGCGCTTGGCCAGCTCGACTTCGTCCGCGGCGTTCAGCAGGGCCGTTTTGCCGATGCCGTTGAGATACACGCGCACGAGGTCAGCGGCCGGGCTCTGAGCGTCCAGATCGCTATCGACGCGGCTTGTGGTGGCATTTGCCATGACGGCCTCCTGATCAGCTCGGTCTGTCATGAGCTTCAACGTTCAAGTGCCGTCAGTAGTTCCCGGGTATCGCCTGCTTCACACGTCTTGATCAGCGGTTTTTGTGTGACGACCTGAGAATGTGCTGAGAATGGCCGGTCGTGGCGGTCAGCGCGGAGGGTCGACGTCCTCACCGGCGACGTCCGGTTGCGGTGCCGACCGGACGGGGTATTCGAGAGCGGGCCGTTCCGCAGTGGGGAACAACGGAATCCGCTGATTGCGGTCGAAGCGCCGCGGCTCCTCGGCGCGCCGCGGCGGCCGGTCGTTGGCGATGAGAACGGCCATCCACGGCAGCGGGATCGACAGCACGACGATGCCCAGTGAGATGAGCCCGTTCTCCCAGATGCTGTAGGCGACCGCGGCGAGGATGAGCGCGGGGATGCGGAACGACATCAGCGTCAGGTACTTGCGCACGCGGGCGCGGTGCTGCTCCTCGTAAGCGGGAGCGGCACGGGTGATCAGAACTGGGCGACCCTCGTCGTCGAAACTCAGCTCGGAGCCGTGTTTCATATCTCCACTGTTCCACATCATCGGGCGGGCGTGCCCACCGCGTTTCTTACCAAACAATTGCCGGGCACAATGTGTGCATGCAGACGCAGACCATCGAGCGCCCGGACACCGATGAACGTCTCGACGACGGATCCGACAGCGACACCCCGAAGTACTTCCACTACGTCAAGAAGGACAAGATCGCCGAAAGTGCCGTCATGGGAACGCACGTCGTCGCGCTCTGCGGTGAGGTGTTCCCGGTGACGAAGTCGGCCAAGCCCGGCTCTCCGGTGTGCCCCGACTGCAAGCGGATCTACGAGTCGCTCAAGAAGTAGCGGGCTCGTCGGGGGTGGCCGGTGCGGCCGCGGCAGGCGCGGCCGCCGGCGCCCGCACGGTTCTGCCCTCGAGCCAGCCGCGCACCCGGTGAGCGTGCGTGGTCGGCGCCGGCCACTGTTCCTCGATGGCGGCGTTGAGTTCGGCGCCGATCATGATCGCGAAACCCAGGAAGAACGCGAACAGCAGGAATGCGATCGGTGTCGCCAGCGCGCCGTAGGTGTACCCGGTGCCGGTGATCCAGGTGAGGTACACCCGCAACCCCAGCGTGGTCACCAGGAACACCACCGTGGCCAGCACCGAACCCAGGATCAACCGGTGTGACGGCAGCGGTTTGGGCAGCGACACCCGGTACAGGATGTTCACCGCCACCATCAGGCTCACGAACAGCGTGGGCCAATACCCGTAGCGCAGCACCGCGTCCCAGTCGTCGGGGATGAACTCGGCGACCTTGCGCGGCCCGAGCGCCAGCAGCGGCGCCGTGGCGATCGCGAACACGAGCATGATCACGTACAACCCCAGTGCGTAGAAGCGCTGCCGCACCGGATGGCGCAACGGGGTCTGATCATGCGCCTCGACGATCGAGTCCACGAACGCCGAGATCGCCGACGACCCCGCCCACAGCGAGATGACGAAGCCGAGCGACACCACCTCGCCGCGAGCGCCTTTGACGATGTCGCGCACCGTCGGCTCGATGATCTCGTTGACGACGTTCGACGAGAAGAAGCTGTTGGCGGTGCTGATCAGCTGGTTCTCGATCGTCGGCAGGACATCCGGCCCGAACAGCGGCGCGATGTAGGCCAAGCTGCCGAGCATCCCCAGCAGGAGAGGCGGCAACGACAGCGCACACCAGAACGCCGCTTGAGCCGACTCCGAGAAGATCGAGTCGTCCCAGCTCTTCGACAGAGTGCGGATGACGACGTGACGGAGGTGATGGCGGGACGGTGTTACCGGTGGCGGCTGGTCGGTCATGACCAGACCAGCATTACTGACGACGGGCTGGAAGGCCCAGAATGACTGATGCCGTGTTCGGCGCTCGTGTGACGACTCAGGCGTCGATGGGGCTGACTTCGAGTACGGCCGCGAGTTCGACCAGCTTCGCCTCGTGCTCGTTGGCATGGTGCTGGCAGAACAGCAGTTCCGCGCCGGAGGGCAGCTTGGCGCGCACACGCGCCGCGGCACCACAGCGATCGCAGCGATCAGCCCGGGTGAGTTCTGGACTGGTCAGAGTTGCGGTCATGGCTCCTCCGTTTCCTTCTCTGCGATCGGGCGGTTCACCCTCTCGCGTATATCCACTCTGTCAGACGTATTCAGTTCCGGCCTTGTTCCCTAGGGGTTCACCGGTGTGTCGTGTCTCACGTCAACTCCAGTTGCCGGTCAGGCAGGCTAGACGTATGTACCCACATTCGGCTCGTAAACCACCTGACCTGGTGCACTTGTGCAGTGCCGCCGAATGGCAGGCGATTTCAGCCGATGGCGAACATCGTCCGGAGTCGCTCGCGAGCGCCGGTTACGTCCATCTGTCGACACCGGCGCAGGTGCACCTGCCGGCCAACCGACTCTTCGCCGGCCGCACCGATCTGGTGCTGCTCCACATCGATCCGGACCGATTGTCGGACCCGGTTCTCTGGGAGCCCGGTCTTCCAACGGATCCCGAGGCGATGGTGTTCCCGCACCTGTACGGTCCGCTGCCCGCGGCGGCGGTGAGAGCTGTCACACCGTATCGGCCGGGTCCGGACGGCACCTTCGCACCGCTCGATCAGTCGCCGCCCGCCCCGCCGAGGTGAGCGTCGGCCTCGATCTCGACGTAGAGGCCGGGGGTGATCAAGGCCGACACCTCGACCATCGTCGAGACCGGCCGGATGGTGCCGAACACCTCCTCGTGCACGGCGCCGACCTCGCGCCAGCGTGAGATGTCAGTGACGTACATCCGGGTACGCACCACGTCCGACAGGGACGCGCCCGCCTGTGCGAGCGCGGATTCTATGCGCCGCAATGCATCTCGGGTCTGCTCGACGATGTCGTCCCCGGCGCCGGTGGTGCCCGCCACCATGACCTGGTCGCCGACGCGGATCACCCGCGAATAACCGACGAGCGCTTCGTATTCGGAACCGGAACTGATCACCAGGCGGTCGGCCACTGATTCAGGGTAGGGGAGGGGAAGCGTGGCCAGGCGCCGCGGTCAGTATTCGGCGCGCCCGGTCGAACACCGGCTTGTCGACCATGCGTCCGTCGATCACGCTGACGGCACTACCCTCGCTCTCGATCACACGTTGCGCCCAGGCCACGTCGGCGGCGCTCGGCGCCAGGGCAGCGGCGGCGGCGGGCACCTGTGCCGGATGAACGCACAGCTTGCCGCCGAAGCCCAGTTGGACGGCGTAGCGGATGTCCTCGGTCAGCGCGGCATTGTCGGTGACGGCGGCGGTGACGCCGTCGAGGGGAGGGGCCAGGCCCGCGGCCGCCGACGCCAGCACCAGCATGCTTCGGGCTGCGGCCAGCGCGGCGCGATCCTCCGGGGCGACCCCTAGGTGCGCTGCGAGGTCGAAGCTGCCGAAGGCCAGGCGGCGGACGGGCGTGGCCGCGGCGACGGTGGCGGCGTTGAGCACTCCGCTCGCTGTCTCGATCAGTGCCAGCACCGCGTGGTCACCGAGCCGCTCGACGATGCGGCGTGCATCCTCGGCTTTCGGCAACATCACCGGGCAGTCGCGGCCCGTCAGCCACTGCAGGTCGGCGTCGCCTTCGACGGTGTCGAAGGCGTTGATCCGCACTGCACAGCGGTGTCCGGCATCCAGCCACCGGCCGACGTTGCGGCGGGCGGCATCCTTGCCGGCCGGTGGCACCGCATCCTCGAGGTCGATGACGACGAGATCGGCCCCGCTGTCCACGGCCTTCCGGAAGCGATCCGGCCGATCACCCGGCACGAAAAGCAGAGTGCCGGCGGTATCGATGTCAATCATGTTGCCCTTCAAGGTGATCGGTCATGCAGATGCCCTGCCACTTTCCGGCGCGCGCCAGCTGGCGGGTGACCTCGGCAATACCCCGGCAGACGGCGTCGACGGCTTCACGCGGGGCGGACAGCTCATTTGCGGTGCGCACCATCGCGAATCGACGCAATGGGGGATCGATGACGTGCCGTATCGGCACCGACGCCGCGGTGGCGCTCGACAACGGCAGCAGCGCGCACGCGTCGCCGGTCTGGGCGATCCGCACCATCGTGCTCAGCGACTCGACGTCGGCCACCACCGTCGGACTGATCCGATGCTCGCGCAGCGCCTGCTCGATCATCACTCGGAGGCTGCTCCGGATCCCTGGCGCGACGAGCGGTACGTCGGCGAGTTCCGGCAGGCGAATCGTGGTGTCGGAAGCGACGGGACGGCCAGGGTCACCGACGAGATAGAGCTCCTCGGAGTACAGCGCGATGTCGCCGGGGCGCTCGCGCGGCTGATCGCGGTAGACCACTGCAAGGTCCATTCGGCCACGGTCGAAGAGCTCCTCGATGTAGCCGCTCATCGACTCGAACAACTCGAGCCGTACCCCGGGAACTTGCTGGCGGACCCACGAATACAGCGGCGCGGCAAGCTGAGTCGCGACCGCGGACGGCAGCCCGACAGCCACCAGCCCGCGGATCTGACGATGATCGGACACCGCCCGCGACAGTTGGTCGAACTGCCGCACCATGCGGTGCGCGTCCCGGTAAAAGTCCTGACCGGCCTCGGTGGCGACCACCCCGCGCGGTCCGCGTTCGAGGAGCCGGACGCCGAGCTCGTCCTCCAGGTGCGTCATCCGCTGGCTCAGCGCCGGCTGCGAGATCCGCAGGGCGACCGCCGCCCGCGACAGGCTGCCTGCGTCGACGACCGCGATCAGGTACCGCAAATCGGTGATGTCCACTGTGATCAGACGACACCGTCGGTGCGCAACACGTCGATCTCCTCGCCGGAGAACCCGAGGTCTTGCAGGATCGGCCGGGTGTGCTCGCCCAACGCGGGTACGGGCTCCATGCGCGGATCGTCGTCGACCAGACCGGGCAGTCGCAGCGCCGGAACGTCTCCTGCAGGCGTGCCGACGGTCCGCCAACGGTTCCGGGCGGCCAATTGAGGGTGCGCCCACACGTCACTCATCGTATTGACCCGTGCGTAGGCGACCGGGACCATCGCCAGGGCGGCCACCGCCTCGTGCCCGCTGAGTTGGGCGAAGCGGTCGGCGATGATCGGTGCGAGCGTTTCGCGATGGTGGTTTCGTTGGTAGTTGGTTCGGTACTCCTCGCGCGTGGCGATGGACGCGTCACCGAGGAAGCGGTCGCAGAACGCCGCCCACTCGCGCTCGTTCTGGATGGCCATCATCACGGTCGTGCCGTCACCGGCGGTGAACGGGCCGTAGGGGTAGATGGTCGCGTGCGCGGCCCCGGCCCGCGGCGGCGGTGGGGCGCCGTCGAAGCTGTAGTAGAGCGGAAACCCCATCCACTCCACTGTCGCTTCGAGCATCGACACATCGAGATGCGCGCCGCGACCGGTAGTTGCGCGTTCGATCAGCGCAGCGAGGATCGAGCTGTATGCGTACATCCCAGCGGCGATGTCGGACACCGAGATGCCGACTTTGGCCATGTCGTCGGCCGTGCCGGTGACCGACAGCAGACCGGCTTCGCTCTGCACCATCAGGTCGTAGGCCTTCATCGTCTCGTATGGTCCGCCGAGCCCGTATCCGGAGATGTCACAAACGATCAGCTTCGGATTGGTCCGCTGCAGTTCGGCGGCGCCGAGCCCCGCCCGACCCGTCGCGCCGGGGGCGAGGTTCTGCAGGAAGACATCGGCGTCGTCGAGCAGCCGCCGGACGATCTCCGCTCCCCGCGGATCCTTGAAGTCGACGGTCAGCGATTCCTTGTTGCGGTTGGTCCACACGAAGTGACTGCTCAGACCGTTCACCCGGGTGTCGTAGCCGCGGGCGAAATCACCGGCACCCGGTCGTTCCAGTTTGATGACCCGGGCGCCGAGGTCGGCCAGGTGCCGGCTCGCATATGGGGCGGCGATGGCTTGTTCCAGCGATACGACGGTGATACCGCGCAGGGGTTGCATGACGCTCCTCGCAGATTCAGATGACAAGGCTCAGGCCGGCGATCAGGGGTAGCGCGACGACGGATGCCAGGGCGGTGACGAAGGTCAACGCCTTGAGCGCACCGCGCGTGGTGACTCCGAGGAGGGTCTGGAACATCCAGAAGAAGTTGCTGTTCACCTGCAGTGCGAACAGCGCTCCGGCGCCGATGGCCAGGCCGATGATGACTACCGGTGCACCGAGTTGGCCAAGGACTGGGCCGATGATGCCGGACGCGGTGATCGCCGCGACGGAGATCGACCCAATCGCCAGGTGCAACACTGCCGCGATCAGCCAGGCGAGCAGGATGCTCACGATGATCGGCGCGCCGGCTTCTGCGGAGAACAGGTCACCCAGCACGTCCTGCAGGTCGGTCGACGAAATCACCTCGCCGAGCGATCCGCCCACGCCGGTGATCAGCAGAATCTGACCCATGGTGTTGAAACCCTTGGTCATCGCCTCGTCCGTGCGGTCGCGGTCCAGACTGACCTTGGCGAGGACGTATGCGCCGAGCAGGCCCACGAACAGAGCGAACACCGGGTTGCCGATGAAGGCGATCAGCGACGTGGAGAAGCCGGCGGCGTCGGCGATCGCGCCGAAGGCGATCATCACCAGCGGAACGATCACCGGAAGCAGTGCGAGGAACAGCGGTGGCAGGCGCCGGCCGGACTCCTCATCGGCGTCCGTCATGTCAGCGGCCAGTGCCTCCTCCTCGAGTAGCGCTTCCGAGGCGTGCTCGTCCTTGTCCGGGTTCCAGAAACCGAATCGCACCAGCACGCTGTAGAGGAGAACGGTGATGAGCACGGTCAGGGTGCCGATGACCAAGCCGTAGCCGAGCATCGTCGCCAGCGGAATGTCCAGCAGACCGGCGATCGACACGGTTCCGAGGCCCGGAACGACGAAGACGTACCCGACCAGGATCCCCGCGGTCAGGGCGCCGGCCAGCAGACCGAGCCCGTTGCGACCGAGTTCCGGTGCTGCCGAGCGGGCGAGAGGAGCAGCCAGCACGAGCTGAACGTCGACGTAGATCGACGGGAAGACCGTGGTCAGTGCGGCGGCCATCGCATACGGCAACCGCCTTGGTCCGAGCGCGCGGATCAGCAACACCACCAGCCGTTGTAGTGCAC